>DATDKZ010000041.1:0-4792 GCA_036519575.1 Actinomycetota bacterium | reverse complement strand
ACGATCATCGCGGAGGCCTCGGCCTCGGTCAGGCCCCGGCTCATCAGGTAGAACAGCTGGTCCTCGCCGATCCGGGCCACGCTGGCCTCGTGCCCGAGCTGGGCCGTCTCCTCCTCGACCTCGACGTACGGGTACGTGTCCGAGCGCGACCTCTCGTCCAGGATCAGCGCGTCGCACCGGACCATGGACTTCGCGTGCTCGGCCCCGGGCTCCACCCGGACCAGGCCCCGGTAGCCGGTGCGACCGCCGTCCTTCGACACCGACTTCGAGTTGATGATCGAGGTCGTGTACGGCGCGGCGTGGATGGCCTTCCCGCCGGCGTCGGTGTGCATTCCCTTGCCGGCGAACGCCACCGACAGCACCTCGCCCCGCGCGCCCTTGCCCAGGAGGTAGATGGACGGGTATTTCATCGTGACCTTGGACCCGATGTTGCCGTCGATCCACTCCATCACGGAGTCCTCGTACGCGGCGGCCCGCTTGGTCACCAGGTTGTACACGTTCGTCGACCAATTCTGGATGGTCGTGTACCGGACCCGCGCGCCCTTCTTGGCGATGATCTCGACCACAGCCGAATGCAGCGAGTCGCTCGTGTAGATGGGCGCCGAACAACCCTCCACGTAGTGCACGTACGAGCCCTCGTCGGCGATGATCAACGTCCGCTCGAACTGGCCCATGTTCTCCGCGTTGATCCGGAAGTACGCCTGGAGCGGGATGTCCACGTGCACGCCGGGCGGCACGTAGATGAACGACCCGCCAGACCACACGGCTGTGTTCAGCGCGGCGAACTTGTTGTCGTTCGGCGGGATGATCGTCCCGAAGTACTCCTTGACCAGGTCTGGGTGGTCGCGGAGAGCAGAGTCCATGTCGGTGAAGAGCACACCGATGTCGTCCAGTTCCTTCTTGATCTTGTGGTACACGACCTCCGATTCATACTGGGCACTGACGCCACCCAGATACTTCTTCTCCGCCTCCGGGATCCCGAGCTTGTCCCAGGTCCCCCGGATGTCCTCGGGAAGGTCCTCCCAGTTCTGGGCCTGCTTCTCGGTCGACCGGATGAAGTAGTAGATGTTCTCGAAGTCGATGTCGGAGAGGTCGGCGCCCCACCACGGCATCGGACGCCGTTCGAAGTGCTTCAGCGCCTTCAGCCGGTACTTGCGCATCCAGTCCGGCTCGGACTTCAGCGCGGAGATCTCCTCGACCACGGCCTCGGACAGCCCTCGCTTGGGCTGGAAGACGGAGTGGTCGGGATCCTTCCAGTCGAACCGATATCCCTTGGAAAGCTCCTCGAGGTGCTCTTCCTGTGTAATGGCCACGTCGCTTCCCCTGATCCTCGTAGTTCGGCCCGCCGAGGCTCCCACCGACACCTACAGGATAGCCTCGGCGGGGCGGGAAAGACCACCTAGCAGGTAGGATTTCGTTCTTGGACGGACCCCTCCAGGCGAATAGGGCATGAGGGCGGGCCCGGCCGCGAGGCCCGGCCCGCCCGGGAGAGGGGGCTAACCCTTCTCCACCGGTGCGCCGACGAGCGATCCGTACTCGGTCCAGGACCCGTCGTAGTTCCTGACCGCCCCGTAGCCGAGGAGCTCGGTGAGCGCGAACCACGTATGGCTGGAGCGCTCGCCGATCCGGCAGTAGGCGATGACTTCCCGATCGGGGGTCACGCCCTCACCCTCGTAGAGCGCCTGGAGCTCGTCCGCCGACTTGAACGTGCCGTCGTCGTTCGCCGCCTTCACCCACGGGATGTTCGCGGCCGATGGGATGTGGCCCGGCACCTGGGACTGCTCCTGCGGCAGGTGATCGGGGGCCAGCTTCTCCCCCCGGAATTCCTCGGGCGAGCGGACATCCACGAATGCCGTCTGCCCCACCTTGGTCAGGACCTCGTCGCGCAGCGCCCGGATCTCGGGGCGCTCGTTCCCCTCGATCTTGAACCCCGTGGCCTTGGTGGCCGGTGTGTCCTGGGTGAGCTCGCGGCTCTCGAGTTCCCACTTCTTCCTCCCGCCGTTCAGGAGCTTGACGTCATCGAAGCCCCGGAGCTTCAGGAGCCAGTAGGCGTACGCGGCGAACCAGTTGTTGTTGCCTCCGTACACCACGACCGTCGTCCCCTTGTCCACGCCGGCGCGCGACAGCAGGTCGGAGAACTCCGCCTGGGAGGCGTAGTCCCGGCCGACCTTCGCGTGCAGGTTGGTGGTCCAGTTCCACGCCACGGAGCCGGGGATGTGCCCCTTCTCGTACGCCTGCGTATCCTCGTCGACCTCGATCACCCGGATGGTGGGGTCGTTCAGGTGCTCCTCCAGCCAGTCCGTCTCGACCAACGCGTCGGGATTGGCGTATGCGCCCATCGTCTCCTCCTTCCTCTTGCCCAAGTCAACCGTCGACAGAAGCACTCGAGGGATCGTTCCCGGAGCCTTCCGCCGGATCAGGCCGACGGCGAGTGGGGGTGCGCCCCCGGGCGGGCACAGGGGCCGCTACAGCAGAGCCGGGAGGGGATCATGGCCCCCACCAGCCCGTAACAGCGCGTTCGGATCAAGGAATTCCGACCCCCAAGCTCGGATTCGACCGCGATTCTCCCCGTGTTGCAAGTGCACTGTCAAGGGGACGCATCGCCCGATGGTCCGCCGCCTAGAAGACGCCCAGGGCCGCCTTTGCCTCATCGGACATCATCTCGGGGCTCCACGGCGGGCGGAGCACCATCTCGGCATCCACGCCGTCTACGCCGGGGACCGAGGCCAGGAGCTGTTGCATCTGTTGCTCGATGAGTGGGCCGATGGGGCAGCCCATGGTGGTGAGCGTGTACTCGATGTGGACGAGCCCATCCTCGATCTTCACCGAGTACACCAGGCCGAGGTCCACGATGTTGATCCCGAGCTCGGGGTCAAACACGTTTCGCAGGGCCTCGAGGACCTGATCCTCGGTCAACCCGGCCGGCTGCTCCATCTGCTCCATCCGCTCGTTCTGCTCCACGCTTCCGTCCTATCGGCCTATTCACCCTCTATCCTAGGGCCACCATCGACAACCGACCGGCAGAGGCTGGCATGCCTGCCATCAAGATCCTAATCGTCGACGACCACCCGGTGACCAGGGAAGGCCTTCACTCGGCCCTGGACCTGGAGGAGGGCGTCCGGGTCATCGGGGAGGCGGCGAGCGGTGAAGAGGCGATCACCAAGGCCGGAGACCTGCGACCCGATGTCGTGTTCATGGACGTCCGGATGCCCGGGATGGGCGGGATCGAGGCCACGAGGGCCATCAAGCAAGCGTCCCCGGACACCAAGGTCATCCTGTTCACTGTGGACGAGTCCCGAGCCTCCATCTCCGAGGCCATCCAGGCGGGCGTCTCGGGCTACCTGTTGAAGGACGCATCGGCCGAGGAGTTGGTGAACGCCGCTCGCCTGGCCGTCGAGGGAAAGGCCGTCATCCACCCCCAGCTCACAAAGGCCTTCATCGAGGAGGTCCAGTTCGCCGACAAGCGCCCGGACGTCCCGGGCCTGTCTGCCCGAGAGAAGGAGATCCTCCAGAAGGTGGCGTTCGGGGCCACTACCAAGGAGGTCGCGCACGACCTCGGGATCTCCCCCCACACGGTGAAAACGCATCTCGAGCGGATCTTCGAGAAGCTGGGGGCCAACGACCGGGCCCAGGCCGTGGCCATCGCCATCCGAAGCGGCCTGGTCGAGTAGCCCCGCATCGCTGGCGGCCGTCCCACAGTGCCGGGCGGGGTGCCTTCCTCAATCGCCCAAGGGCTCAACCGATACCAAGGGTGTGCCCATCAAGCTGCTCCTGTGCGATACCCCGGACGGGCTGGCCCAACTTCAATACGCCCTGCTCAAGTCGAGCTCCGACGTCGAGAGCGAGGCCGTGACCGACGGGTTTCGGGCCGTCGACGTCGCGGCGCGGATCCAGCCCCACGTGGTCGTGGTCGAAGCCGGTCTGACGGGCCTGTCGGGAGCGGAGCTGGTCCGCCGGCTCGTCGCCACGGTCCCCCAGACCAGGGTCATCTGTTGGACGTCCCTGGACTCCCCATTCACCGCTGCGGAGATGATCGCGGCGGGAACCTACGGATACCTGCTGAAGTCCGATGGCCCCGAGGTGGTCGTACGCGCCATCAGCTCGGTCCTGGAGGGAAACGTCACCATCAGTCCACGGGTCGCCGAGCTGCTGGCGGAGGGCTTCGCCGATCCGGCGCGCGCATATCGCGAATTGAACACCACGGCGGTCCATGACACGGAACCGGTGGAGGACGGGGTGACCTCGGCCAAGGCCGACTTCCTGGCGAACGTCTCGCACGAGCTCCGGACCCCAATCACGGTGGCCAAGGGCATCGCCTACGTGCTTCGAAACCGCTGGGTCTCCCAGGTAGAGCGGGAGGAGTTCCTGGACAAGCTGAACGACTCGCTGGAGAAACTGATGATGATCGTCGACGAGATGCTGACGATCGCCGAGCTCGAACAGGGGACGCTCTCGCTGAAGCTCACCGAGATCGACCTTGCGCCCCTCATCCGTCACGCGGCCGACGAGGTGCACCGCCATTACCCGAACATCGAGATCCAGCGGCTGATCCCCGAGCGTCTCCCGGCCCTGGCCGACCCCGTCCGGATCTCGGAGGTCATCCGCCAGCTCCTGGACAACGCCTGCCGGTACTCCCCCGAGGACCAGCCGGTCACCATCCGCGCTCGGACCCTGGACGAGGGGGTGGTCCTGTCGGTGACCGACCGTGGTTTGGGGATGGCCCGGGAGGTTGCGGTCCAGGCGTTCAACGAGGCCTTCACCACCGGAGAGGACATCCTTCGAAAGGAGCGAT
>DATDKZ010000040.1:0-3078 GCA_036519575.1 Actinomycetota bacterium | reverse complement strand
GGGAGCGCCTTCACGATCATCTCGTGCGTGATCGGGAACGACTCCTTGTTCGAGAAGTTGATCTGTATGTTTCCCGAGGGGATCGACTTCGGCATGCCGTGGAACCTGAATTGCTGCCCGAAGACGTTGTAGATCGGCGCCGTCGGCGTGCTCTCCTTGGAGCACGCGGACGCTACAAGCACCAGTACGGCAGCCAGCGCGGCGATTCTTGCCCCACGTCGAAACGATCCGACCATGCCACCCCTCCGTCCCGTCAGCAGGCACCGTGAAGACCTACTTTCGAGCGGTCCCAGGCTCGGAGGCAAGATGGATGACAGGACTGTCACGACGATCTCGGCTGGAGGCGCTGATACAAGGCGCACGGATCCGCCACATTGCACGGTTGTCATGTGGCGAAGCACGGTCTGGGACTCTCGCGAGGCCCAGGGCCGCGTCAGAATGTAGCGGGCGCCCGCTCGTCCGCTGCCCAAGGACGGCGAGAGAACGCCTCCGTGACAATGTCGTCATCACCCTAGTAGCCGCCCCGCTCACGAAGCTATCGTCCTCGTTCGGCGGAGGAAGGCGTCTCTTCCGGCTTCTCGGCCGTCGTTGGGAGTGACGGATTTGACGACTTGGTGGGGGGTGACGGCTTCGTTCCTCGCTGCCAGTGCCGCGACGTCATGGTTGGTTCCCGCTCTGATGTTCCTCCTCGTGATCGTTGTCAGCTGGGCGGGGCTTCGTTGGATCAGGTCGGAACACCTGGAGGCGCTGCGCTCCGTCCCCCTCTTCAGCAGCCTGTCCAAGCACCAACTGATGCGCATCCTGCGAGCGTCCCGCGCCATCGAGTTCCAACCCAACGTCGAGATCATCCGGGAGGGCGAAGCCGGGAAGGGGCTCTACACCATCACGGATGGGAGCGCCAAGGTACTTGTCGGTGGGTCCCACTTGGCCACACTGGGACCGGGCTCATACTTCGGTGAGATCGCCGTGATCGACGGCGGTCCGAGGACGGCAACCATCGTTGCAGCAACCCGTGTGTCCACACTCGAACTCGCTCCTTCAGCGTTCCTTCCCATCTTGGACAGCGAGCCGCAGGTCGCCCGAGCTCTGTCGGCGGAGCTGTGCAGGTGGCTGCGCGATACCGGAGGTGACTCGGGCGACTGCGGCGATAACGCACCGGTCGACCGAGCGAGGCTCGTTGAGCTTTGCCAGAGATTGCGCAAGACCGAGCATCCCGATTGGACGCCTGGAACGTCGTCTCGAAGACGCTGGCTCGGGCTCAGTAGCCTTTTCGCGCGCGGATCCTGAGTCCTCCGAACTGGCTGGGGACGTCCCTGGGCTTCCCTTGCAACAGATCAAGGGAGGTCCCCTTCCCCGCTCGGATGGTGCCCTGGCCTGACCGAAGCCCACCATCGACCTTGATCATCGCGCGAGGCTCGCCATTGCCCGTCCGGCTCGCGTGAGGGAAGCCCTCGGCCGCCGTCGCAACCGAGCGCTAGCAGGTGTGCTCGTCGGGGAGCAGCGGTCGGAAGATCAGCTGGTGATCGGTTCCGTCGCTCGTCCACGGGGTCAGGGCATTCGCATCGCCCGCCGCTGTGAGCAGCGTTGTGAGGTCCTCACCCGTGACCACGCCGCAGCGCGTGTCCGACCCGGCGTTCTGGATCGGTTCGCCGAACGCGTCCAGCGGGGGCTCGAGCGGCCACTCGATCGGGTCCTGCGGCAGTTCGGGGTCTCCCTGGTACGGGAGGACGTACACGCGCATCTCGGTCGGGTCGTAGGGGCGTTCGGTGCCGAGCGAACCATCCGGGAGCCAGCTCTGCAGGTCGGTGAGCTTGGCCTGGAACGCCGCCAGCTTCGCGCGGGCGTCGGCGTCCTTGGCGTTCCCGCACGTGCCGGCCGGCTCGCCGACGTCGAGCGCGTACGCCGAGACGACCGACGTCGTGCCGTCCGCGGTCGTGGTGAACACCGTGGTCGCGGCGTCGGCGATGCACTGGTCGTCATAGTTGGCGTCGCCGTCCAGGAGCCCGGCCTCCCTGGCGGCCTCCAGGATCGCCTGGATGCCGTCCTCGGAGAGCTGGGTCGCGGTGAGGTTCGGGAGGGCCGGGCCGGGATAGATCTCGATCTGGGGACCGGGGACGATCAGCGTCCCGTCGCCGAACAGGGACCAGAACGGCGTGGTCCCGAGCGTGTATCCGTACGCGACGAACCCCCCCTCGAACGACATGCGAAGGATCAACTGGTCCGCGCCGGTCGGGTGTTCGATCCCGGTCGCGCCGGTCGCCCCCGTGGCGCCGCCCGAACCCGGGTCGTCGTTGCCGACTCCGCCGCACGCCGACCCGAGCACGGCCACCGCCGCGACCGCCACACCGATCCGCCCTACGCGCATGGTCGCTCCTTGTCGTCGAGGTCGTCGAGGCTGGGCCGTCGAGTCTGGCTTGGACGCGACGTCCTGCTCGATGGTTCCACCGGTCCGCTGCGGTTGCATCCGGTCGCGCTAGGCTGGGCACGATGCGCGCCTTGCGCAAGACCGCACCTCGCCCCGGCGCCGAGCTCCGCGACGTCCCGGTCCCGGAACCGGGCGAGGGTGAGGTGCTCATCCGCGTGCACGCCGCGTCCATCTGCGGGACCGACCTCCACATCTTCGACTGGAACGAGTGGGCCCAGGGTCGTGTGACCCGCGTGCCGATGACGTTCGGTCACGAGGTGGCGGGGACCGTGGAGGCGGTCGGTCCCGAGGTCCACCACGTGCATAAGGGTGCCTTCGTGGCCGTCGAGACCCACATCGCGTGCGGGGTCTGCTCCACCTGCCGAACCGGACGAGCGCACATCTGCCGCAACCTCAAGATCCTCGGCGTCGACACGGACGGCGCGTTCGCCGAGTACGTGGTGGTCCCCGCGGTGAACGCGTGGGTCGTCGGCGAGGGCATCCAGCCCGACCACGCGTCGGTGATGGAACCCTTCGGGAACGCCGTGCACGCGACGTTCGGGACCGAGGGTGGCGAGGACCTGCTCACGAACCCGGTCGCGGTCATCGGCTGTGGCCCGATCGGCCTGTTCGCGGTGGGGATCGCCCGCGCACTGGGCGCCTGGAAGGTGATC
>DATDKZ010000039.1:0-3473 GCA_036519575.1 Actinomycetota bacterium | reverse complement strand
CTGACCCTGAACGCCTCACTCACCCCTTCAAGCGGTTGGGCCGTCTGGCTTCTCGCGCGACGGGCAGTTTGTTGCTGCCGTTCGTCGACGGCGAGCCGACCGTGGACCGGCAGCCGCACGAGCGCCGCCCCTCTTTGGGGGCTTCCGCCCCCGCTTCATGAATCACCGACGACCAATTGAGAGGATCCGATGTCGAACGAGAACGTGGAATTGATCCGCAGGGCGTACGAGGCGTATTCCCATGGCGACGTGGCGACGATGCTCCAGTTCGTCGATCCGGATCTGGAGTGGACCTACCTCGATCCCAGCCTCGAGGATCCGGATCCGCAGGTGTGCCACGGCCGCCACGAGCTCGAGACCGCCCTCGAGCGCCAGGCGGAGCGTGGTCTGAAGGCGGAGCTGGAGGAGGTCACCGCGCGCGGCGATCGGGTGATGGTTGTGGTGCGGACTCCGGGGGTCGACGGCTACCGAATGTGGAAAGCTGATGATCGCAACTACGCGGTGTTCACGGTGCGTGAGGGAAGGATCGTGGCCTTACGCGACTGCCGTGACAGGGGGGAGGCGGCTGCCGGCATCGAATAGGAGCACGGCCGGCCACAACGACGCGCATTCGGTCGAACTGACGGGGGATTGGTCGGGGGGCGTCAGGGTCGGGGAGTTGGCTCGGCATCGCGTGTTACCCTCGGGCCGGTCATATGGTCGGCGCCCACGTCCGTGGCTCCGGTTGGTGGTCATTGTTCGGCGTCAGGTCGATGAGAATTCCGCCTTCGCACAGTGCAGACCATCCTTGGGGGGTTCCGGTGAGCGCGGCATGAGGATGGCCCGCTCGGCTGGGAACATTGCACGCTTCGCCTTCGGCGTGGGCACCCTGCTGGGCGCCGCGGTGCTCGCTCGTCGACCTATCACACAAACGGAGATACGTGTGTTCCGTGAGGCCAACGAGCTCCCCGGAGATGTCTACTGGGCGATCTGGATCCCGATGCAATACGGCACGTTCGGAACCGTGCCCGCGGCCGCCACCCTCGCCCTCGCTCGCCGTCGGCCCCGCCTCGCGCTGGCGATCGCCGCGGGCGGGACCGCAGCCTGGGTCCTGGCGAAGGCCGTGAAGCCGATGGTGGATCGGGGTCGCCCGGCGAGCGTCCTCGGAGACGTCTCGCTGCGAGGGGCGGAGGAAGGCGACAAAGGCTTCCCGTCTGGGCACGCCGCGGTCTCCGCCGCACTCACGGTCATGGTCTGGCCCTCAGCGTCCAACGGGTGGCGGTCGACGCTTGTGGCCCTCGCCGGGTTCGTGCCGTTCTCGCGGATGTATGTTGGAGCCCACCTCCCGCTCGATGTGGTCGGCGGTTCGGCGCTCGGACTCGCCATCGGTAGCGCTGTCAACCTCGCGATCCCGAGGCACGGCCTCGAGTGAACCTGACCACAACGGCTCGCCGACCGTTGCCAGCTGATGAACGGTGAGCGCCGTTTCCACGGTCTCAGGAGTGCGTGGAAACGAGCCAGCTAGCAGGGGTATGCTCACATGATGGCGTCGGCCGAGGCGGGCAAGCAAACCCGTAAGCCTCTTAGCTGGAAGCGGATCGTCGGTTACGTGATCTCTCTCGTGATCGTGATCGGCATCTTCTGGTGGGCGATCCCGAAGTTCGCGGACTACCGGGACGTCTGGGCGGCGATCAAGACACTCACGCCGATCGAGACATGGTCGCTCGTCGCCGCGACGATCTTCAATCTCGTGACGTACTGGTGGGCGAACCAGGCTGCCTTGCCCGGCCTCGGCATCGGCAAGGCCGCCGTCCTCACGCAGACGACGACCTCGGTCGCGAACACGCTCCCGGCGGGCGGCGCGATCGCCGTCGGGCTGACGTATTCGATCCTCGACTCCTGGGGATTCAGCGGGACGAGCGTGGCGCTGTACGTCGGGGTGACCGGCATCTGGAACATCTTCGCGAAGCTCGGCTTGCCGCTGCTTGCGCTCGTGTTCCTCGCGCTCAGCGGGCATCTCACGCCGACCTACATCCTGGCGGCAGTCCTCGGCGTCATCGTCTTGGGCGTGGCGATCGGGCTGTTCGCCATGGTGTTCCGGAGCGAAGAGTTCGCGATCAGGATCGGGAACTGGCTGGGTCGCGTCGCGTCGTGGTTTCGCCGCATCCGGCACAAACCGCCGGTCACGACGTGGGGTGACGGCGCGGCACGCTTCCGCCGGGACACGATCGCGTTGGTCGAACGCCGGTGGTTCCGGTTGAGCTGGACGACGTTACTCAGTCAGGTTGCGCTGTTCTTCGTGCTGCTCCTGTCGTTGCGGCACCTGGGTGTCTCCGAGCAGGAAGTGTCCACCGCCGAGGCGTTCGCGGTGTACGCGTTCTCGCGGCTCCTCTCGGCGGTGCCGATCACCCCCGGTGGGGTCGGGCTGATCGACCTCGGGTACATCGGAGGACTCACGGCGTTCAGCGGTGAGGAGAAGGCCGCGATCGTGGCAGCGGTCCTGCTCTTCCGCGCGCTCACGTACGGGATCCAGATCCCGATCGGCGGGTTGACGTACATCTTCTGGCGGGTCAAGTCGGACTGGCGTCGTCCTGCCGACGCCGCGGCGCAGCGCGAACGGGCCAGCTACTTCGTGACGTAAGGGAGCGGTGGTCCCGGTCGGCGCGCCGCGGACGTCCACCAACCGGCCGTCCACATAGGGAACGCCTCGCCGACGACTCAACCGTCACCGGATCGTGGGGAGCACGGATAGGCATGGCCGAGAGATCAACGCGTTCCCGAATGGGGCGTGCAGGGGACGCTCACCATCACCAAAGGTACCGAGACGCTTTTGCCAGGATCACAACTACGACTTCTCCTCGACATCGCCTAGGTGCGGTGATCGGAGAGGTCGTCCTTCTCGTCCGTGTTTGGTCCGGCACGCGTGCTCTCGGCCGGTGCGAGTCTGGGGACGCCGATCAGCAAGTTTACGGCGGACGCCACCGTAACCCCGAGCGCCGCCCCGCCGATGAGGTCGAGTGGCAAGTGGGCCGCGACGTACATCCGGACGATGGGGACCACGATCGCCAGGATGATCGCGGCGATCTGCCACGGACGCCTCATATAAGCCAGCACGATGATCGTGATCGCCCATGCCACCGCTGCGTGTCCGGATGGGAAGCCGAGACTGTCGGGGGAGAACGTCTCTCGTTCCACAACTCCTTCCAGGATGGCCGACGGGCGGCCGCGCTCCACGTATTCCTTGATGACCTTCGCGAGGAAATAGACGGCTATTCCGCTGATCGCAAACGATAGAGCAAGGAGCCACTTTCGAAAGAGTAGGGCTACGACGGTGGCCACCGGGACGGTTACCACGGTCCCATATTGATTCAGCACCCAGAGGTACGGGCGAATGATGCCCGGCAGTCCGTTGATCGCCTGAAAGATGGCGACCTCCCATCCGTATACACCACGTTTGGCGACCAAGGTGCTCGTGACCAGCACGGCCGCGCCGG
>DATDKZ010000038.1:0-3775 GCA_036519575.1 Actinomycetota bacterium | reverse complement strand
CGTCATACCTGTCGGAAGCAGTCCCCACGGCCTCGCCTTCTTCCCCCAACCGGGCCGGCACAGCCTCGGCCACAATGGGGTCTACCGTTGAGGACGCCGGCGTCCCCGATCCCCAGGTCGCCCACGCTCCTCATCGTCTCGCTCTTCCTGCTCTCGGCTTGCGCCTCGCCAGGAACAACGACTCGTGGCCGACACGTCTCGGTCGAACCTGCCGTCACGAGTGCCACCGCGGCGGAGCACATCGTGGTGATCCTCATGGAGAACAAGGAGTACGCCCAGATCATCGGCTCGGCGGATGCGCCGTACCTCAACCGGCTGGCCAAGCGGAAGGTACTGCTGACCCAGGAATACGCGATCACGCACCCATCGCTGCCGAACTACCTAGCGATCGCGGGAGGATCCACCTTCGGGATCACGTCCGACTGCACCGATTGCAACGTGCGTGGCAGGAACATCATCGATCAGCTCGAGGCCAATGGGATCTCGTGGAAGGCATACATGCAATCGATGCCGAGCCCCTGCTACAAGAGTTCGTCGGCGGGCACATCCCCGAACGACTACGCGAAGAAGCACGATCCCTTCGTGTACTTCGATGACGTCCGCAATGACGACACTCGGTGCAACCGGATCGTTCCCTTCAGCCAGCTCCGCACCGATCTCAAGAACGGCCTGCCCCAGTTCGCCTGGATCACCCCGAACGAGTGCAACGACATGCACTCCTGTCCCATCGCAACAGGGGATGCGTGGTTGAAAGCATGGGTGCCGAGGATCATCCCTGCGCTCGGACCCAACGGCGTCGTGATGGTCCTGTTCGATGAGGGCTCGAGCGACGCCGCCTGCTGCTCGCTGGGTGCCGGAGGCGGACATGTCGTAGCAGTCATCGCCGGGCCTGGGGCCAACGACTCGACGACGATCCGTGCCGCCGCCGATCACTACTCGCTGCTTCGCCTGATCGAGGACGAGTGGGGCTTCCCGCGTCTCCGTCACGCGGCCGACTCCACCACGCCGACGATCCACGGCTGGAAGGCCTGAGCCGGCAGTCTCTTGCCGCATGAGGGCAACCCGGGGCAAAGTAACCTCATGCTCACCCGGAGGGGGGTGCGGGGAGTCCTCGCGTTCGTCGCGGTCCTGATCGGCCTGGTCGCCCTGTGGGAGGGCTATCGAGCCATCGGACAGGCAACCGGGCTGACCTGGCCATTCCCCGTGAACGAGCGGTCCATGCCCCATATCCACGAGATCATCGGCCAGCTGTTCGAGCCCTCCCGGCGGAACGGGCCGCCACTGGTCACGGTCCTCTTCCAGGCCGCAATGTTCACGGCGCGAGAGGCCGCCCTGGGGTTCGTCCTGGGAGCTTCGACCGGCTTCGCCCTGGGGATCGCGCTCGCGCATTCTCGGCTGCTCGAGCGGGGCCTCATGCCGTACATCGTGGCCTCCCAGACCATCCCGATCCTGGCCATCGCGCCCATGATCGTGATCTGGTTGGGGGCCGGCCTGTTCTCCGTGGCAGTCATCGCGGCCTACCTGACGTTCTTCCCGGTGACGATCAACACGCTTCGAGGTCTCCGATCCGCCGATCCCCGGGCCCACGAGCTCATGGATTCCTACGCGGCCAGCCGCCGGTCGGTCCTGTGGAAGCTCAGGATCCCGGCCTCGATGCCGTATCTGTTCACGGCGCTGAAGATCTCGGCGCCGGCGAGCGTGGTGGGCGCCATCATCGGCGAGCTGCCGTCGTCGATCCAGGGAGGGCTCGGCGGGGCCATCCTCAACTACAACCAGTACTACATCACCTCTCCGGCATCGCTGTGGGCCACGAACGTCGTGGCGGCTGCGCTGGGGATCACGTTCTTCTCGGTCGTCGTGCTGGCCGAGCGCCTCGTGGTGCACCGCGCGCCGGAGCACATCGCGTGAGCGGGGGACCCATGCCCAGGCCCGCCGCAGTCTCCCTCAGCGGCGTGTCCAAGCGTTACGCAGCGCCCAGCGGGCCCGGCGTGACTGCGCTCTCCCCGATCGATCTCGACGTCCATCCGGGCGAGTTCGTCTCGCTGATCGGGCCCTCGGGATGCGGCAAGTCCACCCTCCTTCGCATCGTCGGCGACCTCGTCCCGGCGACCGACGGACAGCTCCTGGTGAACGGCAAGCCCGCCCACCAGGCCCGGTTGGATCGGGACTACGGGATCGTGTTCCAGGACCCCGTCCTCTACGACTGGCGGACCGTGGCCCGCAACATCTCCCTGCCCCTCGAGATGCTCGGCTGGGACCGGCAGCGGCGCGCCGACCGGGTGGCCGAGATGCTGGCCCTGGTGGAGCTCGGCGGGTTCGAAGGCCATTATCCGTGGCAGCTGTCGGGCGGCATGCAGCAACGGGTGTCGATCGCTCGGGCCCTGTCGTTCTCCCCGGCGCTCATGCTGATGGACGAACCGTTCGGCGCGCTCGACGAGATGACCCGGGAACGGCTGAACGGCGAACTGCTCCGGATCTGGCAGCAGAGCGGTTGCACCATCGTGTTCGTGACCCACAGCATCACCGAGGCCGTGTTCCTGTCCACCCGGGTTGTGGTCATGTCGGCACGGCCCGGCCGGATCATGGGGGTCGTCGAGATCGACCTCTCACAGCCCAGGACGATGGACACTCGAGAGGAGCCCCGGTTCTTCGACCTCGTTACCGAGGTGCGGGAGCGATTGCGGAAGGGCGGAGCGGCCGATGCGGAGGCGCCGGCGGAGCAGGAGTTTCTGTTGGTGGAGGAGGAACGATGAGCCTGCAACCGGTGGTCCTTCCGGGCCGGCTCAACCGGGCCGGGCGGCGGGCTCGGGACTGGGCCCCAGCCGCGGCCGTGCTGGTCGCGGGGATCGTGGCCTGGCAGGGCCTGGTGACGGCGTTCGACATCCAGCGGTTCCTGCTGCCCAAGCCCACGGAGATCGCAGCTGCCCTCCGGGAGAACTGGACGTTCCTGCGCCACGCCGCCCTGTACACCTTCGGAGAGGCCGTCGCGGGCTTCCTCGTGGGGAGCGCGATCGCCATCGCGACGGCGCTCCTCCTGGCGCGGTGGAGGCCGCTCGGCCGCGCCCTGCTTCCCTACGCCATCGCCGCGAACGCGATCCCGATCATCGCGTTCGCGCCGATCTTCAACAACTGGTTCACCCTGGTCAGCCCGATCCCCAAGGTCGCCATCGCCGCCGTCCTGGTGTTCTTCCCGGTCATGATCAACATGCTGCGCGGCCTGACGTCCGTGCATCCGTCCTCGATCGAGCTGATGCGCTCTTACGCCGCCGGGGAGGCCGCGACGTTCCGGCGTGTCCGCATCCCGAACTCCCTTCCGTTCCTGTTCTCGGGGTTGAAGGTGGCGAGCGTGCTGGCCATGATTGGGGCCGTCGTGTCCCAGTATTTCGGCGGGCTGCGGACGACATCGCTCGGCTTGTTCATCAAGGAGAAGGCGGCGCTGGCCCTCTTCTCCGAGGCATGGGCGGCCATCGTCCTGGCGAGCGTTCTCGGGGTGGCCTTCTACCTGGCGATCGTGCTCGTGGAACGATCCGTCCTGCGGTGGCACCCTTCCGTGCGAGGCGCGCGGGCGGGATGAGGAGGGGGGTGGAGCGGCAAACGACGGTGGACCTGCTGGGCTCGGCTCACAGAAGCGAAGGGGGAGGGGGTTCCATGCGTTCGGTGCGTTCGTTCACGTGGCGGTGGTTGATCCTCGTGGCCGTGGTGGCCATGGTTGCGGCGGCGTGCGGTGAGGAGGAGGGGACGACCGCCGGGGGTGGCGGGGCGGACAAGGTCACGC
>DATDKZ010000037.1:0-3157 GCA_036519575.1 Actinomycetota bacterium | reverse complement strand
CGCGGTCGGCCCGTGCCAGCGCGTCCACCGCCTGCTCGTAGTGGCGCCGGTTAGCGTTCACCGACCCGAACACCACGTTGTTGTTCAGCACCATCCGCTTGTTCAGCGTGTCCACGTCGAGAGGCAGCGTGCGCCCGGCCGGCGAGATTCCCGTCAGGCACATCACGCCATCGGGGCCAAGATGGTCGATGGTGTGGAACACGAGTGGACCTGCGCCCGTGCAATCGATGACCACGTCGAACATGCCGGCGACATCGTCCAGCGAACCGGCGTGGTAGGTCGCGCCGAGGTCTCGGACGAGCACGGGCTTCAGTCCCGTATCTTCTACATCGAGGACGTGCACGTCGAGCCCGCGCTGGCGGCCGAGCATGGCGCCCAGGAGCCCCAGCGGTCCTGCCCCAGTCACCAGGGCTCGCCTCGGCTCCCACACCGCACGATGGCCGATCCGCTCGACGTGCTCCCAGGCCTTGGCCACCACCGACGTCGGCTCGGTGAGCACCGCCAGGCGTCCCAGGGCTGGATCGGGTTTCACGGCGAACTCCGGCTCGATCCGGAACCGCTCCGACAGGAATCCGTGGCGCCCCTTGATGCCCCGCTCCGTGTAGAGGCCGTTTCGGCACATGTCCCACTCCCCGGCCGCGCAGCTGTCGCACGGTTCCGGGTCTGGCCGGCGAACGAACCCCACCACCATCTCGCCCGGGGCGAACCCGCTCGCGGCCGGCGCCTCCAGCACACGTCCCAGCGACTCGTGCCCCAGGATCAGCCGGTCCTTGCCGGGAGGAGCCTCGCCGTACTTGCCTTCGACGATCTCGTTGTCAGTGCCGTCCACGCCGACCGCGATGGTCTCGCACAGGATCGAGCCCTCGGCCGGATCGGGCTCGGGCACCTTCTCCAGCGCGACCGAGTTCGGCGTGGGCGGGCCGACCGTGACTGCCAGCATCGTCATCAGTTGCGATCCTTGTTCTCGAGGTACTGGCGGATGGCGATCGCGGCGCCCGCGCCCTCGCCCACCGCTGAGGCCAGCTGCTTCGTAGATCCGGAGCGAACGTCGCCCGCCGCGAACACCCCCGGCATGCTTGTCTGGAAGCCCATGTCGGTGGCGATCAGCCCCCGGTCGTCAAGGTCCACCGAACCCTTGATGAACTCCGTGTTCGGATCCAGGCCGATGAACACGAAGCAGCCCGCCGGGTGAAGCTCCTCGACCGTCCCAGCCGGAACGCTCTCCAGCGTGATCGATCCGAGCTTTCCACTCCCATCCTCCTTCGCCCTGAACTCCTTCACCGAGCGGTTGAGGAGGACCTCCATCTGCTTGTGCATGTTCACCTTGTCCTGCAACAGCTTGTTTCCGCGGAGCCGGTCGCCTCGCTCGACCACCGTGACCTTGTCCACGAACTGGGTGAGGAACAGGCCCTCCTCCAGCCCGCTGTTCCCGCCGCCCAGCACGACCAGCTCCTTGGCGCCCTTGTAGAACGGCCCATCACACGTGGCGCAGAAGTGGATTCCCGCCCCGATCAGCTCGTCCTCCCCGGGCGCGTTCGTCCGGCGGTACGAGGAGCCGCTGGCGATGAGGGCGGCTCTGGAGTGGTAGTGGTCGCCGGTGGCCGTCTCCACGTCCACCTGGTCGCCGTCGCTCGTGATCGAGAGGACCGACACGGCTTGCAGCAGCTCGACTCCGTACCGCCTTGCCTGCTGGACGATCCGTTCGGCCAGCTCGGCCCCGCCGATCCCCTCCGGGAAGCCGGGGTAGTTGTCGAGGCGTTCGGTCACGCCGGCCTGTCCGCCAAGGCCCTTGCTGTCGACCACGAGGGTCTGGAGGTTCTCGCGGGCCGCGTAGATCGAGGTCGTGAGGCCTGCCGGTCCTCCACCGATGATGATCAGGTCGTAGACGTGCATCATGGCCATCCGCTCGAGCCCGATCTTCTCGGCCAGCTGCTCGTTGGTGGGCTCGGAGAGGAAGGTCCCGTCCGGGAAGATGACCGTGGGGATGACGTTGTTCCCGTTGTTCCTGGCCTGGACGACGTTGACGCCGTCGGGATCCTGCTCGATGTCGTGCCACTCGAACGGGACCCGCTGGTCGCCCAGGAAGCGCTTGGCCCGCCGGCAGTCCGGGCACCAGCTCGCCCCGTACACCTTGATCTCAGCCACGTGGAGGTCCTCCTTCCGGGGTCGGCCTCGCGCCATCGTGTATTCGCCGGACACACGGATGGTGGATCGACCGTGTCGTCCAGGGTTCCCGGCGTGACAGCGCCGAGCAACCGACTGTAGCGTTTCGGGCCCTCGTCGGGACACTCGACGGGCGGGTGAGACCTCCCGGGCCTAGTTCGAGAGCGTTCATCTCCCCCGCGGTACCCTTGCCGCGAGCGGAAGGAGCCGGATCGTGCAGCTCGGGATGGTGGGCCTTGGCCGAATGGGGTCGAACCTCTCGCGACGGCTGATACGCCGCGGCCACGAGGTCGTGGCCTACGACGTGAACCAGGACGCCGTGCGCCAGCTCGGGGACGAGGGGGCCATCGGAACCGCGTCGCTCGAGGACTTCGCCAGCAAGCTGTCCAAGCCTCGCGTGGCCTGGCTCATGGTGCCGGCTGCCTTCGCCGGCCCGACTGCCGACCAGTTGGCGGACCGCATGGACCCCGGCGACGTCATCATCGACGGAGGGAACTCCTACTACCGCGATGACATCGAGCGGGCCGAGCGGTACCACGCGAAGGGCATCAGGTTCATCGACGTCGGGACCTCCGGTGGCGTATTCGGATTGGAACGGGGGTTCTGCCTGATGATCGGAGGCGACGAGGCGGTGGTGCGTCGCCTCGATCCCATCTTCGCCGCCCTCGCGCCGGGTGTGGAGGGTGCCCCGCGCACGCCGGGCAGGGAAGGCTCGCCGCAAACGAGCACGGCCGAAGCCGGGTACCTGTACTGCGGACCGTCCGGGGCCGGCCACTTCGTCAAGATGGTGCACAACGGGATCGAGTACGGCCTCATGGCCGCCTACGCCGAGGGCCTGAACGTGATCCGCAATGCCAACGCCGGAGCCAGGAAGCGGGAGGCCGACGCCGAGACGGCGCCCCTCCGCGACCCGGAGTACTACCGGTACGACATCGACACCGCCGAGGTGGCGGAGGTGTGGCGCCGTGGGAGCGTGGTCGCCTCCTGGCTACTC
>DATDKZ010000036.1:0-25227 GCA_036519575.1 Actinomycetota bacterium | reverse complement strand
GGAGGACACGACGAGGCGCCGCCTAGCATTCGTGCTGCTCGTCGTGGTCGGCGTGGCGCTGTGGCCGGGTCGGGCCTGGGCCGACACTCCCGATCGTCAGCCCATCCCCACGGAGGATCTGTCCATCCCTTCCGGCGCCTGCCCCTTCCCCGTCTCGTTCCACGTGGTCACGAACAATGAGCACACCATCACCTGGTTCGACGCCGAGGGAAACCCGGTGCGCACGATCATCCAGGGGGAGGTCGTCCTGGAGATCACGAACACCGAGACCGGAACCTCGGTGATCAGGAACGTCTCCGGACCGGGGACGATCACCTTTGCGGATCTGCTGTTCGTCGGGAGAGGATCCCAGCTCTTCTTCTTCTTCCCCGACGAGCTCGGGCCGGGGACGCCGGGGTCGATGTTCATCAACCGCGGGCGGGTCGTCGAGTACCTGGGCGAGCCCCGCAAGATCATCAGCCAGACCGGAGTCCAGGAGGACCTGTGCGCCACGCTGAGCGAAAGCCCAGATGGCGAGGCCCTAGTGGCTGAGGCGAGCGAGAGCCCCGACGGCGAGGCCGTGGTCGGCGAGCCCGCGGTCACCGAGCCCGCGGTCGGCGATGAAAGCCAGATACCGTTGGAAAGGCTCGCCTGACGCGCGCCCGGAGGGAGTCGAACCCCCAACCTTCTGATCCGTAGTCAGACGCTCTGTCCATTGAGCTACGGGCGCTCCCGCTAAGCATACCCAGGTCTTCCACCCCGCCTGCCCGGGCCGGTTGGAGCTTCGGCACGTCCTCCCCCCCTTTCGCGTGAAGCCTCTGAGCGGACTCTCAGCCGGGGCCAAGCCGAACGGAAGGTGCCGATGTTGGAGTGTCGGCGAGATGACCAAAGGAGGTGATCCTCATGAGATCCCTGGTGCGGCGCTCGCTCGTGGCGGCGGTGGTGGGAAGCGGATGGCTCGGCGTCGACGAAGGCAACGACCTCAGCGTCGGCCACGCATCACTGTGACGGTGATGGGGACCACAGCTCGTCGAGCAGCTCGTCCACGTCCATCTGACGGAGGGGCGGGAGAGAGACGACCGGTGGCACGGAGTGGACTGCCCGCCCGCGGGGCAGCCCCCTTTCGTTCTCCGATCATGAAGACGGGATGTGCTCCTCCCCTTCGTCCTCCGGCGCGGTCCTGCCGGAGACCGGGAGCCGGACCTCGAACGTCGCGCCCGCCCCTTCCTCCGATCCCACGGTGACGGTTCCTCCATGGGCCTCCACGATGGCGGCGACGATCGAGAGCCCCAGCCCGGCTCCTCCCATCGACCGGGAACGCGACGGGTCACCTCGGTAGAACCGCTCGAAGGCGCGGGTGGCGACGTCCGATGTGAGACCGGGACCTTCGTCCGCCACCGACAAGAGCACGGACGAGGCGTCGGCGTCGGATCCCAGCGTCACCCGAACCCGCGAGCTCGCCGGGGTGTGGACGCGGGCGTTGTCCAACAGGTTGTCCATGGCTTGCCGGAGCCGGCCCTCGTCACCGATCACCGACGTGAGGCCGTGGAGCTCGAGGTCGATGGGACGATCGGGTTCCACCGCACGAGCGCTGTCGATGGCTTCCTCGACGATCCGCGCGAGGTCGACTTGTTCACGCTCCAGCGGCCGGCCCTGGTCCAGGCGGGCCAACAGGAGCAGGTCCTCAACCAGCACGCCCATCCGCGCCGCTTCGCCCTCGATGCGCTGCATGGACTTGGCCAGATCCTCGGGCCTTGAGTCGGCGCCACGCCGGAACAGCTCGGCGTACCCGCGGATCGACGTGAGCGGCGTGCGCAGCTCATGGGAGGCGTCGGCCACGAAGCGCCGCAGGCGATCCTCGGAGGCCCGGCGCTCCTCGAAGGCCGCTTCGATCTGGGCGAGCATCGCGTTCAGCGCGAGGCCCAATCGACCGACCTCGGTCCGCTCCGTCGCCGGCTCGACCCGGCGCGAGAGGTCGCCGGCCGCGATGGCGCCGGCGGTCGCCCCGATCCCTTCCAGCGGACGAAGGCCAAGCCGCACGAGCCACCGCGCGAACCCCGCGACCAGGAGCAGGGCGATGCCGCTGACCACCAACTCCACGCCGAGCAACCGATCCAGGGTCGCCGAGACCTCGGTGAGGGGGATGGCCACGATCAGGGTTCCCGGCCCGGGGCTGAGGGCGGCGGCAACGGCCCGGTACGTCGGATCACCACCATCAGCGGTGGTGGTGAAGAAGCGTGGACCCTGCGTTGGTGACGACGTGGAACCGGGCAGGTTCCTGGGGCAGACCGGACGCTGGTCCGCCTTGCTCTCGTATCCGAAGAACTTCCAGACCAGCGGAGCTCCGGAACCATTGCGAACCTCCGCGTAGGTTCCCGGCGGCACGAGGAACGTGGGCGTGGGATGGCCCGGGATGTCACCCTCGAACTGGAGGGAATCCAGGATGGGCCCCTGGGCGGCCACCAGCTGATCATCCACTCGGTTGAGCAGGAAGTTCGATAGGAGCCGGTACGTGGCGACGTTCGCCACGAGCAGGCCGGCCGCCACCAGGACCACCGACGTGATCAGCAGGCGCGCCCGGAGGGACACGGCTCACTCCGGGGGAAGGCGGAGGACGTATCCCACGCCCCGCACCGTGTGGATCAACCGGGGTTCCTCCGGATCGACCTTCTTCCGCAGATAGCTGATGTAGGTCTCCACGATCGAGGAGTCGCCGCCGAAGTCGTAGTGCCACACGTGATCCAGGATCTGGTCCTTCGACAGGACCCGCCGTGGGTTGGCCAGCAGGAACCGCAGGAGGCTGAACTCCGTGGGTGTGAGGTCGATGGTCCGACCACTCCGCCACACCTCGTGGGTGTCCTCGTCCATCTCGAGATCGGCGAAGGCGAGCCGATCGGCCCTCGGTCCCGACCCGTGGGCCCGACGGAGGACCGCCCGGATCCGGGCGATCAGCTCCTCCAGGCTGAACGGCTTCGTGACGTAATCGTCGCCACCGATCGTCAGGCCGCGGACCTTGTCCCCGGTCGCGTCGCGGGCCGTGAGGAACAGGACCGGCGACGGCCGCCCCCGGTCGAGCAAGCGCTTCTGCACCTCGAACCCATCGAGGTCGGGGAGCATGACGTCGAGGACGACGAGGTGGGGCCGGAACGATTCGACGAGCCTGATCGCGTCGCGACCGTTCCCGGCCGCTTGCACCTCGAACCCCTCGTACCGAAGAGCCGTTGCCACGAGGTCGGTGATGTTCGACTCGTCGTCGACGACAAGTACCCGCCGTGGCTCGGCCCCGGCGGGATCGCCGGGTGCATGGGACTGGTTCGGTGGCGTGGGGCTCGCCTCCTACGAAGCTTTCCGGTCTGTCTCGACCCGAGCGTAGCTGAGGTGGACCTCATTGAATCCCATGGATCGAGCAACCCTCCCGTGCCTGTCTGGGGTTTCAGTTGAGCATCGGAACCTGGGAGAAGGCTGAGAGCTCACCAAGAGCTCACGGAGTGACGGCGGCGGCTTCAAGCGAGCCATCGCGCTCGGGGTCACGGGCACCCGGGAGGAACATCACGGCGAGCGTGATCCCACCCCCCAGGATCCCGGCGAGGACGAGCGTCATACGGGCGCCGATGGCCGAGGCCACCGGACCCACGATGGCGAACGACAACGGCACGCCCGCGATCGAGATCATCCAGTCGAGGCTGGTCACGCGCCCGAGGAGGTCGTTGGGGACCAGGCGCTGGACGAGCGTGAACCAAATGACGACCAGGATGGTGATGCATGCCTCGGTCGCCAGGGCCACGATCATGGCCTGCCACACCCCGGTCACCAGGCCGAACCCCGCCGTCCCGAACATGGCGATCGCCCAGGCCAGGTACAGCGCCGTCACGGGCCGACGCGGCAACGTGCCCCGCTGCCCGAAGAACAGGGCCGCGACCACCGATCCCAACCCACCGGCGCCGAAGACCAGTCCGAGCGCGGTCGGGCCGCCGTGCAGCTCGTTCTTGATGACGTAGGGGACGAGCGTCTCCCACGGACCCCACGTGGCCAGCAGGCTGACCGTCGCCCCCACCATGGCCAGGATCAGCCATCGGTGGGCGATGACGTACCGAAGCCCCTCCACGACCTCGGACGTGAGCCGCTGGCCGGAGTCCGCGTCGCGGCGTTCGGGGCGGCTCCGCATCAGCAGGATCATCAACGCCGAGAACGCGAACGTTCCGCCATCGAAGACGAACGCCCAGCCGGCGCCGAAGGCCGCGATGAGCAATCCCCCGATCAGCGGTCCGAGCAACATCATGGAGAACGGCCGCACGAACTGGGCCAGCGAGTTGGCCTCGACGAGCAGCTCCCCGGGAACGATCGTAGGCACGATGGCCGAGAAGGACGGCTGGAAGATGGCCTGCCCGACCCCGTAGACCACCACCAGCCCGACCACCAAGGGAACGGTCAGCCGCCCTGTGATGGAGAGGGTGCCGACCGTCGCGATCGCGGCACAGCGGATCAGGTCGCCGGCGATCATCAGCCTGCGCCTGTTGAACCGGTCCGCCAGGGCACCGGAGAGCAGCATCAGTAGCACCTGTGGCAGCGACCAGGCCACGCCAACGAGGGCTAGCGCGGAGGGTCGGTTGGAGATCTCGTAGACCTGCCAGGCGATGGCGACGAGATAGACGCCGTCTCCGACCATCGAGATGGCCATCCCGGTCCACAGGAGCGCGAAGTCGCGCAGGCGAAGCGGACGCAGGATACCGATCCGGCCCGGGATCTCTTGGCTCATCGGTGGAGGATACGGGCAGTCGCTTCGGCCGGCGGAGACGGGAGGATTCGAACCTCCGGGGGACTGTTACGCCCCCAACCGCTTAGCAGGCGGCTGCTTTCGGCCACTCAGCCACGTCTCCGAGCCGATTCTACGAAAGCCCCCGGGACGGCGGTGGGTAGGCTACGCGCATGGCGGGGTCGGACGTCGTGATCGTCGGCGGCGGCATCATTGGCGCCGCGTGCGCGTACGAGCTGGCGCGCTCCGGCGCGAGCGTGACGCTCCTCGAGCGGGACGAGCTCGCGGCGGGGGCTTCCGGTCGGAACATTGGGTTCTTCGGGCTCCCCTGGGATCCGGTGCTCGATCCGATGGCCACTTCGTCGCTCCAGATGTACCTCGAGGTGACGGCGGACCCGCCGGTTCCCGTCCACTTCGATCGAGAGCCGATCGGCACGCTCGCCGTCGCCATCGACGAGGACGACGCCGCGATGGTTCGAGACGAGGCGGCGGCGGCAGGACACGCAGGCATCCGGGCCGAGCACCTGGACGCCGCCGGCCTGAAGGAGCTCGAGCCCGAGGTGACCGCCGACGTCGCGGAGGCGTGGCTCTTCCACGAGGGACGGCGCGTGGACCCCGGTGCGCTGACTCTCGCGCTGGCGGAGCTCGCCCGCCGCGCCGGGGCGAGCATCCGCCATCACCTTCCGGGTCGGCGACTGCTTTCGCGCGGAGAGTCCGTGACCGGCGTGGTCACCGATGAGGGGATCGTCGGCTGCGACACGGTGGTCCTCACGGCGGGGCCGTGGTCGACCGGCCTGCTCCGGCCTCTGGGCATCCACATCCCGGTGACCGGGGCTCGGGGATGGCTGATCCAGCTCGCGTCTCCCAGACCACTGCTCTCTCATTGGGTCGAGGGCTCGGCTCGAACCCTCTGGCGTCGCCAGGTCGAGCCGGTCACCGCGCGCGATTTCTCCGAGGGCGTCGCTCGCGATGACATCGGGGCGGTCATCCAACCGTCGCCCGACGGGACGATCGTTGCCGGCACCTCGCGTGAGCCCGCGCTGGCCTGGAGTGCCGAGGACCTCCACGTCGCCCGAGCGGTGGCCGGGTGCGTCATCCGGCTGCTCCCGGCCCTCGCCGACGCCCCGGTCCTCGGGACGTGGTCCGGGATCCGGCCGATGTCGCCCGACGAGCGTCCGTTCGTCGGATGGCTCCGGCCCGGGCTGTTCGCCGCCACGGGTCACGGCTCCGAGGGGGTGATCCTGGGCGGTGGCACGGCCAATCTCGTGGCGGCGATGGTGCAGGGGCGCGAGCCGCCGCTCGATCCGACCCCGTTCGATCCGCTTCGGTTCGGCTGATCGAACAGCCCGGTCTTTTGGCGGGGCCCATGCGTAGAATCGCGGAGCACATGCCCATCCTGGCCATCGGCATCTCCCACCGCCGCGCCCCGGTCGAGATGCTCGAGCGCGTGGCCTTCGCCGACGAGGAGCTGCCAAAGGCATACCGGCGGGCCCTCGACGACGAAGCCATCGAGGAGGCCGTGATCCTGTCCACCTGCAACCGGGTGGAGATCTACGGGAGCGTCCCCGCGTATCACGCAGGGTTCCTGGCCCTCAAGCGCCTGTTGTGCGAGCCGCACGGAGTGGATCCCGCCGACCTCTCCGAGCCCCTGTACTCCCACTTCGAGGACGACGCTCGCCGCCACCTGTTCGCAGTCGCCGCTGGGTTGGACTCGATGATCACGGGAGAGCCCCAGATCCTCGCGCAGGTCCGGCGGGCCCATCGCCGGGCCTCGGCCGAGGGAGCGGCGGGGCCGCAGGTAACGCCCCTCTTCCATGCCGCGACCCGGGCAGGCCGACGAGTTCGAGCCGAGACCGGTCTGGGCGCCGCACCCGATGCGTTCGTTCGCGCCGGGACGGACTTGGCGGACGCGTACCTCGGGGGATTGGCCGGCAAGCGAGCCCTTGTGGTCGGAGCGGGGCAGATGGCCGCCCTCGCCGTGAAACAGGTCCGGCGGCGGGGCGTGGCGTCGGTCCGCGTGCTGAACCGGAGCGCGGAGCGGGCCCGAATGATCGCCGAGCGCAGCGATGCGGAGCACGGGGATCTGTCGGAGCTCTCGGAGGCGGTCCGCCAGGCCGACGTGGTCGTCTCCGCGACCGGTGCGACGGGGCTGCTGATCCACGGATCGACGGTCCGAGAGGCTATGGCCGGCCGGTCGGGCCCGATGTTCATCCTCGACATGGCCGTGCCACGCGACGTCGAGTCCTCCGTGTCGGGTATCGCGGGCGTCCGTCTGGTGGACATCGACGGGTTGCGGGCATCGGTCGCCCAGGGTGACGAACGGCTCTCCGAGGAGGTCGACAGGGCCGAGAGCATCGTCGACCAGGAGGTCCGACGGTTTGCCGTCCGCAAGCGTTCGGAACGCCTGGGGCCGCTCATCAAGGCCCTGCGAGAGCGCGGGGATGCCGTCCTCGCCTCCGAGCTCGGGCGGTTCCGTTCCGAGCTGTCGGAGCTCACGCCGGACGAACGCCAGGCCGTGGAGGCCCTGGCCCGCGGCATCGTCTCCAAGCTCCTGCACGACCCCATCGTCCGGCTGAAGGAGCTCTCGGGCCCGGGCAACGACGCCACGTACGCGAGGGTCCTAGCGGAGCTGTTCGCGGTCGAGCAGCGCACCGAGTGAAGCTCCGTATCGGGACCCGCCGGTCCCGTCTGGCCCTGGCCCAGGCGGGCGAGGTTGCCGAACGCCTGGCCCGGGCGGGCGTCGAGTCCGAACTCGTTCCCATGGCCACGAGCGGCGACCGGGGGGCACCGGGCGCACGGTCCCCCGCCGGGGTGAAGGGCCTGTTCGTCGCGGAGATCGTCCGCGCGCTCCAGGTCGGTGAGGTGGACCTGGCGGTGCACTCGGCGAAGGACCTGCCGGCCGCGGACGACGAAGGGGTGGCCGTCGCCGCCGTCCCTCCCCGGGCCGACCCCTCCGACCTCCTCGTCACTCGGCACCCAAACTTGCGGGAGGGCGCCATCGTAGGAACCTCCAGCCTCCGCCGTCGAGCGCAGCTCCTGGCCCTCCGCCCCGAACTTCGGCTCGTCGAGATCCGAGGGAACGTCGATCGCAGGCTCCGCAAGCTCGAAGACGGTGAGGTGGACGGCGTGGTCCTCGCCGCTGCCGGGATCGCGCGACTCGGTGCGACGCCGCCGTCATCGGAGGTCCTCCCGATCGTCCCGGCGCCGGGGCAGGGATGCCTCGCGGTGCAGGCCCGCGCGGACGATGAGGCCACCCGGGAGGCCGCTGCCTGGCTCGATGATCCCGACAGCCGGGTGGCATTCGAGGCGGAGCGTTCGGTGATGGCGCGCCTGGGCGGAGGGTGCGCCCTCCCTCTCGGAGCGCTGGCCACCGTGGCTGGGGATACCGTTCGCCTGGTCGCGCTGGTCGCGACCCCCGACGGGTCGCGGATCGTCCGAGCGGAGTCCGAGGCGGCGACCCCGGAAGGGGCCGCCGCAGCAGCTTCGGCGGAACTGCTGGCCGGGGGGGCCGGCGAGATCCTGGCCCACGTCCGAGCATGACGGCCGGCGGCCCCCTCGCCGGCAAGGTCGTCCTCGTCACCAGGCCGCGTGACCAGTCGGAGGTACTGGTCCGCGAGCTCGAGCGACGGGGAGCGACGGCCATCGTCGCGCCCACCATCGAGGTCGCCCCGGTCCGATCGGCCGAGCTGGAAAAGGCGTTGCGAGACCTCTCGGCCGGGGCCTTCGCCTGGATCACGCTCACCAGCCGAACCACCGTGGACGTCCTCGCATCGCAGCTGGAGCCAAGCGAGGTTCAGGCTCGCGCGGCTGCGGTCGGCGAGGGGACCGCGGCGGCGTTCCGGCGGTGGACCGGGCGAGAGCCGGACCTCGTTCCCAGGACGTTCACCACGGCCGCGCTGGCACAGGCGTTCCCCCGAGGGCGCGGGCGCGTGCTGTGCCCCCGCGCGGACGTCGCGTCGTCGAGGTTCGAGGAGACGCTCGCCGCCAAGGGCTGGACGCCGCTTCGAGTCGACGCCTACCGAACGAGGATGCCCGAGTGGTTGCCCATCGGAGCCCGTGAGGCCCTGGCCAGAGGAACCGTCGATGCGATCACGTTCACCAGCGCCTCGTCCGTGCAGGGGTTCGCCAACGCGGCCTCCGATGTCCGGGGGGACCCGAAGATCGTGTGCATCGGACCGGTCACCGCTCGTGAAGCCAGGGCCCACGGGCTCGAGGTGGCTGCGGTGGCCGACCCTCACACGATGGAGGGGCTGATAGTGGCCCTCGAGCGTGCCTTCGGCGGAGCCTGATCTCGGGCTCGCGCTACCATCCCCCCATGCCGTTCCCACAGAGCAGACCTCGGCGGATGCGACGGACCCCCGCACTCCGCTCGCTGATCCGAGAGACCGACCTCACGCCCCGCCACCTGATCGCTCCCCTGTTCGTGAAGGAGGGCATCGCCGAACCGGCGCACATCGCGTCGATGCCGGGGCAGTCCCAACATACGCTGGAGTCCCTTCGCAAGGAGGCGAACGACATCGCGGCCAGGGGCATCGTCGCGTTCATGCTGTTCGGCATCCCCGACCGGAAGGACCCCCAGGGCTCCGAGGCGTGGAATCCGGACGGCATCGCGCAACGGGCCCTCCGGGTCCTGCGCGACGAGCTCGGCGACGACCACGTGGTCCTTGCCGACCTCTGCCTGGACGAGTACACCGACCACGGCCACTGCGGCGTCCTGGACGACGAGGGCAACGTCGACAATGACCGGACCGTCGAGCTGTACCGGCGGATCGCCGGGGCGCAGGCCGCCGCCGGAGCCGACATGGTCGCGCCATCGGGGATGATGGACGGTCAGGTCGCGGCGATCCGCGACGCCCTCGACGAAGGCGGCCATGGGAAGACCGGCATCCTGGCCTACGCAGCGAAGTTCGCCTCGAGCTTCTACGGGCCGTTCAGGGACGCTGCCGAGTGCGCGCCGCGGTTCGGCGACCGCACCGGCTACCAGATGGACCCGCCGAACGCCGACGAGGCCATCCGCGAGATCCGCCAGGACATCGAGGAGGGCGCCGACATCGTCATGGTGAAGCCGGCGCTTCCCTACTTGGACGTGATCCGCAGGGCGAAGGAGGAGACGCGCTTTCCGCTTGCCGCGTACAACGTCAGCGGGGAGTACGCCATGGTGAAGGCCGCCGCGCAGAACGGTTGGATCGACGGCCGACGGGCGGCCCTGGAGGTCCTGACGTCGATCCGCCGGGCCGGCGCGGACCTCATCCTGACCTACCACGCCAAGGAAGCCGCGGACTGGCTTACCGCCGGATGACGAGACCCGCCGAGAGGCCCGCGCGGAATCGTTCGGCCTCCCCGGCGAGACAATGGGTGAGATGAGGCGAGGAGGTTCCATGGCATTCGAGACCGCGACATTCGGCGCCGGCTGTTTCTGGGGCGTGGAGTGGGTGTTCCGTCAGGTCCCCGGCGTGATCGACGTCGTCTCCGGCTATAGCGGCGGGGTGGTGGAGAACCCCACCTACGAGCAGGTCTGCACCGACACGACCGGTCATGCCGAGGTCGTGCAGGTCACGTTCGATCCGGAGCAGGTGAGCTACGAGCAACTGCTCGAGGTGTTCTGGGCCATGCACGATCCCACCCAGGTGAACCGGCAGGGTCCGGACGTCGGCTACCAGTACCGGAGCATCGTCCTGGCCCACACACCGGAGCAGCGGGCCGCGGCCGATGCGTCCCGGGCCCGGGCCCAGGAGCGATTCGACCGACCGATCTCCACCGAGATCAAGGACTTCGTGGCGTTCTATCCAGCCGAGGGCTACCACCAGCGGTACTACGAGCGGACCGGCCACGAGCCCTACTGCCACGTGCTCCCCATCGGCGTCCTGCGAGAGCTGGGACTCGTCCCCGCGCGAGGCGCCTGACAGTCGCCGTGCCTGGAATCGCTGCATGACCCGGTCCGAGGATCTGTTCGACCGCGCCCGGCGTTCCATACCCGGTGGCGTCGATTCCCCGGTTCGGGCGTTCGGGGCCGTGGGCGGGACGCCACCGTTCATCGCGACCGGGAGCGGCTCATACGTCACCGACGTCGACGGCAACCGCTACGTCGACTGGGTCCAGTCATGGGGCGCGAACCTGTTCGGGCATGCTTGCCCCGAGATCGTCGAGGCGGCCATCTCGGCGGCTCGCCGAGGGGCCTCGTTCGGGGCTCCGACCGAGGCGGAGATCCGACTGGCCGAGATGATCGTGGACGCGCTCCCCTCGGTCGAGATGGTCCGGCTGGTCTCGAG
Source organism: Actinomycetota bacterium (assembly GCA_036519575.1). GTDB lineage: Bacteria > Actinomycetota > UBA4738 > UBA4738 > HRBIN12 > AC-69. The sequence continues at coordinate 14,226 of DATDKZ010000036.1, read as the reverse complement.
CGGGACCGAGGCCGCGATGAGCGCGGTCCGCCTTGCCCGAGGGTTCACCGGTCGGGACGCGATCCTGAAGTTCGAGGGCTGCTACCACGGGCATTCCGACGCGCTCCTGACCAGGGGGGCCGGGTCCGGCGTCGCGACGTTCGGGCTCCCGGAATCCCCCGGCGTGACGGAGGGCGCGGCCGAGGACACACTCACGTTGCCGTTCAACGACCTCGCCGCCGTTCGGGCGGCGTTCACCGAACGCGGCGGCGAGGTGGCCGCCGTGATCGTGGAGCCGGTCGCGGCCAACATGGGCGTGGTGCCGCCCGAGCCGGGATTCCTGGAGGGCCTCCGCGAGCTTTGCACCGCGCATGGGTCACTCCTCGTCTTCGACGAGGTCATCACGGGGTTCCGCCTGGCCTACCGAGGGGCACAGGGCCACTTCTCGATCACCCCCGACCTTACGGTCTTGGGCAAGGTCATGGGCGGGGGGTTCCCCTGCGCCGCGTTCGGTGGTCGCCGCGACGTGATGGAGCGTCTGTCCCCCGTCGGCCCCGTGTACCAGGCCGGGACACTGAGCGGGAACCCGGTAGCGGTGGCCGCAGGGATCGCTGCACTCGACCTGGCGCGGGAGCGCAATCCCTATCCGGAGCTGGTCAAGACCGCCGATGAACTCGCCGCGGGCCTGGAGGAGAGCTTCGACCGTGCCGGCCTCGAGGCCACGGTGAATCGGATCGAGACGATGCTCAGCGTGTTCTTCACCGGCGGTCCGGTGCGCGCCTTCGACCACGCGAGAGCCGCCGACCACGACCGGTTCGCCCGGTTCTTCCACCACATGCTGGACCGCGGCGTGTACCTGCCCCCGTCCGGATTCGAGATGTGGACCCTGTCGACGACCCACGGCCCCCAGGAGATCGAGCGAACCCTCCGGGCCGCGTCGTCATTCCGAGGCTGAGCTTCCGAGGCTGAGCTTCCGGGCTGAGCGATCAGTCAGACGCGGTCTGCGATTCCTGGAGCGCCCGGTCAGCCTTCGCGGCGAACACGAAGTCGGCCTCGTTCAGGCCGTCGATCTTGTGGGTCCAGATCGTCACCTTGACCTTGCCCCAGGCCAGCCAGATATCGGGGTGATGCCCAACCCTCTCCGCAAGCTCACCCACCAGGTTCGTGAAATTGAGGGCTTCCCGGAAGTCCTTGAACCGGTATTCCTTCTCCAGGTGATGGTCCTCCACCACCCGCCACCCCCTTCCCAGGTCGGCCAGGAACGTCATGGCCTCCTCGTGCCCGAGCGGCGGAACGCCACCCCGGCACGGCACACACTCCATCGACGCAAGGTCTCTCATGGCTCTGATGCTCCGGGTAGCGGCCGATCCCGTCAAGCGGCGGTCGCCAACCGGCGTTCGACGATCCGTTCCGCGGCCGCCCCGGTGGAGAGGTTTTCGGCCGCGGCCGCCTCGAACACCTCGGTCAGGGCCTCGCCGATGCGGAGCAGTCGCTCGTCGCGAGTGGCCTCGTCCTCCTCGAACAGCTCGAGCGAGGCCAGATGGATGATGCCGCCGGCGTTGATCACGTAATCCGGCGCGTACAGGATCCCGAGCGGCCCGAACAGCTCCGCATCTTCCCGACGGGCCAGTTGGTTGTTCGCGGCCCCGGCCACGATGCGGCACCGAAGCTCGGGGATCGTCTCCGAGGACAGGATCCCGCCGGTCGCGTTTGGCGAGAACACGTCACAGGCCGTCCGAAACGCGTCCTCGGGGGCCACGATCTCGGCCCCAACGGCCTCCGCGGCGTCAACTGCCCGAGCTCTGTCGACGTCGGTGACCAACAACCGAGCCCCGGCCTGCCTCAGCTGCCGGGCCAGGCTCCGGCCCACCGAGCCCACGCCCTGGACCAGCACCGTTCGGCCCTCCAGATCGGACGAGCCGAATGCGTGGGCGACGCTCGCGCGGATCCCGTGGAACACGCCGGTCGCCGTGGCAGGCGCCGAGTTGCCCGATCCCCCGCAGGCCACGCTCCGGCCAAACACGTACTCGCACCGTTCTCCGACGACGTCCATGTCGCGTTCGGAGGTGTTCATGTCGCAGGCCGTGACATACGTCCCGCCGAGCGAGCGAACGAGATCGCCGTACCGAAGGAAGAGCTCGCGGCGCCGATCACCTCGAGGAACCTCCGGCACCGCGAGGACGGCCTTACCGCCGCCGAGCGGAAGCCCGGCAACCGCGTTCTTGGCGGTCATGGCGCCCGAGAGGCGAAGGCCGTCACGGAGTGCGTCGCCGGGTTCAGCGTAGGACTTCATCCGGGTCCCACCGCACGCAGGTCCCAGCCGGGTGGAGTGCACGCAGACGAACATCCATGTCGCCAGGTCACGGTCGAAGTGGACGGCGACCTCCTCGCCGTCCCATCCCTCGAGCAGCTCGAACACGGGGAGCTACTGGGATGTGGTGGTGATGTGGCCGGTCCGGCCGCCCTGTTTCTTGGCCCGCTTGGCGGCCCGCTTCTCCTTGATGTTCTTCTGTGGCTGCCGCTTCTGGCTCTTCTCGCGGCCCTTGTCCTTGGCGTGCACGCTCTTCCCTTCGAACGGCGACGCTCCAATTATGCGCTACGTGAGGTCAGTGAGGGCGTCCCGGACGTCCTTTCGGATGCCGGTGACGAACGGGACCTCCTCCTTCGTATATCGGCGGGCCGGTGACTCGCGCAGCGCCCGGATGCATTCCACGATGCGCCCTAGGTCGTCGGCCTCGAATGCCAGGATCCACTCCCAGTCGTTGATGCCGAACGCGCTCGTGGTGTTGGCCAGGACGTCGGGGAACCGACGGCCTCGCTCGCCGTGCTCTCGAAGCAGGGCCTCGCGATCTCCCGGCGGGAGCAGGTACCAATCCAAGGTTCGAACGAACGGGTAGACGTTCAAGAACCGCTTCGGCGGCTCTCCCCTGGCGAAGGCCGGGGAGTGGTCCGACGTGAACTCGGCCGGCTTGACCACGCCCATGAACATCCAGACGGGGTCGAGCAGCCGGCCCGCGACCGTGCGGCGGAACTGCACCAGGGCTCCCTGCATCTCGTCCGGGCTCGGCCCGATCAGCCACAACATGAGGTCCGAGTCGGCCCGAAACCCCACCGTCGAATACACGCCCCGGACCGCGATCCGGCCCTCCCACTCCTTGAACAGGTTCTCGATCTCCTGAGCGGCATCGTCTGGGGTCAGGTCCCGAAACGCTGCCTGGGCTTTGAATACCGGGTAGAAGGCGTACAACGCTTCGGTCATCGCACGTGCTCCCCTTCGATCGATCGCAGCCGGCCGGCCAGGTGCGACCGAACAGCCTCCGCGGCCTCGTTCCCACCACGGACGCAGTCGGCGATCCCGGGCCCACGGTACGCCGGCCCCACCAGGAACGTCCCGGTGGGAAGGGCCCGCTCGATCGCTGCCACCCGATCCAGGTGTCCCACCTCGTACTGCGGCATCGATCGGGGCCACCGGATCAGGCGCCAGGCCGCCGGCTCGGTCGGGAGCGGCAGGATCGCCGACAGCTGGCGGGCCACACCTTCCGCGATGGCGTCGTCGGGTTGGTCCAGGATGTCCTCGGCTCCCGAACCGCCCACGAAGCAGCGAACAACGGCCCGATCCCCGAAGGCCCGGTCCGGCCACTTCCGGGACACCAGCGTGCACGCCGTCATGGCCAGCTTCCCCTTCGGGACGACGAATCCCGAGCTCTCCGGCAACCGGTCACCCGTCCCTTCGGGGTAGATGAGGTGGACGACCCCCGTCGAGACGTGCGGGATCGATCGAAGCGCCGTCGCCGCCTCGGGCGCGAGGTCCTCGAGCAGGTCGGCCGTGGCGAACGCCGGCGCGGCGAACACCACCGAATCCGCGACGAACTCCGTCTCGCCTGCGTGAATCGCGTAGTCGGCCCCCGCGCGCTCGACCGCGTCCACCGTCATGTCGCACCGCATCCGGTCGCCGAGGAACGCCGTCAGGGCGTCGGTGAGCCGCGGCATCCCTCCGCGAGGCCGAAGGAACATCGGTGGCGGCGCACCGTCTCCGGTGGCCGCACGGGCCGCGGCCCGGGCGCCACGGATCAGGCTGCCCTGTCGGCGCTCCCACTCGACCAGCTCCGGGAACGTCGCGAGCGCACTGAGGCGGTCGACGTCGCCAGCGAACAGCCCGCCGAGCAGTGGAGCCACGAGTGTGTCGGTTGCTTCGTCGCCGATCCGGCGACGAAGCAACGCGCCGAGCGGTTCGTCACCCTCCTCCTTGCGAGGCTTCCTCACCAGGTCACTCAGCGCGTCGATCCGTCCACGCCGGGACATCCCGTCCCAGCCCCACAGCTCCCGCGCGTCGATGGGGATCCCGAACGGACCACCGGGAAAGCGACGGAGCCCTTCGTCCGTCCAGACGAACGTGACGCCGGTCGATGGAGCCACGAGCTCCCGAGCCAGGCCGAGGTCCCGCGCGAGCTGGACCGCCCACGGCTTCCGAGCGATGAGCGAATCCGGACCCGCGTCGAGCTGGAGGTCCCCGACTCGGGCCGAGCGGACCTTGCCCCCCGGTTCGGGGCCCGCTTCCAGTACCACCACATCCACGTCCTTCGACCCGGAGACCAGCCGGTACGCCGTGGCCAGGCCGGACACCCCTCCGCCCACGACCACGACGCGTCCGCTCACGCCGCGGCCACCTCGCCGAGGTGCTCCCGCACGATCGCGGCGAGGGCCCGCACGAACGCGGGATCCGCGTTCGGCATCTCGGTCCTGGTGAACTCGATCCCGACGTCCTCGGCAACCCCCTTCGCCTCGATATCCAGGTCATAGAGGACCTCGAGGTGATCGGCGGTGAACCCGGCCGAGCACACCACGACGGCGGGATGGCCGCGTTCCGCGAGGTCCCGGATCACGTCCTCGATCGGCGGGCCCCACCATGGATCCGACGTGTGACCCGCGCTCTGCCATCCGATCGCGAACGAAGCGAGCCCGAGGCTCCGAGCGACTATCTCGGCCGTCTCCTGGAGCGCGTCTCGATACCGGCAGGATGGATCGCAGCCGCAATCCCTGCATCGAACGTTCCCGTCATCGGTCGAGCGAACGGGAAGCGAGTGCGCCGAGAAGATCGCAGCCGCCTTCTCCCGAGTGTCCTCGGGCAGCGAGGCAATCGCGTCGCGGACCCGGCCCACCAGCAGGCCCACGAACAGAGGATGGTCGTGGTAGCTGCGGACGAACGTGAAGCCAGGGCCGCCCGTCTTCACAATCGCTCGCTCGACGCGCTCGATGTAGGTCTCGACCGACATCCCCGACCAGTGCGGAGCCATGACGATGCCGATGGCTCGGTCGATCCCGTCGGTTCGCATCCGCTCGACCGCCTCGGCGATGAACGGCGGCGAGTGCTTCATACCGATGTACGTGCGGAACGAGCCGTCGTCGCCGGCGTTCAGCTCCGCTTCCAGCCCGGCCGCCTGCCGCTCCGTGATGTCGAGGAGGGGGAACCGGTTTGCGATGGCGGCGTACCGTTGCCTCAGGGCGGTCAGGTGCTCCGGCGAGGGTGGGCGGCCACCACGGATGTCCGTGTAGTAGCGCTCGATGTCCTCGGGGCCACTCGCGCTCCCGTACGCCATCACCAGGACGCCGATGGGGTCCGTCACGTAGCCACCCGTTCCGTCGTCCGGTGCACCAGATCGACCAGGCGCTCGAGGTTCTCGACCGGCGTGTGGGGAAGCACTCCGTGACCGAGGTTGAACACATGGCCGTCACGTCCGGCGGCCCGACGAAGGATGCTGAGCGCTTTGGGTTGCAGCGCCTCCCACGAAGCCAGGCACGCCGCCGGATCCAGGTTGCCCTGGATGGAACGGTCGCGACCGATCCGATCCCACGCCGAGTCGAGCGGCACGCGCCAGTCCACCCCGATCACGTCGCCCCCGGCCAGGGCCATCAACCCCAGCAGCTCGCCGGTCCCCACACCGAAGTGGATCGACGGGGTCTCGAGATCGGTCAGGCCGCCGAAGAGACGCTGCGCCGCCGGGAGCGCGAACCGCTCGTAGTCATCGGGATCGAGCGCACCCACCCAGCTGTCGAACACCTGCACCGCCTGGGCTCCCGCCTCGACCTGGGCGCGCAGGTGAACGATCGCGAGGTCCGCGAGACGCTCGGCCAGGCGGGCCCACAGGGCAGGGTCGTCGTGCATCAACGCCTTCGTTCGGGCGTGGTCGCGCGACGGACCGCCCTCCACCAGGTAGCTCGCCAGGGTGAACGGGCCGCCGGCGAAGCCGATCAGCGGGACCGTGAGCTCCTTTCGAAGCAGCCTGATGGCCTCCAGCACATGGGGGACGTCGGCCTCGGGCTCGAGCGGCCGCAGCCGTTCGATGTCGCGCGCCGCCCTGATGGGCTGGTCGACGACCGGGCCCACCCCGGGCTCCAGCCGGACGCCGATCCCGACGGCCGCCAGCGGCACCATGATGTCGGAGAAGAGGATCGCCGCGTCGAGATCCATGTGCCGAAGGGGTTGCAGCGTGAGCTCCACGGCGAGATCTGGGGATCGGACGGCCTCCAGCACGTCTCGATCGCCGCGCCGCTCGCGATACTCGGGGAGATACCGGCCGGCCTGGCGCATGAACCACACCGGGGTCCGGTCAACGGGCAGACGCCGGCAGGCGCGGAGGAACCGGTCGCTCGTCGTGCCGGGGGCCATCTCCCTAAAGGATACGGATGTCCCAGCAGCCTCAGCCCGCGGTCGCCGTCTCCTGAGGCAGGGCACCCTCGCTCGGCGGGCAGGCCGGCAGCACCACCTTGAACGCGCACCCTCCCGTGGGAGCGTCCTCCACGGTGACCGAACCACCGAAGGACTCGGCGAGGCCGCGAACGATGGGGAGGCCGAGCCCCAGCCCCGGCTGGCCCCGGTGCGGACCGAGGCGGGAGAACCGCTGGAAGATCCGCTCCCGGTTCTCCGGTGCGACACCCGGCCCGGAGTCGACGACCCAGATCGTGACGCCGCCCTGGCCGGGCTCGACTTCCACGCGGACCGGCGGCCGCCCGTACTTGTGGGCGTTGTCCACGAGATTCTCCAAGATCCGGCGCAGCGAGTCAGTGTTGGCCAGGATCGGAGCCGACATCGGCGCCTGCACGAGCACCGGCCGTTCGATGACCTCGAAGTCGGCGGCCACGACGCGCGCGACCTCCGACACGTCCACTGGAAGGAGGGAAGTGGCCGTCCGGCCCCGCTCCAGCCTGCTCGAGATGACCAGATCCTCGATCATCGAGGCCAGGTATCTAGCATTTCGATCGATGATCTGAAGGAGCTCCGCGTGGTTCTCGCCGAGCTCGGGGCGCTGAACTCCCTCAGTGGCTGCCAGGACCGCGGTGAGCGGGGTCCGCAGCTCGTGCGTCACGATGTCCACGAGCTCGGTTTTCATCCGGTCGAGCTCCATCAACTCGACCACGTGGGCGCGCTCCGACTCGAACAGGCGGGCATTGGCGATGGATCCCGCCGCCTGCTCCGCGAACAGGCTGAGGGCCCGAAGATCGTATTCGGTGAACAGTCGATGGGCCTCCGCGTTGACGTTCAGCACGCCGAGCAGCTCACCCCGATTCACCAGTGGGACGCACATCGCGCTCTCGACCGGGTCCACACGCTTCGGCAAGTCCGGAAACTCGGAGGGGTCCGGTCGTCCGCTGATCAGCAGGGGCTCCAGGGTCTCCGCCACCCGGCCTGCGATGCCCTTGCCGATACGAACCCGCCGATCCCGTGCAGCGTCGTTGCCCATGACGCTCGAGGCCACGAGCTCGTTCCCCTCGACCAACATGATCGATCCGCTCTTGCCGGCCAACAGGTCGGTTGCGCTTCGCAGGATCACTTCCAGGACCGCGTCCAGCTCGAGGATGGAGTTCATGGCCTTCCCCGCATCCAGGAGGAGCGAGACCTCGTGCAGGCGGTTCGAAAGCGCGACCGTGAGGACCCGCTCGTCCGTCAGGAGGCTGGCCAGCTTGCGGAGGTGCAGCTCTTTCTCAATGGCATAGGTGCAGAACGCGATGGAGAGCACTACGACCCCCCACCGAAGGGCCGCGGGAGACACGAAGGTGCGCGCGACACCAGGCCACACCGAGAGGAGGGCGATCCCGACACTGACGGACACCAGGAGCACGGTGGTGAGGATCCACAGCTGCATCCGCCGCTGCTCCACGGCTTCCAGGGAGGGCGTGGCGAAGCCGCGCAGGCCCACCACTCGGGCCTCACGGCGGATGCTATCCGACAGCGGAGATGCGTCCTCGGCCATGGGTCCCTGCAGGAATATCGGAGGCAGGGAACCCTTCCTTGATGACCGGCGCGACCGGCCCCATCAGGTGGACTAGGCTTGACCGCTGACGGAAGAGATTGATCCAGGACTGAGGAGGTCTGCATGAGCGACGTTCCCGGCGGGCCGATCCCGCCGCCCCCGCCTCCACCGCCGGGGACCCCCCCGGGGCCCGGAGGCTTCCGCCCACGGACCCTGGGCGAGATCTTGTCGGAGGCGTTCCGGATCTACAGGGAGAACGCCGCCAACCTCCTGGTGATCGTGGCCGTTGTCGTTGTGCCGCTTTCGTTCATCGGCGCTGTGCTCGGTCGCATCCTGGGGGATCCAACGAACCGGAGCTTCGGGGTGACGCTCGCGGCGGCGCTCATCGGGGCGGCCATCGGCGTCATCATCTGGGCGATCCTGCAGGCCGCCATGCTCCGCGGCGCCGCCCAGGCCACCATCGGCGACCCCGTCGATGTCGAGGCGAGCTATCGGTGGGGGCTCAAACGCTTCGGGAGCGTGCTCCTGGTCGCGGTCCTCGTGGGGATCGTCGTCGGTGTGGGGTTCCTCCTGCTCGTGATCCCCGGGATCATCTTCCTCGTGTTCCTGTCCGTGAGCGAGCCCGCACTCATCGTGGAGAACCGCCGGGGGACCGAGGCCATGAGTCGCTCCTGGAACCTCGTGCGGGGGCACTTCTGGCATGCGCTCGTCGTCATCCTCGTCGCGGCAATCATCACGGGCGTGATCCAGGGCATCCTCACCGCGATCGGCGGGCACAACTGGTTCGTCCGGTGGATCTTCACCGCCATCGCCCAGATCATTACGGCGCCATACACCGCGCTCGTCACCGTGCTGCTGTACCTGGACCTCCGGGCCAGGACGGAGGCCCTGACCGCGGAGAGGCTCCGCACCGAGCTGGCGTCGAGCATGTGAGTTCTTGGGACGAAGGCTCTTAGAGCCCCTGCAGTTGTGTGACGGGAGCGACCTGGTTCGGATCGGGGACCTCGAACTCGATGGGCTCCCCGAAGCCGGAGAACGTGACCGTCGCAGTCATCTGGCCTCCGCCACCGACATCGGAGAGGCGGTAGACGTATCCGGGTCGCCTGATCGGTCGCTCGTCATCGACCCACACATCAGCGTCGAGCTTCGTCTGCACCCCGCCCGATTCGAGCTCCTCGATGTTCGCCTGGAGTGAGTCCGTAGATCGCTTCGCCCGCCTCGAGCATCGCAACGAACTTCGCCAGTCGCCGTGCCCGCGTCTCCGGCCTCTTGGCGTCCTGAAGCCGTAGGAGGATGGCGTAGCGGTTCTGGCTGCTCAGCTCGGCGAAGAACGCGCTTGCCGTGGGGCGAAGGTCGAGCTCGCGCTGGAGATCGTCGGGCACAACGCTGCGACTCTGAGCCTCGTACGCGGCTTCCCATCGGCCGTCGGCCCTCGCCCGCTCAACCTCGGCCAAACCGGCAGGGCGCATCCTCCCCTGCCTGATCAGACGCTCTGCCTTCTCGCAGTTGATCCGTGACCACCGGCTGCGCGGCCGCCGCGGTGTGAACCGCTGAAGGAAGTAGCGCTCGTCGAGCGCCTCGCGGCGACCGTCGATCCACCCGAAGCAGAGCGCGCTCTCGAGCACATCCGGGTAGTGGACGCTCTCGATGCCAGAGCCCTTCTTGGCCATCTTGATCCAAACCCCCTTGGACTCGGCATGGTTGTTCTCAAGCCACTCCTCCCACTCGGCAGGAGAGGGGAAGGGGAGCCGCGGAAGGCCGTCGTCACTCACTCGGGCATGCTAGCCGCCTGGAGACGCGTGACGACTGCGCCTCACAGCCCAAAGGAGACGAACGAAACGCCTCCTGGTAGCGTCGCCAACCGTGGCCGGCGCGGGCGAGTGGACCGAGTACTACGACGAGAACGAGGATCGCGCGCCGCGCGAGATGCTTCTCAACGTCCTCGATGCGTTCGGCGGGGAAGCGCACCAGGCTGTCGATCTCGGTTGTGGAAGCGGCATCGAAACCCTCGCCATGCTCAAGCGAGGATGGTCGGTCTTTGCGATCGACGCGGAGGAGGAGGGGATCCGGCGGGTCCGCAACCGCGTGGCCTCGAACCTGGCGCCGCGGCTCCGCACGCTCGTCGCGAGGATGGAGGAGGTCGAGCTCCCGCCCACCGATCTGGTGTGGGCCGGTTTCAGTCTCTTCTTCTGTCACCCCGACCGCTTCGACGAGGTGTGGCAAGGGGTACGCCGCGCGATCCGCCCCGCGGGCCGATTCGCAGGAGAGGTCCTCGGCGACCGGGATACCTGGGCGCCGAAGGACGACACGTCCGCGTTCACGATCGACCAGGCTCGCGCGCTGTTCGATGGGTTCGAGCTCGAACGATTCGACGAAGAGGAGGAGGATGGCGAGGCGTGCTCGGGACCCAAGCATTGGCACGTCTTCCACGCCGTCGCACGGCGCCCACAGCACTCGACCGAGCCTCAGTCGCCCGCCACGTAGCGCCAGGCCAGTCAGGACCGCCCGGACTCGTCCAACATTCGCAGCAGGGTCGTCGTGGTCTTCCAGTTGCGGATCGTCATGCTCTGGTAGATCGGCAAGGAAACGACCTTGCTGAGATGGCTCTGAGCGGCCCTGATGATGAGCCTCGACGAGTAGAGCACGCCCCGGCCCGCGTGGACCTCGTCCACGCCGCGTCTCGCCGGCACGCTCTTCAGGGCGGCCCTCGCCGTGAGCGGCTCCTTCAGGAAGATGACGTCGTACCGGAACGCGTCAGGGTGCACTCCGAAGCCTTCTGGTGCCCTCTCCACCACGGCGCGCATCTGCGTGCGGCTGCGCAGCACGACGCTCGCCTGATAACCGAATGTCGAGGTGAGCATCTCCTCGACCCGGCGAGCCAGCGCAGCCGAATCTGATCCGGTGGATCGGAAGAGTACGTTGCCGCTCTGGATGTATGTGACGACACCCTTGAATCCGCCTGCTTCGAAGCACGCCTTCAGCTCCGGCATCTTGATCAAGTTCTTGCCGCCGACGTTGATCCCACGCAACAGGGCGACGTAGGCGGCCACGACGGATGTATAGCAGTCGACTTCGTCCGGTGCATAGACAGCGAAACGTTCTGAGGCTCCATCGCCAATGGACGAGAGGGGTTTCGGTCAGGCCAGGTGTGCATAGCGCTCGAGCACCGCGTCGGAGAACCGCGGCCAAGCGTCCAGGGCCCAGGGTCCGAAGTCTCGGTCGGAAAGGACGACCGTGGCCACTCCGGCCTCAGGGTCCGCCCAGAGGAACGCCCCGGCCCCGCCGAAGTGTCCGAACGTGGCCGGGGAATTACGCCGCCCTGTCCAGTGGGGCTGCTTGCCATCCCGGATCTCGAAGGTCAGCCCCCACGGGTTGGGATCGAACCGGCCGATGCCGGGCAGCACCCCCGCGAGGCCGGGAAACTGCGCACGAGTCGCCTCGGCCAGGGTGGCGAGCGAGACCAGTGTCGGCCGGAGGAGCTCCCGGGAGAAGGCCAGCAGGTCGGTCACGGTGCTCCATACGGCGTGAGCCGGCGACCCTCGGAGCTGGGTGCGACGCATCCCCAGCGGCTCAAGCACGCCCAGCCTGAGGTACTCCTCGAAGGACATGCCGGCCCGGGCCGCAAGATGCTCGGCGAACCGCTCGATCCCGGTGTTCGAATAGATCCGCCGCCGGCCGGGAGGGGCGAGGATCTCCTCTCCGTCGAAGCCCAACCCCGATGCGTGCGCCAGCAGGTGTCGGACCGTGGAGCCCTCGGGGCCGGCCGGCTCGTCCAGGGCGATCGTTCCCTCCTCCAATGCGACGAGGGCCGCCATTCCCACCAGCAGCTTGCTCACCGAGGCGACGGGGGTGAACCACTCGGGATCGCCGGCCAGCCCCAGGGCGCGTTCGGCGTCGGTGACACCGGCGGAGACCTTGTCTACGGGCCAGCCGCTAACGAGGACGGCCAGGCTATCAACGCTCTCGCCCATTTCTCGATGATCATCCCGTCCGCGAGGCGCTCGAGATTTCGGCTGGCGGCTCGACCCGATGAAGCCGCAACTCCCTGATAGGTGGCGGGAGGACTGGGATTCGAACCCAGGAGCGGGTCGCCCCGCTAACGGTTTTCAAGACCGTCGCCTTCGTCCGCTCGGCCACCCTCCCGACGCGAGTCTACCTGCGCAAACGCCCCCGGCCTCGAAGACCGAGGACGTCGCGTTGCCGCCAAACTGCCGCCAGCTACTTGCCGAAGACCTCCTCGAGCGCGTCGGCCGCCACCTGCGACATCGACGACATGACGTGGCTATACGTGTCGAGTGTGATCCCGATCGACGAGTGACCTAGCGCCTCGGACACGACTTTGGGATGGACCCCACGTTCGAGCAGCCGCGTTGCGTAGCCGTGGCGCAGGTCGTGGAGCCGGATATCGGCCAGGCCGGCCCGTTCGGCGAGTTGGCCGAAGCGTCGCGACACCGACTCGACGGACAGAAGCACGCCGGCGCCAGCGTCGAAGACGTACCCGTCGTCATTCCATGCGACCGATGCAAGGCGGCGCTCCGCCTGCTCACGACGGTGGTCCGCTGGGTAGGCGACCGCGAACCCGGGGACGGCGACCCTTCTCCTCGAGCGCGCCGTCTTCGGGTCGGACCGTCCGCCGCGGTACATCGTACGGCCGACGACGAGAAAGCCTGGGGGCCAGCACATGCCGTCGCCCAACACATGCCAGTCCCCAGGCTCAGGGGCCGAGGTTCGGAGTCTCTCATCCGTTGACCGGGTACCCGCTACCTATTTCATCGGCGCTACCGCACAGGATGTACGCTTAGAAGCCCAACTCGTTTCGCTGGGCTCTCGAGCAACCGAAGGGCAGTTGCTAACCGCCGGGTGATACCCAATGGTGGTGGTGAACCCCATTCGGGCCGGTCATCGAGGTTCGGTTCCCGGCTGGGTCGTAGCCGAAGGTGGTCGTCCCGTTGAGCCGGTCGGTGAGAGCCTAGGGGATCCCAGTGCCCTAGGCTCCTGGTATGAGGCCCAGATCCCTTGCCCAGAAGCCTCTAGGTCCTGAAAGGTGCGCTTATTCCGATCCGCGGCATATCCAGCAGGTTTCCTTAGGGGCCGTTCGGCCTGCCCGAACCCGTGGAAGAGCTCAGGAGACGTCCCGACGCCCGGGAACAGCGGCGACACCTCGACCAGCCGGGCAATTGTCTGGAGGCCGGAGCAGTGAGCGAGCTTCAGGGCTTCGCTCGGTTCAAGATGCCATCCGCGCACCTCTTGAGCATGTCCGATCTTGCCTCGCGCGGGTCAATCGCTCTACGTTAGGCCACAGAGGAGAACGTGCGATGGCGAAACCACGCAAGCCAAATGCGGCCCGAAAGCCGCCTGTGCCATCGGATATCCACGCCGACATCGAGGATTGGATGCGGCGCGTGATGCCGGATCTGCATCCCATCGTCAAGCGGCTGGACGAATTGATCTGCGAGACAATCCCCGGGCTTCAATACGCCGTCAAGTGGAAGAAGGCGTACTACGGGTTGCCAGAACTCGGGTGGATCATCGAGATGGTCGCCTACGACGTCTCCATGAATGTCGTCTTCTTCGGCGGTGCCGAACTCGACCCTCCGCCGCCGCTTGGAACCACCGATCGGAGCCGCTACGTCAAAGTGAAGACCCTGGAGGAGGCGCAGGGACCGGAGATGCACAAGTGGGTCGAGCAAGCGGGGCGCGTGCCGGGTTGGAAATGAGAGTCCACGACGCGAAGACGCGACGTGGGCTTCTACAACACGCGCCGGCGCCATTCCGCGCTCGAACGCAGGAGTCTGGAGGCCGGAGCCGTGAGTGAGCTTCAGGGTATCGCTCGGTTCAAGTTTCACGAGGGCAAGCTCGAGGAGTTCAAGCGCCTGTCTGCTCAAGCCATGGAGATCGTGCGGACCAAGGACACCGGCACGCTGCAATACGACATCTACTTCAACGAAGATCAGTCCGAGTGCATCGTCCTGGAGCGGTACAGGGACTCGGAGGCGGC
>DATDKZ010000035.1:0-7106 GCA_036519575.1 Actinomycetota bacterium | reverse complement strand
TTCGTGCTGGCGGTGGGGTGGCTCTCGGTCGGCCGGGCAGCCCCCATGCCCGACCTGCCGTCGGTGTCGCCGTCCACGCTGATCGCCTCGACTCTCCAGGCAGTGGCGAACCGGACGGCGGTCTCGGGAACGGTCACGACGCACGTGGACCTGGGGATCCCCCAGCTCCCATCGAGCCTGAGCGATCCGGCGGGCCCGGCCGCCATCCTGCTGGCCGACCAGACGTTCAAGGTGTGGTACGGACCCGACGGGATCAGGGTCGCCCAGATCCTGCCGTTCGCCGAACGCGACCTCGTGGCCAACCGCAGCGACGTCTGGTTCTGGGACGCGCAGCGGTTCATGGCCTGGCATTACATCGTCGACGAGACTGCGCCACGGCAGAGCCCACCATCGCTCGGCGACCTGACCCGATTGGTGTCGGACGTCCTGCGCGACGGCCGGTCGTACTTCGCGGTCTCTGTGACGCAGGCGCAGGTGGTCGCCGGCCGGGACGCATACGTCCTTCGCCTCACTCCGGCCACCGCCGACACTCTGCTCGGGAGGATCGACGTAGCGATCGACGCCGAGACCCGGATGCCACTCTCGCTCGAGCTATTCCCGCGGGGGAGTTCGGCCGCGGTGGTGGAGGTGAAGTACGCGTCGGTCGCCTTCGGACCGGTGGAAGCCTCCATGTTCACGTTCACCCCGCCACAGGACGCAGTGGTGAAGCAGCTGAGCGACGAGCGTTCGGGGGCTCTCGGCTCCATGCGCCAGCCGCCGTTCCCGGAGGTACGTGTCTTCGGCCGGGGATTCGGCATGGTTCTCGCCGTCCGCGTGTCGGACGTGCCGGCCGACCTCGGTCGTTTGTTCCCGTATTCGGGGCCGCTCGGCTCGGCCGACGTGGTGGACCGGGGCGATCATTCCTGGCTCGTGGCCGGCCTGGTGGAAGCCACGGCGCTCGCGGAGGTGGAGCCGAAGCTGCCGTGACCGCGTTGCTCACGCGCGGGCTGACGAAGCGCTACGACGGCGTGAACGTCGTCGACCGCCTGGATCTCGCGGTGAACCGCGGCGAGCTCTACGGGTTCCTGGGGCCGAACGGCGCCGGGAAGACCACCACGATCCGGATGGCCCTGGGACTGATCCTCCCCTCCGGTGGCGAGGTGGAGTTGTTGGACTGTCCCATGTCGCGCGCTGGCCGAGACGGCGCGCTTCGCCGGACGGGCGCGATGATCGAGGAGCCCGCGTTCTATCGGTTCCTGTCGGGCCGGCGGAACCTGGAGGCCTTCGCCCGGGCCGGCGGCGACGGCGAGGAGGTTCGGCGGCGCCTGTCCCGTATCGAGGAGGTCCTGGAGCAGGTCGGCCTGTCGACGGCAGCGGACAAGCGGGTGAAGGCGTACAGCCAGGGCATGCGGCAGCGCCTGGGCATCGCCCTCGCGCTCCTCGGCCGGCCGGATCTACTCGTGCTGGACGAGCCGACGAACGGACTGGACCCGGCCGGCATGCGCGAGGTTCGGTTGCTCCTTCGGCGCCTGGCCGACGGCGGCACCACCGTGTTCGTGTCGAGCCATCTGCTCGCGGAGGTCGAGGCCATGTGCGACCGCGTCGGCGTCCTGTCGCGGGGCCGCCTGGTGGCCGAGGGCCCGCCCGGCAACCTCCGAGGGGGTGCCGAGCACCTGCGGATCGAGGTCGGTGATCCCGAACGTGCCGTGGTCATCCTTCGGGACCTGGCCGGTGTGGCCGGGATCGATGGCCAGGGCCCCGTGCTCCGGGTCCACCTCGACGGCGCGACGGCCGCCCAGGTGAACGCGGCACTGGTCTCGGGCGGGGTGGCCGTGGGCGCCTTGGTGCCGGAACGGGACACGCTGGAGGACGTCTTCATGTCACTCGTGGAGGGCTCTGGTGTTCAGGGTTGAGCTGATGAAAGCGTGGCGCCGGTGGCGGACCTACTTGCTCGCGGCTGCCCTCGGCGGCATCCCGGTACTGATCGTCATCGCTCTCAAGCTGTCGCCACCCACGCCTGCCGCCTCCGAGGACGCGCCGCCGTTCCTGTTCCAGATCTTGCGCAACGGGCTGTTCGCCCCGCTCACCGGCCTGGCGGTCATCCAGCCGTTCTTCCTGCCGCTCGCCGCGGGGCTCCTCGCCGGCGATGGCATCGCCGGCGAAGCGCAAGCGGGGACGCTTCGGTACCTCCTGGTCCGGCCGGTGGCTCGTACGCGGCTCGTCCTGGCCAAGTACGCCGCGGCCATGGCGCTCCTCGGCCTCCTCCTGCTGTGGGTCGTGGGATGCGGCGCGTTCTGGGGCGGCGTGGTGTTCGGGTTCGAGCCGCTGCCCACGCTGTCTGGCACGACCCTCTCGGTGGCCCAGGCTTCTCTACGGATCCTCGCCGCGGCGGGTTACATCCTGCTCGGCGTGTCCGGGATCGCGGCCATCGGCGTGTGTATCTCGTCGCTCACGGACTCGGGGCCGGGGGCCATCGTGGCCACGGTCGTCCTCGGCATCGCCAGCGAGGTCGCCGACCAGATCCCAAGCCTCCGGGTCATCCACCCGTTCCTGCCCACCCACGGGTGGCTGTCCTTCACCGATCTGTTCCGGTTCCCCGTCGAGTGGAGCGGAATGCGCGGGGGCCTCCTCGTCTCGGCCCTGTACACGGCCGTGTTCCTGACGGTCGCCCTGGTGTCGTTCTCGCGCCGCGACGTGGTGGCGTGAGCGGACTCACCCGACGGCGGCGACGATCTCCTTCGAGAGCTCGGGGAAACCCAACAGGTGGGCCCGCCGCTCTTCCTTGAACCGGGCGACCATGTCGGCGTAGTCGGCCTGACGTCCCTGCCGCTCGTACAGCCGACGAGGCTGGAGCAGCTCGGCGTCCTCGATCCCGGGGACCGCCTCGGCGACGAGGTAGCCGAAGTCCGGATCCTCGGTCCAGGCGATCGTGCCCTCGGCGATGGCCTTCACCACGGCCGATGAGTGTGGGATCTTCACCTTCTTCGACCGTTCGTCGTCCTCCCTGCCACCCACACGACCCGTGTTCAGGAGGAACACCTCGAGTGGATGGGACGCCAGCAACTCGAGGATGCGGTTGCCCTGGAGCCCATGGGGCATGGGGAAGAACGGGTTGGTCCCCGGCACCCGGAGGAACTTGCCTTCCTCGGCCTTGCCCCCCGCCGACGTGCCGGTGGTCTCGCCGAGCATGAAGTACGCGGCTGCCTGCTCCTGCGACAGCTTGGCCACGGCCGGAATGATGTTCTCGTTCCAGTTCAGGATCAGCAGGCGATCGACGGAGCCGATCGTGCGAGCGTCTCGGAAGCTCCCCAGGTCATCCATGCCGAACACGGCCCGGCCGTTCTTCGTGTACGACGTCTCGAAAAAGTTCACCGTGCGCCCCTCGTCCTGGTACACGTTCTCGAGGTAGGCGGTCGGCTGGGTGACGGCGCGGAAGATGTTCGGCTCGAAGTCGGGGTCGAGGCTGAACGTCTTGGCGAAGCACCCGTTCTCGGTGCCGTACACCTTTCCGCCGGGCATGAGGGCCACGAAGTCGTCCTGGACGGGCAACGAGTCGTTCTGGGTGGTGAAGGTGGTGGTGGTCTTGCCCGTCCCCGACAGGCCGATGATGAGGAACACCTTCTCGCCGCCGTCTGTGGGGATGACCTTGCACCCGGCGTGGAGGCCCAAGCCGCCCCGGTCGTAGACGATCGTGTTCCACATCCGAAGGCCGCCCTTCTTCGACTCGCCGAAGTAGTCGGAGTTGAGCACCCGGGTCACGCCGTTCGCCAGGTCCACGGCGATGACGCGGTCGTCCGGGTAGCCCGGCGCGGTCAGGTTCGGCGTATAGATGACCTCGACGTCCGGCTCACCGGCGTTGACCGGGAAGTACAGCTTCTGCTGCATGCCGGCGATGTTGGCGTTGGCCTTCTCGATCGTGAGGCGGGCCGGCGTCCGAAAGCTCTCATCGTTGCCGATGGCCCCGTCGATGACCACGACGTCCTGTTTGGCCAGATAGGCATCCTGCATCGAGGCGATGCGCGCGTACTCCTCGCGGGTCATGGTCTTACCGCTCGCCGACGCCGGGTCGTCCGTGACCACGAATGTGCTGCCTGCGGAGCGGGAGGTTACCCGCGTCTGCACGTTCACGTTGCCGAACTCCGTGATCCGGCACTCTGGCATCTCCTCGGTGAAGCTCCGCAGCTCCTCGGGTGAGGGGTTCAGGTGGACGGTTCGCGCCTCGACCAGCAATGGATACTCCTTCGATCACTCGACGATCGACGGCCCGGGACGGAGCCGCGTGCCTGATGAGAGGCTAGATTCTACCCGAGGACCTCGTCCACCAGATTGCCGACGGCGGGCCACGCGAAGGGTCGGAACCGATGCCATGGAGCTGACCGAGGAGGAGCTGGTCGAGGCCATCCGGAAGGTGCTCTCCGGGGAGCTCCCCGGCGTTCAGGTTGGGATCGGCGATGACGCCGCCGTCGTTGAACCCGGGACCGGGTCCCTGGTCCTCACCACGGACATGTTGGTCGAGGGCGTGCACTTCGAGCGCTCAACGATCTCGGCAAGGGATCTCGGGGCCAAGGCGATCGTGGTGAACGTGTCCGACATCGCGGCCGTGGCCGCCAGTCCCCGGTACGCGATGGTGTCGCTGGGGATCCCCGTCGACATCGACGCCGCCTGGGTGATGGAGCTCTTCGGGGGAATGCGGGCCGCGTGCGACGAGTACGCGTTGGCGCTCGTGGGCGGCGACACGAACCGCGCCGACGCCGTCGTCATCGCCGTCGCGGTCGTTGGCGAGGTCGGGTCGAGGCACGCCGTGACGCGCTCGGGGGCTCGGCCGGGCGACATCGTGGTGGTCACCGGGTCGCTCGGTGCGGCGGCGGGCGGGTTCCTGCTCTCCCGAGTCGACCCGGCGAAGCTATTACGGGCGCTGGCCGAGCCGTGGGGTCGGGAGCTGTTGGACGCCCAGGCTCGGCCGGTGGCCCGGGTGGGCGAGGGGCAGACACTCGCCCAGGCCGGGGCGACGGCCATGATGGACCTGTCGGACGGGCTGGCCAAGGACTTGTCCCGCTTGTGCGCGGCGAGCGGGGTGGGGAGCCGGCTGCAGCTGCCTCGTGTGCCGGTGGCTCCCCCGCTCCTCAAGGCCGCGGAGTTCCTGGAGGTCGACCCCCGGGAGCTCGCGCTGGCGGGCGGAGAGGACTACGAGCTGCTCGCCACGATCGACCTCACGAACCTCTCACGGGCGCGGGACGACCTGCACGAGCGGTTCGGAGTGACGCTCACCGATGTCGGCGTCATCATCGATGAGGGGCTCGTCGCAGTGGACGCCGAGGGTCGGGAGTCACCGCTCGAGCCCAAAGGATGGGATCACTTTGTCCCGGGATGACGGCGAGCGGCCAAGAGCCCTCACGATCGCAGGATCGGACTCCGGCGGCGGTGCCGGGATCCAGGCCGACCTGAAGACGTTCGCCGCCCTCGGCGTCTACGGCATGTCCGCCGTCACCGCAGTCACCGTACAGAACACGAAGGGAGTGAGCGGCTACGAGGAGCTGTCGCCAGAGACGGTGGCAGACCAGATCCGGGCCGTGGTGAGCGACATCGGCGTCGATGCCGCGAAGACCGGGATGCTTGCGTCGGCCGCCATCGTGGAGGCCGTTGCCGACGCGGTCGCCGAGACCCGGGTTCCGAACCTGGTGGTCGATCCGGTGTTCATGTCCAAGCACGGACACCCGTTGCTCGCCGACGATGCCGTGAGGGCTCTCCGCGAGCGCATCCTGCCGCTGGCGGTCCTGGTCACGCCGAACCTTCCGGAGGCGAGCGGCCTGACGGGCTTCCGGGTGGACTCGGCGGCGTCGATGAAGGAGGCCGCAGAAGCCATCCGGTCGTTCGGCCCCGAGGCCGTCCTGGTGAAGGGAGGGCACCTTTCCGGCGACCGCTCCGACGACCTGTTCTTCGATGGGACCCGATTGCTCTGGGTGGAAGCTGAGCGCATCGACACGGCGAACACGCATGGCACTGGGTGTGTCCTATCGTCCGCGATCGCGGCCCACCTCGCCCGGGGCGATGACCTGCTCGACGCGGTCCGGAAGGGGAAGGCCTTCGTCACCGAGGCCATCCGCCACGCGCTGGACATCGGCCAGGGCATCGGACCCGTCGATCCAATATGGGGGATCCGTCCCCCGTAGCGGGCCCGAAACGGCGGGACCTAGCCGGCCCGCTGGACCTTGCCGGCCTTCAGGCAGCTGGTGCAGGCGTAGATCCGCTTCGGCGACCCGTTCACGACAGCCCGGACCCGCTGGACGTTCGGGTCGAACCGACGGTTGGTCCGGTGGTGCGAATGGGATACCCGCTTACCGAAGGACGGCTTCTTCCCACAGATATCGCAGACGGCTGCCATGGCGCGCGTAAGGGTAGCAGACGCTTCCGTCGTGCCTGGCTGGGGCCTCAGCCGGCCTGGCTCCCAGGGAGGATGCGATCGATCCCCATCGAAAGGGCCGCGGCCGTGAGCGGTCCCTGCCAGGTCTTGGCGATGCGGCCGTTAGCGTCGTAGAAGATCGTGTCGGGCTGCCCAACGAACCCCAGGCCGTTGCGGATCTCGGCACTGGTATCGAAGACGCTCGGGTAGGACCATCCGTACTCGGCCATGAAGGCCCTGGCCGAGGACCGTGTGTCCAGGATGTCGACCCCCAGGAACTGGACGCGGGAGCCGTACGAGCGGGATGCGGTCGCCAGGTCCGGGGCTTCTGTCCGGCACGGCTCACACCACGCCGCCCAGACGTTCACGACCACGGGGGTTCCCTTCAGCTGGGCGAGGAGTCGCTGGAAGGTTGGGAAGTCGAATCCGGGAAGGGCCAACGCGTCGGTCGGAAGGAGCGGCGCCTGCGCCGCGTTCCGCGCCGGAACCGGCGTCCAGTCGTCTCCGCCCACGTCCGAGGCGACGCCCGTGCATGCCGGCAACGCCAACGCGATGACGGCGGACGCGACGGCCATCCGGTGGAGCATCATGAAGTGCATGGTAGAACCAGAGTGTGGGCTCCGCGCCGCCGACCGAACTGACCGGCCCGTCGTGACGCTCACGTTGTCATCGCCGATCAGCGCCATCGACCGCGCGCTGGCGATGCGCCGGGCCGGGTTCCGGGACA
>DATDKZ010000034.1:0-3572 GCA_036519575.1 Actinomycetota bacterium | reverse complement strand
CGACAGGTTGCCCGGTTGGAGCGACCCCGATGCCTATGGGGTGCCGGGAAGTGGCGTGGGGTCCAGGACGAGCGGCGGTAGCGGTTGCTGTTCGAAGTCGAACTCGTTCAGCAGATCGCCGAGGATCGGGACCTTCTCCCGCACCGTGGGCCGAGAGTCCGGCCGCCCGTCGGTCCTCGGATTCAGCCGCTGGCGTCTGAGGAACAGATCCTCGATGAACTTGAGGTAGGCATCGAAGGACAGCGTCTGGTGATCGATCGTGCCTGCCCTGGCCCACGGGCTGATCATCAGGCCCGGCACCCTGATCCCGTACCCGTTGGCGTCGACGCGCGGGGGCACGACGTGGTCGTAGAACCCACCCCAGTCGTCCCACGTCAGGAAGATCGCCGTGCGGTTCCAGTCGGGCCCCTGCATCGCGGCATTGATCACCTTGGTCACGTGGGCCATGCCCTTCCAGATGGGCTGGCCGGCACTGGGGTGCTCGGCGGCGCCGTTGTATGGCATGACCCACGACACTGCCGGGAGCGTCCCCGCGGCAGCCCTGGCGAAGTAGTCGTTGTGGGAGCGGATGTTCCGGAGCTGGTGGTTCTGCCGGACCGTGGTGAACCCGGGGAGCGGGTTCTGGAACGCCGGCGTGTACTTGCCCCTGGCGGGGGGGCAGGGGTCGAGGAAGCAGGTGTCCTTGCCGACGTAGTAGGCCCAGCTCACATCGGCCCGGTCCAGGAGCCAGGTGATGTCGGTCCATGCCCACATCGGCACCTGGCCGCCCCGCTGGATCTTGGCCTGGTCCCGGAGCTCGAGGTTCGACGTGCAGCTCATGGGGTCGTACGGGCTCGTGCACGAGGCCGCCCAGGCCGAGACCAGGTACAGGTGCGCGGGCAGCGTCCAGGAGTCCGCCGGCGCGAACATCCGGTCCTGGAGCACGAAATGATCGGCGTAGTCCCAGTAGTTGGGGATCTCGTCCCTGGTGTGATAGCTCATCACGTCGGGCTGGCCCTGCGGCCCCAGGTAGCTCTCACAACCCGGGTCGGTCCGGACGGTCGCGCAATCGATCTTCCCCGAGATGGCCGTGCGGATGAACCCGTCCATCTTCCCGCCGTCCACGTCGGCGACGGAGTGCCGTTGGGTGTGGGGCCCGCCCTTCTGGAGCTGGCTCGTCGAGTGGAACGGCCGGACGCACTTCTTCAGGACGGGGTCGGGCACGCACACGGTAGGCGAGCCGTTCGTCATCGGGATGCCGTCGGCGCCGGGGTAGGTCCCGAAGTAGTGATCGAACGACCGGTTCTCCTGGACGATGACGATGACGTGTTCGATGTGCTGCCTGGCCAGGTCCAGCTGGGACTGCGGTGCCGTCGTGGCCGGCGATGCCGGAATCGCGGCCCCGGCCCGGGGGCCGTCCCCCCCGGCCGGTTCGTCGGAGGAGTGCGCGCAGGCCGCGGCGAGCGCGAAGCACGCCAGGAAGCAGGCGAGCGACCGCAACGACGGCTTCATCTTCACGTTCCCGGGATGGACGCCTGGCCGGGCGACGGATGGGGGTCGAGGATCAGCGGCGGAAGTGGGTCCTGGGTGAAGTCGAACTCGCTCCGCAGGTCGCCCAGCAGCTTCACGTTCTCCCGCACGGTCGGCCGGGAGTCCGGCCGCCCGTCGGTCTTCGGATCCAGGCGCTGACCACCCATGAAGAGGTCCTCGATGAGCTTGAGATACGCGTCGAAGGCAAGCGTTTGGTGATCGACCATGCCTGGCCGGGCCCACGGGCTGATCAACAGGCCTGGGACCCTGATGCCGTACCCGCTCCCGTCCACCCTCGGCGGCACGACATGATCGTAGAACCCGCCCCAGTCGTCCCACGTGACGAAGATCGCGCTCGTGTTCCACAGCTGGCTCTGCATCACGGCGTTCACCACCCTGGTGACCCAGGTCTGGCCGCCCGTGAGCGGCGCCCCAGTGCCGGGGTGTTCGCTGATGCCCCCCCGTCCCGGCACCACCCACGAGACCTGCGGCAGCGTTCCGCCGGCGACCGCATTGAAGAAGTCATCGTGGGTCTGCACCTTGTCGAGCTGCTTGGTCTGGTGGACGTCGGTGAACGACGGGAGCGGGTTCTGGGCGGGTGTTGCGCCCTCCGACGCGCACATCTTGACCGGGACCTCGGGCCCGCACAGGTTCTTCCCCGCGTAATACGCCCAGCTGATCCCCTCCCGGTGTAAGAGCCAGGTGATGTCCGTCCACGCGTAGATGGGCGGGTGCTCGCCGTGACGCTGAAGGTCCACGACGCCCTTCTGGAGCAGGTCGGTCGTGCAGCTCATGGGCTTCCACGGACTCTCGCATCGCGCCGACCATCCGGAGACCAGGAACAGATGGGCTGGGAGCGTCCACGAGTCGGTCGGGGCGAACATGCGATCCTGGAGCACGAAGTGCTCCGCGTAGGCCCAGTAGTTGGGGATCTCCCTCGCGTCGTGCCACCCCATCACGTCGGGCTGTCCCTGGGGGCCGAGCGTCCCTTCGCAGTACCGGTCCAATCGAGTGCGCGCACATGGGTTCGGCGAGTGCTCAGCGACCGCGCGGACGAAGCCATCCATCGCTCCGCCGTTCACGTCGATCTTGGAATGGGACAAGGCGTGGGGTCCGCCCTGGTTGACCAGTGCCGCTTCGTGGAACGGCCGAACGCACCTGCCGAGCACAGGATCCGGGATGCACACGGTCGGCTTGCCATCCTTCATCGGGATGCCATTCGCTCCCGGGAACGTCCCGAAGTAATGATCGAAGGATCGGTTTTCCTGTACGACGAAGATGAGATGTTGGATGTTGTCGAATCCCTGAAGGGAGGACGAGCCGCTCGCCGACGGCGATGAGGAGTCGACCGGGGCCTCCGTCGCCGCATCCGAGCGCGTGCAGGCCGCCGCCAGGAGCGCCAGGACCAGCAGCATGGCCGGCAAGGCGGAGCGGAGCGGGCGCGATGGGATCCGGTCGGTCATGGGAGCCGGGGAACGATATCAAGCCGGCCCCGATTCGGATACGGCTTCGAGCAGGCTCGGGGTCAGTGCGTGAGGGCCTGCTGCGCGCCGACGTCGTAGATCAGCCGGGGTCCCTCGACCCTGGCGCTCGGGTTCAGCCGGTGGGGCTCTCGGCGACGCTCGTCGAGGAGATGGACCACCTCGCAGCCGGCCACCGTGAGGGCATCCGAGATCATCCGTCGGTGGCATCGCCACCACAGCACCTCGGCGCACATGATCGCCGTGGACGTGTCGCGCGAGGTGTCGATCAACCAGAAGAGGGCGGCGCGGAACTCTTCGGTCTCCATGTGATCGGCGTAGCCGCGGAAGGCGTCGTTGCGGAGTGCGACGTGCGATGAGTCGGGCCGGGGCGTGCGGAAACCTCCGAGGTCCTTCCGCCACGCGTACTCGATGGCTTGCGCCTGGAGCGACGCCGCCAGGGCATCCCGTCCGAACTGCGGATGGCGGCGAGAGCCGGGCGCGGTGCGGACGTCCACCAGGCGCGCGATCCCAGCCGCGCCGAGGATGGCCAGGAACTCCTCGATCGGCCGCGTCCCATGCCCCACGGTGAAGATCACCGGA
>DATDKZ010000033.1:0-7531 GCA_036519575.1 Actinomycetota bacterium | reverse complement strand
CGGTTCCTGGTCACGTCCATCCAGAAGGACGGGACGATGGACGGGCCCGATCTGGCGCTGTACGAGCGAGTGTTGGACCTGACCGAGCTGCCGGTGATCGCGAGCGGCGGCGTGCGCAAGGCCGATGACGTGTGGGCACTTCGGGATCTCGGCGTCGAGGCGGCCGTGGTGGGCAAGGCCCTTTACTCCGAGACGTTGCAGCTGGGCGAGGTGGTCCGGGGATGACCCTGGCCAAGCGGATCATCCCCTGTCTCGACGTCGATGCGGGCCGGGTGGTGAAGGGCGTTCGGTTCGAGAACCTCCGTGACGCGGGCGACCCCGTGGAGCTGGCGGCGCGGTACGACGCGGAGGGCGCCGACGAGCTCGTGTTCCTCGACATCACGGCGACGGTCGAGGGCCGGCGCGCTACCTTCGACGTGATCTCGAGGACCGCCGAGCAGGTGTTCATCCCGCTCACCGTGGGGGGAGGCGTGCGGAACGAGGATGACGTTCGGGCATTGCTCCGGGCCGGCGCTGACAAGGTCTCGCTGAACACCGCCGCCGTTCGTGACCCGGCCCTCCTGTCACGGTGCGCGGACCGGTTCGGGACGCAGTGCATGGTCGTCGCGATCGATGCGAAGCGGCGGAACGGCGATGGGTGGAGAGTCGTGGTCGAGGCGGGCCGGGCGCCGACCGAACGCGACGCCGTCGAGTGGGCTGTCGAGGCCACGGACAGTGGCGGGGCCGGCGAGGTCCTGCTGACGTCGATGGACCGCGACGGGACCGGCGAGGGCTACGACCTGGAGCTCCTTCAGGCGGTGTCGACGGCTGTGGCCGTGCCGGTCGTGGCCAGCGGGGGAGCTGGATCGATCGAGCATTTCGCCCGGGCACTCACCGAGGGTTGGGCCGATGCCGTGCTCGCCGCGTCCCGGTTCCACTCCGGCGAACTCTCCATCCGAGAGGTCAAGGAAGGCTTGGCCCGAAAGCGGATCCCGGTGCGGCTGTGATGGAGCGGGTGGAACTCGACGCGCTGACGTTCGACGATCGCGGTTTGCTCCCCGCCATCGTCCAGGACGCCGAGAACGACGAGGTCCTGATGATGGCCTGGATGAGCCGGGAGTCGGTTGAGCGCACGCTGGACGAGGGCAGGACCGTGTTCTGGAGCCGATCGCGGAACGAGCTGTGGCGCAAGGGCGAGACGAGCGGTCACGTTCAGCACGTGGAGGAGGTCCGGGTCGACTGCGACGGTGATGTGCTGCTCGTCCGGGTCCACCAGGTCGGCCCGGCCTGCCACCTTGGCCAGCGAAGCTGCTTCCACCGGGGGCTGTGATGCTGCGCCTGGTCATCCCCAAGGGTTCGCTCGAAGAGCAGACCCTCCGGCTGCTCGAGGCCGCGGACCTGTACGTCCGCCGGGGGTCCCCGCGCGACTACCACGGGACGGTCGACGACGAACGCATCGAGCGCATCTCGCTGCTTCGGCCGCAGGAGATCCCGACCTACATCCAGGACGGATTGTTCGACCTGGGCATCACCGGGCGGGATTGGATCGATGAGACAGGAGCCGACGTCGAGGTCCTCGCCTCCCTCGAGTATGCGAAGAGCGGCACAGGCCGGGGCGTGCGGATCGTGCTCGCCGTTCCCGGCGACCACCCGGCGAACAGTGCCAAGGAACTCCCGGCCGATTCACGCATCTCCACCGAGTACGTGAACCTCACGCGTCGATACTTCCATGACCTCGGCATCCCGGTGCGCGTCGTCTGGTCGTATGGCGCGACCGAAGCGAAGGTGCCCGAGATCGTCGACGCCATCGTGGACGTCACCGAGACCGGCAGCACGCTCCGAGCCCACGGCATGAGGGTCATCGAGACGCTCCTGGAATCCGAGGTGCTCCTTATCGCCAACCGGGCCTCGGCGGGCGACCCCACGAAGCGTGCCGCCATGGACGACATTACGACGCTCCTCCTCGGCGCGCTGCGGGCAGAGGGTCGCGTGCTGATCAAGCTGAACGTGAGCGAGGAGCAGCTTCGGGCAGTGCTCGACGTTGTCCCGTCCATGAGGTCGCCGACCATGTCCCAGCTGTCCGACGGGGGCTACGCCATCGAGACCGTGGTCGACAAGGCCACGGTCAACACGCTGATCCCCCTGCTGAAGTCGAAGGGCGCCACCGACATCCTGGAGATTCCCATCTCCAAGATCGTGCCGTAGATCGACTTGACATGGGGGTCGGCGCTCACGCAGACTGCTCCAATGATGTTTGAACGGCGGTTCAACTATCTCACGAACCCGCCGGTTGGCGTACCCGTAGCGTAGGCGCGTCCGGGCCGGCCCGCCGCCCCGACCCCAACTCCCGTCGCGACTCAGCGTCGTTCGACGTCCCACCAGCCCTGACGATCGGAGGACGTCATGCGCGATCTCTCCTACGAGGAACGCCTCCAAAGGGAGGCCGCCTGCCTGAAGAGCCACTGGGAAACGAGTCCGAGATGGCGTGGCGTCGAACGAACCTACACGGCCGAAGACGTGATCGGGTTGCGCGGCACGATCACGATCGAGCACACGCTGGCTCGCCTGGGCGCCGACCGGTTGTGGACGCTCATGCGGCGGACGCCCTTCGTCGCCGCGCTCGGCGCGATGACCGGCGGGCAGGCGCTCCAGATGGTGAAGGCCGGCCTCGACGCCGTCTACGTGTCCGGGTGGCAGGTCGCCGCGGACGCCAACCTGGCCCTCCACACCTATCCCGACCAGAGCCTCTACCCGTCCAACAGCGTGCCCGCGCTCGTCCGGCGGATCAACAACGCGCTGCAGCGAGCCGACCAGATCGCCTGCGCCAACGGCGAGACGGGCACCAGGTGGATCGTGCCGATCATGGCCGACGCCGAGGCCGGGTTCGGCGGCGCCCTGAACGCCTTCGAGACGATGAAAGCCATGATCGAGGCCGGTGCGGCGGCTGTGCACTTCGAGGATCAGCTCGCCGGTGAGAAGAAGTGCGGCCACCTCGGCGGCAAGGTCCTCGTCCCGACGGCCCAATTCATCCGGACGCTCACGGCCGCGCGGCTCGCCGCGGACGTGCTCGACGTCCCCACACTGCTGGTGGCCCGGACCGACGCCGGTGCCGCGACCCTCGTCACGAGCGACGTTGACGAGCGGGACCGTCCGTTCCTCACCGGACAGCGCACGCCCGAAGGGTACTTCCTCGCCTCGGACGGGCTGGAGGCCGCCATCGCCCGAGGTCTGTCCTACGCGCCATACGCCGATGTCCTGTGGTGCGAGACCTCCACCCCGGACCTGGAAGAGGCGGAGGGCTTCGCCAACGCCATCCATGAGCGGTTCCCGGGCAAGCTGCTCGCGTACAACTGCTCGCCCTCCTTCAACTGGGAGCGGCATCTGGACGCGCCGGCGATCCGGCGGTTCCAGGACGACCTGGGCACGATGGGCTATGTGTTCCAGTTCGTGACGCTGGCCGGATTCCATGCGCTGAACGCTTCCATGTTCGAACTGGCCCGGGACTACCGGCAGGCCGGGATGTCTGGGTACGTCCGGCTCCAGGACCGGGAGTTCGAACTCGAAACGGAGGGCTACACGGCCACCCGCCACCAGGCCGAGGTGGGGACGGGCTACTTCGACCGCGTGTCGCGAGCCATCGGTGGGGACTCGCCGACCCTCGCGCTTCCCGGTTCGACCGAAGCGGCCCAGTTCGAAGCGGAGACGGCGACAGCGACGCGCTCCCTCGCGTGAGCGGGACGCCGCGGCCGATTCCGTTCCGCTTCGACGCGTCCGAGCGGTAGGCTCGGATGGCGGAGGTGAGGCCATCATGGCGGACGGAACGCGCTTGTCGGGTCGCAAGGTCGCGATGTTCCTGGCGGAGGGGTTCGAGGACCTCGAGTTCTGGGTGACCCTCATGCGCCTCCGCGAGGAGGCCGCGGACGTCACCGTGGTCGGCATCGCCGGTGGCGAGACGGTTCGAGGGAAGCACGCCCTCGAGGCCACGAGCGACGTGGCGGCGAAGGACGTCTCCGCCGACGACTTCGACGCGGTCGTCGTCCCCGGCGGGTGGGCTCCGGACAAGCTCCGTCGATACGAGGAAGTCACCACCCTGGTGGCCAAGACCTACGGCCAGGAAAAGATCGTCGGGCTGATCTGTCACGCCGGGCTGGTCGGCATCTCCGCCGGCATCGTCGGCGGGCATCGGGCCACCGGGAGCCTCGGCATCAAGGACGACTTGGTGAACGCCGGGGCCACGTGGGTCGATGAGCCGGCCTTCCGCGACGGCGCCATCGTGTGGGGGCGTGTGGTGGAGGACATCCCCGCGTTCTGCCGCGAACTCATCAACGCCATCGAAGAACGGACTTCGTGAAGTATCTGACCGAGCCGCCGGCATCGGCGGAGCTCGTCGTCATCGGCGGCGGGGTGATCGGCGCGGCCACGGCGTTCCACGCCGCTCAGGCCGGCCTCAAGCCGCTCATCGTCGAGGCGCGGCCGGCGCTGTGCACGCTCACCACGCCGGTCGCGGCTGGTGCCTTCCGCCTTCAGTTCGACGATCTGGAGGAGCTGACGCTCGTCCGCGAGTCGGCCGAGCTGTTCCTGAACTTCCGGGAAGCCACCGAGCAGGACCGATACGACCTCCGCGTCCGCCAGCAGGGGTATCTCTGGCTCACCACCGACGAGCGCAACGCCGAACGTCAGCGCGCGCTGGTGGCCAGGCTGCACGAATGGGGGCAGGGCGACGTCGAACTGCTCACGGGCGACGAGGTGCTCCACCGGTTTCCGTACGTGGACGAGAACGTCGTCCAGGCGAGATGGCGCGGCGGGGACGGGTTCCTCGACACGACGCAGCTGACGTTCGGCCTGGTCCATGGTTCGAAGGCCGAGGTGATGGTGGACTGCGCGGCGACGGGCTTCGTCGCATCGGGTGGCAGGCTCACCGGCGTCCGAACGACCAAGGGGGTCGTCCCCACCGACGTCGCGGTGATCGCCGCGGGGCCCCTGTCGGGACTCCTTGCCGGGGCCGAAGGGATCCACCTCCCGATCGTCACGGTCCGGCGTCAGAAACTGATCCTGCCCGAGGTCCCCGAGGTTCCGGCGCAGGCCCCGATGACGATCGACGAGGACACCGGGGTCCACTGGCGCCCCGCGCTCGCCGGCGCGTGGCTCCTGTTCACCGACCCGGCCACTCCGGAGAGCCCGCCCGCCGACAACGTCCCGGTCGATCCAGCCTTCGCCTTCCAGCTGCTCGATCCGACCAGTCCGTTCTCCGTAGCGAGGGTGGTGCCGTTCTGGCGGGCTGTCTGGGATCGAGGAGCCGCCCCGTGGCTCCTCCAGGCGGGGCAGTACACGATGACGCCCGACCACCGGCCGCTGATCGGGCCGTTGTGGATCGAAGGACTCTGGGTGAACACCGGATACAGCGGCCACGGCATCATGCTCGGTCCGGCCGGGAGCCGGCTCCTGGTCGATCTGCTCACCGGGAAAGCCGAGTCGAACCCGTTCGCGCCGGGCAGGGCCTTCGAGCGGCGAGAACCGCCCACGCTCTAGTCGCGTGCCCGACGTCCTCACGATCGCCCTGATGCCTCAGGACGTAGCTCACGCCGCCGACATGACCCGATAGAGTCGAGGCCATGCTGCACGGAGCCATCGCCGCCTCCGTGACGCCGCTCACCTCGGATGGCGCATCGCCGGACGAGGACGCCTTCGGCCCCATCGTGGGATTCCTGGCCGCCGGAGGGATCGACGGCCTCCTGGCCTGCGGCACCACCGGCGAGGGGATCCTCTTATCGCTCGAGGAGCGGAAGCGCGCCACTGAACTGTTCCTCGCCGCTCGACCGCCGGGCTTCGCCGTGGCCGCCCACTGCGGGGCGCAGACCACCGCCGATACGGTCGCGCTGGCACGCCACGCGGCCGCAGCCGGAGTCGACGCCGTTGCGGTCATCGCCCCGCCCTACTTCGTGCTCGACGAGCCGAGCCTGGTTGAGCACTTCCGCTCTGCCGCGGACGCATGCGCGCCGCTTCCGTTCTACCTCTACGAGTTCGCCGCGCGCAGCGGGTACGCGATCCCGGTCACGGCGGTCGAGCAGCTCCGCGACGCCGCTCCGAACCTGGCCGGACTCAAGGTGTCCGACGCGCCGTTCGAGCAAGTGGAGCCGTACCTGCTCGACGGCCTCGACGTGTTCATCGGATCCGAGCCGTTGGTCATGGAGGGCCTGGAGCGCGGCGCGGCCGGTGCGGTCTCCGGCCTGGCCGTGGCCTTCCCGGAGCTGATCGCGGCGCTGGTGCACGAGCGGCGCCGGGAGGCGCATAACGCGGTGATCCGGATCCGCGAGGTCCTTGACCGACTTCCGTTCCATTCGGCGCTCAAGGCCATCCTGGCCGAACGGGGCCTCCCGGTACGGGCCGACGTGCGGGCTCCCCTCCGCCCGCTGACCCGGGAGGAGCGCATCGAGGCCGTCGGCCTGTTGGCAGCGGGCACGGATCCCTCCGCTGCCGGGCAGGTCCCACATCTCCCTTGACACCCGACCCTGCCCGTCCTGGCCGCGGCGGCGGAGGTCGGTCTCGGGTGATAATCCCCTGACGCCCGCGCGGAGGAGGTCGTCATGGCCGAACCGAACTGGGAGCGGTACGGGGCCGGAGCCGGGTTGGGGACGGCCGTGCTCCTGGCGATCCAGGCGTTCTTCGCCCCGCTCTATCCCAGCTTCGAGGACTCACCCCTCGCCGTGGCCCAGTACTACCGGGAGAACGCCTCCGCCATCCGCGTGCAGATCCTGTTCACCGGGCTGGCCGGGGTGCTGTTCCTGTGGTTCCTGGGGAGCTTGCGAGCCCATCTCCGCCGCTCCGAGGGTGAAACCGGGCGGATCTCAGCGGTGGCCTTCGGCTCGGGGATCGCGGCCGTGGGGCCCATCGCCGTTGGGGTACTGGCCACGGCCACCGCGGCGCGCATCGCGGACAGCGTGCTCGGTGAAGGATGGTTCGCCTACGGTCCTCTCCAGAAGTCGGTCCAGGTCCCGGGCCTCGCCGCAGTCGTGCCGCTTCACGACATGCGTCTGCTCTCGTACGCCCTCACGTGGTTCGCGGTGGCGCCCCTCCTCGCGGCGACTGCGGTCGTCGCGGCTCGCCACGGGACGTTCCCGTCTTGGTACGTGAATGCGAGCTACGCGCTGTTCGTGCTCTCGCTCGGCACCGGGCTGTCCGTCCTCATCGACACCGGGCTGTTCGCGCCGGGCGGCGTGTACAACCTCATCCTGTTCGGCCTGTTCATCGTATGGCTGGGGATCACCAGCTGGCTGATCATGCAGGCATACGCGCCCACTCCCGCCCAAACGGCGTCGATCCCCGCCGAACCGGCGACCACGCGGGAGCTTCCGGAGACCCCACCCGCGTCCTGACCGACGGGGCCTGTCAGGTGGACTGCCGGGCCGCGGCCTCCTGCTTCTGACGCTCCTCTTCCTGGAGGACGCGGCGAAGGACCTTTCCTATCAGAGTCTCGGGGAGCGAGTCGCGGAACTCGATCTGCTTGGGCACCCGGTACCCGGTCAGGCCCTGTGAGGGGTCCCGGGCCCACTGG
>DATDKZ010000032.1:0-10113 GCA_036519575.1 Actinomycetota bacterium | reverse complement strand
GAACCTGGTGACCAGGGCACGAAGCTCGGGCAGATACTCGACGACCTCCGGGGCCACGCCGGCTGTGGCCGCGGCCGTCGCCGCTTGGTGCTCGGCCGCCCGGTCGATCCCGAGGAGCTCGGAGTCCTTCCCAAACAGCCGCACGACAAAGGACTGGCCCGCGATGTCGATGCGGAAGTTCCTGTTGGTGATGCCCCCGCCGAGCGAGGCGACGTCCGGCTCGAAGCCGGACCAAGCGGGCACCGCAGCCACGACCGAGGCAAGGTCGGGGTCGAGGGCCTGTGCCACGGCGCGAAGGCTACTCCCATAGGCTAGGCCGAGCGACCCGGAGGAAGGCACCCGACATGCACATGGCAGGCAGGGCGCTCGCTGTGGTAGCGACGGGCATGCTGTTGCTGGCGTTCGGGTCGTCACTCGGCCTCACCATCGCCCACGCTCAGGCCGCTCCTACCCTTGAGCTCGATCCGTCCTCGGGCGGCGTGGGGACCACGGTGCAGATCGCGGGCCGAGGATTCTGCGGGAGCCCGGCGTGCTCCTCGGTCCGGGTCTCCTTCGCCGGCATCGTCGTTGCCGACGGCATCGGCGTCGGGACCGACGGCCGCTTCACCCAGAGCGTCACCGTGCCCGGCGGGATCCCCCCGGGTGAGAAGGCGGTGGCCGCCACCCAGACCCATGCTTCCGGTGAGCGGGGCGAAGCCATCGCGACGTTCCAGGTGACGCTGGGCGGAGCCACGGCCACGGCCACCCCCACGAGTACGGCAACGCCGACGGGCTCGCCAACCCCCTCGGCGACCGGTTCGCCAACGACGTCCGTGCCTCCGACGACCACCGTGATCGTTCCGCCGGCTGCCAGTGGTGGTGGGAGCTCCACCGGATTGACCCTGGCCATGGTGGCGGCCGCCGCCGCGTTCGTGACGGCCCTGATGGGCATGGCCTACGTGCTGTGGCGGTCTCGTGAGATTCCGGTGCCACCGCCGCCCGCGTTTGGCCCGATCACCCCCCACGAGGAGGTCGGGGCCGCGGTCATCCCCCCCGGCCACCCCGAGGGCGAGTCGCCGGCGCCGAGCCCAGAGCCCCCGAAGCCCCCGGAGCCCCCGGAACCTCCCGCGCCGTCGGAGCCCCCCGGGCCCCCGGAGCCTCCCGCGCCGCCTGAGGGGTCGGGTGAAGGGCAAACGGCCGGTTGACACAAGGCGATGCGCCCCTAGACTGAGCAGACCATGACAGCCGGAATGAGGTCTCGGGAACCGCAGGCTCTCGTACTCATTCGCTAGGCGCGGGGCCGGGCCCACCGGGCCCCTCCCGCGCCTGACACCCTCCGCGAAGCGGGGGGTTTTTTCTACCCCGAGAACGACCGATGGAACAGTAGCCAGATCGTCGGGAAGGCTGAGAGCACCGAGGGAGGAGAGGACGAGATGCGATACGAGTTCGATCGAGGTGGCCGCAGGGTGGCGAGTGTGCTGTGGGAAGGGCCGGCCC
This sequence comes from Actinomycetota bacterium, assembly GCA_036519575.1. GTDB lineage: Bacteria > Actinomycetota > UBA4738 > UBA4738 > HRBIN12 > AC-69. The sequence continues at coordinate 8,637 of DATDKZ010000032.1, read as the reverse complement.
AGGTGACCATCGACGTGACCGATCCGGCCGATCGGCCGCAATTCGATCGGTTCTTCGGCTCGGAAGTGACATACCTGTCGGCGGGGTTCGATTTCGGCGGGGCGGGGGACGAAATGACCTCGCATCGCCGGGACTGGACGCCGTGGGAGTTCGAGCGCTCGTGCCGCAACCTGGCCCACCGGCTGGGGTGCACGGCGCGGCGGGTGGAGACCGGGCCGGTCGAGGCCAGGCCGGGGGAGGTCCCCGCCCGATGAAGGTCACTGGGGCCAAGGCGCTGTTCAAGGCCCTCGAGGGCGAGGGCGTGGATGTCGTCTTCGGCATTCCCGGCGGTGCCATCCTCCCCGCCTACGATCCGCTGTTGGACTCGTCCATCCGCCACATCCTGAACCGACACGAGCAGGGTGCCGGCCATGCCGCCGAGGGGTACGCCTGGGCTACGGGAAAGGTGGGCGTGTGCATGGCGACCTCCGGGCCGGGAGGCTGCAACCTGGTGACGGCGCTCGCCGACGCGAAGATGGACTCGGTGCCGATAGTGGCGATCACCGGCCAGGTGCCGACCCCGGTGGTGGGGAACGATGCGTTCCAGGAGGCCGACATCACCGGGATCACCATGCCGGTAACCAAGCACAACTTCCTGGTGACCGAAGCGGGCGCCGTCGCGGAGACGATCCGCGAGGCCTTCCACATCGCCCGCACCGGACGCCCCGGGCCGGTGCTCGTGGACATCCCAAAGGATGTCCTGATCCAGGAGGCCACGTGGCGCTGGCCGGAGCATGTAGACCTCCCCGGCTACAGGCCGACCACGAAGGGCAACCTGAAACAGGTTCGGGAGGCGGTGCGGCTGATCCTGGAGGCAGAGCGCCCGATCCTGTACGTGGGGGGTGGCGTGATCAAGGCCGACGCGACCAAGGAGCTGTTCGACCTGGCCACCGAGGGGAGACTCCCGGTCGTGACCACGCTCATGGCCCGCGGCTCCTTCCCCGACACGCACGAGCTGGCGCTGGGGATGCCCGGGATGCACGGCGGCTATACGGCGGTCACGTCGATGCAACGTGCCGACCTGCTCGTCGCGCTGGGCGCCAGATTCGACGACCGGGTGACCGGGCAGCTCGCGTCCTTCGCCCCGCACGCCAAGATCGTCCACGCCGATATCGACCCCGCGGAGATCGGGAAGAATCGTGCGGCGGACGTCCCCATCGTGGGCGATGCCAAGGACGTGATCGCCAAGATGGTGGCGGAGCTTCGCCTGCGACAGGAAGAGGCGGGCGGCCCGCCCGATCGCTCGGAATGGCTGTCGACCCTCCGCGGCTGGCAGGCCAAGTACCCGTACCGCTACGACCAGCCCGAGGACGGGCCGCTGAAGCCCCAGTTCGCCATCCAGCGTCTCTACGAGCTGACGAAGGGCGATGCCATCGTGGTGGCAGGGGTGGGCCAGCACCAGATGTGGGCCTCGCAGTTCTGGAAGTTCAGCGAACCGCGGACGTGGATCAACTCCGGCGGCCTCGGCACGATGGGCTTCGCCGTTCCAGCGGCGCTCGGCGCGAAGACCGGCCGCCCGGACCGTCGCGTCGTCGCCATCGACGGCGACGGTTGCTTCCAGATGACCGCCCAGGAGCTCGCAACCTCCACGACCGAGAAGATCCCGTTCGTCACGGCGATCATCAACAACGCGTACCTGGGGATGGTCCGCCAGTGGCAGGAGCTCTTCTACAACGAGCGCTATTCCCAGGTGTACCTGTCGCACGACACGCCCGACTACGTGAAGCTGGCCGAGGCGTACGGTGCCGTCGGCCTTCGGGCCGAGCATCCCGACGAGGTCGACGCGGTGATCGAGAAGGCGCTGTCGGTCGAGGACCGAAGCGTGGTGATCGACTTCCGTTGCGATCCAAAGGAGATGTGCTTCCCCATGGTCGCCGCGGGCAGCTCGAACGACGACATCGTCCTCGGCCCCGGCGGCGCCCGGCCGACCGAGGACCCCAAGGAGGCTCCGATCGCATGAGCCTGCACACCATGTCGATCCTGGTGGAGGACAAGCCCGGAGTGCTGACCCGGGTTGCCGGCCTGTTCGCGGCGCGGGGGTTCAACATCGGGTCGCTGGCGGTGGGTCCCACCGAGGAGCCCGGACTGTCGCGCATGACCATCGTGGTCGACGTGGAGAAGAAGCCGCTGGAGCAGGTCACGAAGCAGCTGAACCGGCTGATCAACGTGATCAAGGTCCTGGAGCACGAATCCGACGACGCGGTGGAGCGCGAGCTCGCGCTGATCAAGGTCCGGGCCGAGGGCGACGCCCGGGCCCGGGTCCTCGAGATCTGCGGGGTGTTCAGGGTCCGGGTCCTCGACGTCACGCACAAGACGCTGACCATCGAGGGGACGGGCCCGCCAGACAAGCTCGAGGCCCTGACCGAGCTCCTCTCGGACTTCGGCATCGTGGAGCTGGCCCGGACGGGGCGGGTGGCCCTTGCCCGGGGCGACCGGGGCATCCGCGAGCGGGTGCAGCGCCGGCTCGCCGCCGGCGCGGAGGACGCTTCGGAGTGGACCGGCGGAGGCGTGTGAGCGAATCGGTCTCTGGCGAGGCCGGGTGGGAAGAAGGAGACGGGTCATGGCCACGATCTACTACGAGAAGGATGCCGACCGCTCGGGGCTCGAGGGGCAGCGCGTCGCGGTCCTGGGGTTCGGGAGTCAAGGGCACGCGCACGCCCTGAACCTCAAGGACTCCGGGCACGACGTCCGTGTGGGCCTGCGGGAGGGCTCGACATCGTGGCCCGTGGCCGAGGCGGCGGGCCTCCGCGTCCTTCCGACGGCCCAGGCGGTCAGGGACGCCGATGTGGCCATGGTCCTGCTCCCGGACACCGCGCAGGCCGCCTCCTACGAGTCCGAGATCGGCCCGAACCTGGAACCGGGCAACATGCTGATGTTCGCCCACGGGTTCAACGTCCACTTCGGGCGGATCCGACCGCCGGACGGGGTGGACGTCACGATGATCGCGCCCAAGGGTCCGGGCCATCTTCTCCGGCGAACGTACGAGCAGGGGATCGGGACGCCTGCGTTGGTCGCCGTACACCAGGACGCCACGGGAAAGGCTCTCCAGCGCGCGCTGGCGTACGCGGCGGGGATCGGCGTGGCTCGGGCGGGTGTGATCGAGACGAGCTTCAAGGAGGAGACCGAGACCGACCTGTTCGGCGAGCAGGTCGTGCTGTGCGGCGGGGTCACCGAGCTGGTCCGCTCGGGGTTCGAGACGTTGGTGCGTGCCGGTTATCAGCCCGAGATCGCGTACTTCGAGTGCCTCCACGAGCTGAAGCTGATCGTGGACCTGATGTACGAGGGCGGCATGAGCTGGATGCGGTACTCGATCTCCGACACGGCCGAGTACGGCGACTACACGCGGGGCCCCCGAGTGATCGACGACGAGGTTCGCTCGGAGATGCAGCGGATCCTGGACGAGATCCAGAGCGGGCAGTTCGCCAAGGAGTGGATCACCGAGGCCGACAGCGGGTTCCCGAACTTCCGCCGGCTCCGGAGCCAGGCCCGGACGTCCCGCATCGAGGACGTCGGTCGCGAGCTTCGCCGGATGATGCCGTGGCTGGAGTCGGAGAAGAAGGTGGTGCCCGATGCCTGACGATGTAGTACGCATCTTCGATACCACGCTCCGCGACGGCGAGCAGGCCCCCGGGATCGCACTCACCAGGCCCGAGAAGGTCGAGATCGCGGAGCAGCTGGCGCGCCTCGAGGTCGACATCATCGAGGCGGGCTTTCCCGTCTCGTCGGAGGGCGAGTTCGAGGCCGTTCGGGAGATCGCCTCGAGCGTCCGCGGTCCGGTCATCGCGGCCCTGGCTCGGGTGGTCCCCGGCGACATCGACCGGGCCGCCGAGGCCCTGAAGGGCGCCGATCGGTGGCGGATCCACACGTTCGTCTCCACGAGCGACATCCACATGAAGGACATGCTCCGGATGTCGCAGCCCCAGGTGCTCGACGCCATCCGCGACGGCGTGAAGCAGGCCGTCGGCTACACCGACGACGTCGAGTTCTCGGCCCAAGACGCCACGCGCACCGAGCTTGGGTTCCTGCTCGAGTGCTTTCGGGTGGCCGTGGAGGCCGGCGCCACGACGATCAACGTCCCCGACACCGTGGGCTACGCCATGCCCCATGAGTTCGGCGAGCTGGTGCGAGAGGTGCGCGAGGCGGTCCCCGATCACGTCGTGGTGTCGACGCATTGCCACAACGACCTCGGGCTGGCCGTGGCCAACTCGCTGGCCGGCATCGTCAACGGGGCCCGGCAGGTCGAAGTGGCGGTGAACGGCATCGGCGAGCGGGCCGGCAACTGTTCGCTCGAGGAGATCGCGATGATCGTGCGGACGCGGGGCCGGGCCCTGGGTGTGGGCCACCGTCTGAACGCGAAGGAGATCATGCGGACCTCCCGCCTGGTCTCGATGACGACCGGCTACTCGGTACAACCGAACAAGGCGGTGGTCGGCTCGTCGGCGTTCGCCCACGAATCAGGGATCCACCAACACGGTGTGCTGGCCAATCGGGCCACCTACGAGATCATGGATCCCCTCGAGATCGGCCTGGAGGGCAACCGGATCGTCCTGGGCAAGCACTCGGGTCGGCACGCGTTCGCGGATGCGTTGGGGAAGCTCGGCATTCGCCTGGATCCCGAGCACCTGAACCGGGCATTCGCCCGGTTCAAGGACCTGGCCGACCGCAAGATCCAACTCACGGACCAGGATCTCCAGGCCATCGTGTCCGAGGAGATCGGCCAGGCCGAGCAGGACGTGTTCGTCCTCGAGTCTCTCGTCGTCGCCGGGGGGACGAGCCAGGAGCCGCGAGCCACGGTTCGACTGCGAAAGGGCGTGGAGCCCATCGAGGAGTCGGCCATCGGCGACGGCCTGATCGACGCGGCCATGGGTGCCATCCAGCGGGCGTCGGGCGTGGAGGCCACGCTCGTCTCGTTCAACGTCTCCAGCGTGACCGCCGGATCCGACGCGCTCGGCGACGTGGTCGTGCAGCTCGACGTGGAGGGTCATCGGGTCACCGGCCGCGGCGTGGCCACCGACGTGGTCGAGGCCAGCGCCCGAGCCTACCTGGCGGCCATCAACCGAGCCCTGCAGGTGCAGCCGGGGTCCACGAGCACAACAGAGGCATGGCCGCGGTGAGCCCGCGCTCCCACCGGATCGGGGTGATCTCTGGCGACGGCACCGGGCCCGAGGTCGTCCAAGAAGGCCTGAAGGTGCTCCGAGCGGTCTCGGCTTCCGATGGTTTCGACGTCGAGCCCGTTGCCCTGCACCTCGGCGCCGACCGATACCTGAAGACCGGTGAAGTCCTTCCCGACGAGGAACTCGCGGTGCTTCGACAGATGGACGCCATCTTCCTCGGGGCCGTCGGCGACCCGCGTGTGAAACCGGGGATCCTCGAGCGCGACCTGCTCCTTCGGATCCGGTTCGAGCTCGACCAATACGTCAATCTCCGTCCGGTGATCCGGTATCCGGGCGTGAAGACCCTCATCCCCTCGCAGACGGAAGCCGATGTCAACTTCGTGGTGGTCCGAGAGAACGGCGAGGGGCTCTACACGGGGGCCGGAGGATTCCATCGCAAGGGAACCCCGCACGAGGTTGCGGTGCAGGAGTCCGTGAATACCCGGCACGGCGTCGAGCGGATCGTCCGGTACGCGTTCGAGTACGCCGGCCGGCCGGATCGGAGGAAGAAGCTGACCCTCGTTCACAAGACCAACGTTCTGACCTACGCCGGCGACCTGTACCAGCGCGTCGTCGACGAAGTCTCCCGCGAGTTCCCCGAGGTCGAGATCGACTACGTCCACGTCGACGCGGCGTGCATCTTCTTCCTGGCCGAGCCCAGCCGGTTCGACGTGATCGTCACCGACAACATGTTCGGGGACATCATCACGGACCTCGGCGCGATGCTGCAGGGCGGGCTCGGGATCGCGGCAGGCGGGAACATCAATCCCGGCGGGGTATCGATGTTCGAGCCGATCGGCGGCACCGCTCCGAACGAGACCGGGAAGGGCACGATCAACCCACTCGCCGCCATCGGCGCCCTTGGGATGTTGCTCGAGAACCTGGGGGAGCGCGACGCCGCCACCCGGGTCGACGCCGCGATCCGGTTCGCGTGTTCGAAGTTGCATTCGATGCGCGCCGGCGACATGGGCTACACAACTTCTGAGGTGGGCGACCTGGTCGTCGAGGGGGCCAGCGCATGAGCGCGGCCGTCCAGGTCGAGCTGTACGACACCACCCTTCGCGACGGGGCGCAGCGGGCCGGCCTCTCGCTGTCGATCGAGGACCGGCTGCGGATCCTGCACCGGTTGGACTGGATGGGTTTCCCGTACGTCGAGGGGGGCTGGCCGGGCGCGAACCCTCGGGAGACCGAGTTCTTCCGGCTGGCCACCAAGGAGAAGCTGCGGCACGCGACCCTCACGGCGTTCGGCATGACCCGCAAGGCCGGCGAGCGGGCGGAGGACAGCGCGGTCCTTCGCGACCTCCTGGACGCCGGCACCGAGGTCGTGTGCCTCGTGGGGAAGTCGTGGGACCTCCATGTCACCGAGGCCCTACGGACCACCCTCGACGAGGGCGTGGCCATGGTCCGGGAATCCATTGCCTTCCTTGTCTCGGAGGGCCGGCGGGTGTTCTTCGACGCCGAGCACTTCTTCGACGGATACCGATTGAACCGGTCGTTCGCTCTGGCCGTGCTGGCGGCAGCTGAGGAGGCGGGCGCCGAACGGCTGGTACTGTGCGACACGAACGGCGGCGCCCTGCCTCCCGACGTCTCCCGCGTCGTCGGTGAGGTTGTTGTGAGCGCCGGCGTTCCCCTCGGTGTGCACGTCCACAACGACGCAGGCTGCGCCGTGGCCAATTCGATCGTGGCCGTGGAGGCCGGGGTCTACCAGGTCCAGGGGACGATCAACGGCTACGGGGAGCGGACCGGCAACGCCGACCTCGTGCCGATCGCCGCCAACCTCGCCCTGAAGATGGGAGCCCGGCCGCTCCCGCCCGACTCAATCGGCCGGCTCACCGAGCTGTCCCACTACGTGGCCGAGGTGGCCAACGTCACTCCCGACTCGCATCAGCCCTACGCGGGCCGCTACGCGTTCACCCACAAGGCCGGACTGCACACGAGCGGGGTGGCCAGGTTCGCCCAGGCGTACGAGCACATCCCGCCGGAATCCGTGGGCAACCGGCGGGGCGTCGTGGCCTCCGATCTGTCCGGCACTGCGTCGCTCAAGATGAAGGCCGGACAGTTCGGACTGGAGCTCTCCGACGACGCCATCCCCAAGCTGCTCGCCGAGCTGAAGGACCGGGAGGCCCGGGGCTACACGTTCGAGGTGGCCGACGCGTCGCTGGAGCTCCTGATGCGTCGGCACGACGGATGGAAACAGCCCTTCTTCGACGTCGAAAGCTACCGGGTGCACGTCGAACGACGGCAGGAAGAGGAGGCCCTGGCCGAGGCCACCGTCAAGGTCCGGGCAGGCGGCGGCCGCCACGTCGAGAGCGCGGAGGGTCACGGTCCCGTCGGGGCTCTTGACAATGCGCTTCGCAAGGCCCTGTCGAACGAGTATCCGGAGCTCGAGCACATCACCCTGGAGGACTACCGGGTCCGCGTGCTCGACGAGAACGTCGGCACCGGCGCAACGGTCCGCGTGTTGGTCGACACCTCCAACGGCCAGGGCGAGTGGACCACGGTCGGTGTGTCGAGCAACATCATCGAAGCGTCCTGGGAGGCCCTGACGGACGGGTACCTGTACGGCCTGCTTCACCCGCGGCGGGACGAAGGATAGCCCGGCTCGGAAGCGGGGAGCCCGCACCGCTTCGATATCCTCCCGGCGTGGTCGTGCGTATCCGAGAGGCGATCCCGGCCGACGCGGAAGCCATCGCGACCGTGCACGTGCGATCGTGGCAAGCCGCCTATCGTGGCCAGCTCCCCGACGAGTACCTAGATGGGTTGACCGTGGACGAGCGGCTGTCCCAGCATCAATGGGCCCTGGAGCATCCTCGACCGGACTGGCGCGTGTGGGTCGCGGACGAGGAACGATCGATCGCGGGGTTCGCGGTCACCGGGCCGAGTGAGGACGCCGATGCCGATGCCGGTACCGCCGAGGTCTACGCGATCTACCTCGATCCGGGCGCCTACGGGACGGGTGCTGGTCGGCAACTGTTCACCCATGCGATCGAGGATCTTCGGGAGCGGGGGTTCGGAACGGCGACCCTCTGGGTGCTCGAATCGAACGATCGGGCCCGGCGCTTCTACGACCTGGCGGGATGGAAGCTCGACGGGGCGACGACGACCGAACGCATCGATTGTCTGAACTATCCGACGGTCAGGTATCGGGTGGACCTCGGCTGAGGGGTCAGTCCTTCTGACCCTTCTCGTTGCCGTGCTCGGTTTCGTCCTTCGGGCCCTGACGCTTGGGATTCTCGCCCTTCCAGCCGCCTTCGGGAGGCTTGTTCCTCCACCCGTTGTGGTTGCCGACGCCCGGGGCCGCCGCGCCCGGGCCATCGCTGGGCCCGCCGCCGCCTGTGCCTCCGCCGCCGCCGCCCGTGCCACCGCCACCACCGCCAGTGCCACCGCCGCCGCCGCCCGTGCCACCGCCACCACCCGTGCCACCGCCACCACCGCCAGTGCCACC
>DATDKZ010000031.1:0-6630 GCA_036519575.1 Actinomycetota bacterium | reverse complement strand
CTGATCCCGACGATCCGGCACACGTCGGGGACGCGATACCCCTGCTCGTCCATCACAACTCCGTAATTACGCGAACTCAGGTGAGGCTATTGCGCTGTGCGCAGCATGTCAATCACCGCAGATTTCTCGACTTTTTTTCGTTGAGAACGACCTGCGCCTTTTCGTCTATCAGCAACGCGGCATCGAACATGCTTGCGAGACACGACACCGATCTTCGAGTAGGGTCCGGCCCCGTGCGTTACCCGAGAACGACGCATCACGGTCGCGCCCGGCGGGCCACGCTGGTTCTCTCGGTTCTCGTCGTCCTCATGGTGGGCGTTCTCGCCCCTTCCGCGCAGGCCACCCTGCGATCGCGGTATCTGAAGATCATCAACAACACCCGCGTGCAGCACGGTCTGCGGCCCCTGCAGATGAACCTAAGACTGTCGGATACGGCGAAGGGGCACACCCGGAGCATGATCCGCGAAGGCCGGCTGTTCGATGTCGACAACCTCGGGGGAATCCTGTCTCCATACGCCGGCTACCAGACCCTCGGCGCCGACGTCGTCGGCTGCGGGGACACGCTGTTCCGGATGCACCGGGAGATGATGCACCACGCGTATCACCGCAAGATCGTGCTGAGCGGAAAGTTGGACTTCGTTGGGATCGGGGTGATCCACGTCTCCGGGAGATCTGGCTGCGGCAGGGATCAGGTCTGGGCTACCGCGATCTTCTTCGGCTAACCCCCGGGCTCACGGGCTCAGCCCAGGCTCACCGCCTCAGCCGAAGTCCTCGGGGTTCACGTTCTCCAGGAACTCGCGGAACTTCTCGACCTCTTCATCGTCGTCCCCGCTGGGGATGAGGATGGACGCCTCGTTCAGCACCTCTTCGCTGGCGAAGATCTTGCAGTTGAGCCGAACCGCGAGCGCGATGGCGTCGCTCGGCCGCGACGAGATCTCGTACGCCGTCCCGTTCCGCTGCATGTTGATCACGGCGTAGAACGTTCCCTCGCGCAACTCGGTGATCACGATGCTCTCGACCTGGACCGCGATCTCCTCGAGGATGTTCTTGAGGAGGTCGTGGGTCATCGGACGGGGCGTCACCACGCCCTGGAGCGCCAGGGCGATGGCGGCGGCCTCGGCCTGTCCGATCCAGATGGGGAGGAAGCGCTCGCCTTCGGCCTCTCGGAGGAGGACGATGGGCTGGTTCGTCGGCAGCTCGATCCGCACCCCCGCAAGCGACATCTCGATCATGGCCTCATCAGGGAATCTAGCCCTCCCCTCCCCCGCCGACAACCTAGGTGGCATCGTCGCGACCGGTGTCGGGCGCGGGCACCGACCCCGGGACACCGGTGAGGTACGGGACGAGGAGGTCCGGGTCCGTCGAGAGCGCGGACAGGTCTTGCACGGCAAGGATATCGGGCAGGTTCCGGTATCGTTCCTGGAAGTCGAGGCCGTATCCCACCACGAACACGTCGGGGCAATCGAACCCCACGTACCGGATGGGAAGGGGCGTGATGCGACGCACGGACTTGTCCAGAAGCGTGCACACCTCCAGCGAGGCGGGCTGCCGCGATTCCAGGACCGTGATCAGGTACGAGAGCGTGAGCCCGGTGTCGACGATGTCTTCGACGATCAGGACGTCACGCCCGCCGATGTCCACCTCCAGGTCCTTCACGATGCGGACCCGGCCCATCGATTCCGCCATCCCCTCATAGCGGGAGATCGACATGTAGTCGATCGCGATCGGGAGGTGGACGCGGCGAATGAGATCGGCGAGGAACACCGAGCCGCCCTTCAGGACCGAGATCAGGACGGGAGCGCGTCCCTCGTAGTCCACAGTGATGTCTCGGCCGAGCTCCTCGATCCGCCGGCGGATGTCCTCGCGTCCGAACAAGACGGTCGCGTCCTTCGACATCCGGCCGGATGGTAACAGAGGGTCACCCGAATAAGGACGACAGCGCGCTCGAGACGCTTTGCACGACCGCCGAGGCCGCCCGGCGCCACCACGGCCCGGGCTCGGCCGGAGGCGGACCCGGCAGGGCACTCACTACGAGCGGCACCCGTCCGAGCGGTAGGTTGGGGGCGGACACCCTCACGTAGCCCACCCGCTCGCCCATCGCGGGAGGGAACGCGACGTCGGGAAGCATGGTGACCACCCGCTGGATCCGAGCGCCCACCGGGACGAGCCCCCGAAGCCCCCTGCCGGCCGAGACCGGAACGTCCCGCTCGCCGATGGCGATCGACCCAAAGCCCTGTCCACCGTCCACCAGCTCGCGCCACTCGAAGGAGCCGAAGCCGTAGTCGAGGACCGCGGCGGCGTCGGAGAACGGCTCTCCCGGCGCGCCGAGGATCACTGCCACGAGCCGAAGCCCACCCCGGGTCGCGGCGGCCACGACGCAGAACCCCGCGGGCGTGGTGAAACCGGTCTTGACTCCGACGGCACCTGGATACAGCCACAGCAGGACGTTGCGGTTCTGGATCATCCGAGGCCTGCCCGACGGTGATGGGATGCGATGGAACTTCGTCCGGACGATCGAGGCGAACAGCGGGCTCTCGAACGCCGTCCTAGTCAGCATGGCAAGGTCGCGCGCGGTCGAGTACCCGGAGTCATCGAGCCCGTTCGGGGAGGCGAACCGGGTGTCGGCGAGGTGCAGCCGGCGAGCCTCGGCGTTCATCTCATCGACGAACGCCTCGACCGAGCCGGCGACATGTTCCGCCAGCGCCACGGCGGCATCATTCGCGGACTGCAAGAGCAGGGCGTAGAGCAGGTCCTGGATCGAGATCCGCTCCCCCGGGACCAACCCGAGCTCCGCGGCGGCGGCCGACGGCCCCGGCGCCGCCGCGGTGGGACTCACCGTCACTATGTCCGAAGGATCCGTGCGCTGGATGACGATGAGCGCCGTCATGATCTTTGTGATGCTGGCGATGGGACGCCGTTCATCGATTTCGTTTCCCCACAAGATCTGGCCGGTGTCCAGGTCGGCGAGGACCACCGCGCCGGCCGAGACCGTAGGCGGTTCGTTCGACGGGGGCGGCGTCCGCAGGACCTGGGGGAACGGAGAGGGAGACGTCCCTCCGCCGGGGGCGGGCACCGGCGTCGGCGGGGGCGTCTGGCCGGCCAGGGCCAAACCGAGGGAAGGAGGAAGGAGGAACAGCGTCGCCAGCGCGACGAGCGCGATCGGTCTTCGCCGCCGGACCCGGCCATCCCGCACGACGAGAGGTTACGGCGAGGTCAGGTGCTGCCGCAGGTTGTTCCGCAGGAGCGCCTGCTTCAGCTTGCGAGACGCCCTCGAAAGGTCCCCCAGCGAGCCCATTGCCGTCTTTCGCGCGTCTGGGTTCCGTTGGCGGAGCTGCGGCATGATGATCGACTCGAAGAAGCTCGCCTCACGTTCGGCGAAGTGTCGATACATCGTGAGGTGGCGAGGTTCGACCCCGTACTTGAAGAAGTCCTTGACGATGGAGAGCACCACGTAGTCATCGCCGTCGTAGTACTTCGCCGAGTCCGGTCCGTGCGATGAGACGAGCCCGAAGGACTCGAGCTCCTTGATCCGTTCCTTGTCGATCCCGGTGGCAGTGGACATCTCCTCGATGGACATCTGGAGGCCCGTGGGCGGCTCGGCCAGTTCCTCCTGGATCTCGGTCCCCACCGCCTCCCGGTCGTCGAGCCCTTCGCCAGGTCCCGTCTCCTGGGTCAGCAGCCGGTCCTTGATCACCTTGAGGGGCAGGTACTCGTCGCGCTGCATCCGCAGGATCTGCTTCAGCCGATCCACGTCCTTGTCGTAGAACTTCCGATACCCCGAGGGCGTGCGCTCCGGTTCGATCAGGCCCTCGGACTCGAGGAACCGGATCTTCGAGATCGTGATGTCTGGGAACTCCGTCTTCACCGAGACCAGGACCTCACCGATCGACTGGTAGCTGCGCGTGGACACCCCTCACTCTCCTGCCTGGAAGAAGACCAGCTTGAACTTCCCGATCTGGATCTCGTCACCCGCGGCGAGCTTCGTGGCCTCGACGCGCTCACCATTCACGTAGGTTCCATTCAAGCTGCCCCGATCGTGGATGGAGAACTCGGTCCCGTCCCGGCGAATCTCGGCGTGCTTTCGGGAAACGGTGATGTCGTCGAGGAAGATGTCGCCGTCCGTGCTGCGGCCGGCGGTGGTGACATCGTCCTCGATCAGGAAGGTCGAGCCGGCGTTCGGACCACGCTTGACCACGAGCAGGGCCTGTCCCGGTTGGAGTTCCTCTCCGGGGAACGGGAACTCCTCGCCGGTCTCCTCCTCGACTTCAACCGGGGTGATCCCCACGGTCGTCTCATCCAGAAGGGGAGCCCCGCAGTTGGCGCAGAATCGGGCTCCGTCCTTGTTCGGATGTCCACATCGGGTGCAGTACAAGCTCGGTCGCCCCTTAGGTCAGACCTCCTGCTGAGGTTCGAGGTTGAGCGTTACAGACCAGCCTCGACCGAAGGTCGAAGTTATCGCAGCTGGGTTGAAGGGTCAACTGGGGAAAAAGGGTCCTATTCGGGCTCGGCCTGGCGGAGGAAGGCCTGGTAGGCGGCCGCGTCCATGAGGGATTCGAGCTCGGAAGGGTCTGCTCCCTCGACCACGACCATCCACCCGTCCCCGTAGGGAGACTGATTGACCAGCTCGGGACGTTCGTCGAGGAGCGCGTTGCGCTGGGCGATGGTCCCGGTCACCGGGCTGTACACGTCGGACACCGATTTCGTCGACTCCACCTCGCCGAACGGCTGCATCGAGGTGACCTGCGTCCCCGGCTCGGGGATGTCCACGTACACCACGTCACCCAGCGCGTCCTGGGCGTAGTCGGTGATGCCCACCCTCACCCGGCCGCCGCCCCCCTCGTCGCGCACCCACTCGTGCTCCTTCGTGTACCGCAGATCCTGAGGGAACTCCATGTGGTCCTCTCCATGTGGTAAAGGTGCGTCGACCTGAACCTCAAACTATCATCCCGTCCCCGAGCGCCGATAGCTCACGTCGAGCCCGACTCGAGGGCTCGTCGAAGGTCCCCCGCATACAGCACAGCGGCCACGTAGTACTCCACGATGCCCACCGCATACATCACCCACCCGACCGCCTCGGCCGTGGAGGGGAACGGATAGCCCAGGTTCCCCCAAGCGATCAACCCGATCGCAACGACCAGGCTGAACGTGGCCACCTTCCCCACGAAGCGGACCTCGATCCGTACCTTCCGCGTGACCAGGAGCAACACGCCGACGACCACGACGGCCAGGTCTCGAACCAGGATCAGCAGGGCTGCCCACAAGGGGAAGGCGCCTCGCACGACGAGGGCCACGAGGCAGGCGGCGATGGCCAGCCGGTCGGCCGTGGGATCGAGCATCTTGCCCACGTCCGAGACCCGGCCGGTACGACGAGCGATATAGCCGTCCAGCCAGTCGGTGCTCACAACGAGGCCGAACAGCAGGAGCCCGATGAACGTGGTGTCCCGGTCGACGATGAGCCACACGAACGCCGGGGTCAGCAGGATCCGGGCGACGGACAGCGCGTTGGGCACGGTCGCAATGGCGGAGGATGCCTCGTTCGACGCCCCGGAAGGCTGGCTCATGCCCGATCGCAACCTACCATCGGTGGAACGAAGGGGCTGACGGGCACAACGTGAGGGCGGACTCGAGGCCAAACGAACCTCAACCTACGGACAAAGTTGAGGAATCCGTGGAAGAAAGCGTCGGTGAATCTAGGCTTGTGGTCGACCGTGACTTACACTACCGATTGGCCGGCCGGAGCCTCCATGAGCACGAGTATCTCCGATCCGGTCCGAGGTGGCCCGGGTCTTCCCCCCGGGCCACCTTCAATCCCGGTCCCGTCCTCGCGTGCATGAGGCCCTGGTTCCCTCGTTTCGTCGGGCCGGCCGGATTCGAACCGGCGACCTTCTGACCCCCAGTCAGACGCGCTAACCAAGCTGCGCCACGGCCCGCAACCTCGATTGTATCGGCGACGGACCCGGGCCCTCAGCGCCCACCTCCACGGGGCCGCTTGGCCCGGAATCGCAGGCGGATAGGGACCCCGCCGAAGCCGAAGGCCCGACGCAGGCGTCCCTCAAGGAACCGAGCGTAAGAGGGCGAGGGCGGCCTTCCGCCGAACAGGACGAATGTGGGAGGCCCGGCCGAGACCTGTGTCCCGTAGCGATATCGGACCCCTGCGGGGGGTGGGCGCTCGTCCTGGGCCTCGGAGAGGACGCGATTCACATCGCTGGTGGGTACCCGCCTCCCCCATCGATCGTGAAGATCCACCAGCTCCGTCGGAAGCCTGGTCACCCCAGCGCCGGTCAGCGCGGACGTCCTCCACACGGAGGTCCCGGAGAAGACCGCGACGGCCTCGACCAGTTCCTTGTACGTGGGGTCCTTCTCCAGGACCAAGTCCCACTTGTTGGCGATCACGGCAAGCCCACGGCCCGTCTGCCTCACCCTGGCGGCGATCTTTCGATCCTCCGTGGTGAAGCCCTCGCTCGCGTCCAGCACGAGCACGGCAACGTGCGCGCGTTCGATCGCTCGCACGGCGCGCACGTAGCCGTAGTACTCCACTCCCTCCGTGCGGGACGGACGGCGGAGGCCTGCGGTGTCGACGAATCGGACGCGGCCGCCCGGCCAGGTCACCACGGCGTCGACGGCGTCGCG
>DATDKZ010000030.1:0-2998 GCA_036519575.1 Actinomycetota bacterium | reverse complement strand
CGTGCTGGCCGTTGACGCCGCCCCGTCGCTCATCGAGGAGCGGTACGGCAAGGTGCGAAAGGGCGGCCGTCGGATCGATCGGACCTCCAAACCCGCCGATTACCACCGGCTGCGAATCAGGGCCAAGCGGCTGCGGTACGCCCTCCAGTTCCTGGCCCCGATCTACGGCAGGGATGTAAGGGCGCTCATCCGCCGTACGGTGCGCCTCCAAGACCTGCTCGGTGCCCACCAGGACGCCGAAGTTGCAGTGGCCCGGTTCGAGGCCATCGTGGCCGAGGAGGGGAACGATCTCCCCCCCGCTGCGGCGTTCGCCATGGGCGAGATCGCCGAGCGCTACGCAAGGAGGAAGGCGAAGCTCCGGGGGCGCTTCCCGAAGGTGTTTCGGCGCGTTGAAGGAGCGGCCTGGGCCGATGTCCGCCGGGTCATGAAGCGGTCAGCTTCATAGCCATGGACCTGTACCTCGTCAGGCACGCAGTCGCGTTCAGCCCGGATCCAACCCGATGGCCGGATGACGGGGAGCGGCCTCTCACCCCGGAAGGGGAGGCCAGATTCAGGAAAGCGGCCCGAGGGATCAGGCGCATCGTCGCTAGCATCGACGTGGTCCTGTCGAGCCCTCTTCCTCGTGCCTGGCGGACTGCCGAGCTGCTCGTAGAGGAGGCGGGCTGGCCGGCCCCGAAGCCGGAGCCCGTTCTGGAAGCCGGCCGCTCCCCCGCCGAAGGCATCGAGCTGATGGAGCCCCACCTCGAGGTCGCCTCCCTGGCCCTGGTGGGACACGAGCCCTACCTCTCGGAGCTCGCCTCGATCCTGCTCACCGGCAGGCCCACGTCCCTGACCATGGATGTGAAGAAGGGGGGCGTGGCGCACCTCTGGCTCCAGGACGGTCTCCGACGCGGGACGGCGTCGCTTCGATGGCTCGTCACTCCGAAGGTGCTGCGCTCCCTGAGCGGGTGACGTCGACGGCATCGTCTCCGGCGTGAACAGTTCCGTCCGTGCGGGCGGCGCCATTCAGCTGCTCCGTGCCGGCGCCCTCCGTTGGCCACTCCCCCATCCCCCGGACCACGCCATCGACAACGGACCGGAGGGTCTGGTGGATCTGGCTGACGGTCCTCCGCGCGTCGATCACGGTGAACCCATGGCGCTTGGCCAAGCGCCGGAACTCCGCGAGGAGCATGTGCTGGTACTGAACGAAGCTCTCGTAGACGTTCGATCCCCGGAGGAAGTCCTGGCCCGACTCCCAGTAGTCGAATCCGGTGCTGGCCAGGACCCTCGGCAGCAGTTGCTCGACGTCGATGTCGAGGTAGATCACGAGGTCCGGCACGAGGGCGAAGGAGTACAGCTCTTCCATCCACTCCAGTGAGACACCGCGGAGGGCCGCGCGCGCGATCAGGGAGAACACGTACCGGTCGGCGAGCACCACCATGCCGGCCCGAAGTGCCGGGAGGATCTGCCGCTCGAGGCGGTCCCAGAAGTCCGCGGCATAGAACAGGTTCAGCGTGATGGGGTCGAGGGTGTGGCCCCCCTTCGCCCGCTGGATACCGGGCCCGGCCAGGTCGGATCGACGCAGGCCCGTATCGAGCACGGCGTAGCCCTCGTCCTCCAGCCATTCCTTCAGCAAGGCGACGTGCGTGGACCGCCCGGCGCCGTCGGTGGCCTCGATCACGATCAACCGGCCGGGAAGCGAGTCCCCCTCGATACCGGGCGGCCGGAATCCATAGAACGAGAGCTCGGTCATGGAGGTGGCAGCCTCCTTGGGTCGCTCAGGTACCGGCCCAGGAGGCCGGCGTCGCGGAGGGCTTGGTGGATCTCCCCGCCGTCGAACCGCATGACGCCCGAAAGATGAGGCCGGACCACATCGCGCATCCGTTGTTGCTGGCGAATGAGCGTCTCCGTGGCGTCAATGCGAACCAACTGAAATTCATCGACCAGCCGCTCGTACTCGTGCTTGATCAGGCCCTGGTAGATGCGGAACGACTCCTCCGGGTCGGAGGAAAGCTCCATGTCCATCCCGGCCTCGTAATACTTCAGCTTCGGCCGGCCGTCCATGATCCGGCGTATCGACTCTGCGAGCGGGGTGTCGAAGTAGAACGACAGGTTCGGCCTCACCGCGAACGAGTAAAGCTCGTTCAACCAATCGCGACTCACCCCCCGGACGGCATCGCGAGCAAAGGCCGTGTAGACGTAGCGGTCGGCCAACACGACGGTCCCCGCCTGCAGGGCCGGGAGGATCTGCGAATGGACGCGGCTGGCGAAGTCCGCGGCGTGGATCAGGCTGAACGACATGGGTGAGAGCAGCCGGCGCTTCTTCCCCCGTCTCGTCGTCTCCTTCACGATCGGGGAGGAGTTCCACTCGCTGAACACCACGAGGTAGCCCTGACTGATCAGCCACTTGTGGAGCAGGTTCAGCTGCGTGCTCTTGCCCGAGCCATCGATGCCCTCGACGATGAACAGGCGGCCGGGGAGCCCCAGGTCATCACGCATCGCCACCCGACTGTAGCAGCAGCCTCTTTCGGAACGCGACCTGGAACCGTCCGGCGAGGGCCTCCCTGCGCCACGGGTCATACACCGGGGCCTCCAGCATCACGCGCTTGCCCTGGACGACGCAGTGAACCTCTCCCCCGTGGCCCGGCGGCAGGCGGCGCTCGATCTCATCGGCCAGGGCCAGCACCGTCGCGGACCTGGCGAGCTGGGGCCGGTCGTCGGGGCCGAGCAGGGGCCGATACCGGGAAACGCTCATACCCTCGTCCCCTGCTTGCCGGACCACCGCCGACAGCAACGCAAGCTTCCGATGAGAGAAGCCGTCCAGGTCCGCCTCGGTGATCATGTCGGCGGTGTGCTGGTACCGCCCGTAATAGTCCACGCTGCGCCCGATATCGAGCAGGTTCGTTGCCTGGGCCAGCCGTTCGTGCACACTCGCCCCGGCCTCGGGCTCGACGGACCGGAGGATGCTCCGTGCCACGGTAGTCCTGCGCTCGGCTCGGTTGGGGTCCCAGGTCGAGAA
>DATDKZ010000029.1:0-8949 GCA_036519575.1 Actinomycetota bacterium | reverse complement strand
GGACCGGAAGTAGTACCACCATCCGTGAGGGAACGAGGGGTCGAACATGGCCTGATGGGTGAGGAACGGCTTCGGCTCGCACAGGTCGAGGAGCGGGGACCCGAATCCCTTCATCGGACGCACCACCTTCTCCCCGTCCTCCACGGGGCCGGCGTAGCAGCACGTCACCGCCACCACCGGCACGCCGTGTAACTCGGGCGGGATGATGGGAAGCGGTGGGGCCCTCCGGTGCACCACGATCGTCGTGAGCTCGTCCGGGGCGTCGGAGATCCAGTCACGGTAGAAGCGCAGGACGTTCGGTGACTCCTCCATCGGCCAGAAGATCGGCCCGGCGAGCACGATGGGGCCGAGCGCGTTGAGTCGGAACTCGAACTCGGTGACGATCCCGAAATTGCCGCCACCGCCCCGAACGCCCCAGAAGAGGTCCGCGTTCTCTTCTTCGCTGGCCTTCACGAACTCCCCATCGGCCGTGACCATGTCCACGGCGAGGAGCTGATCGATCGTCAGCCCGTACTTGCGCATCAGCCACCCGATGCCCCCGCCGAGGGTGAGGCCGGCCACCCCGGTGTGCGTGACGATCCCGGAAGGGACGGCCAGCCCGAAGGCCTGGGTTTCCCGGTCGAGCTCCCCGAGGAGCGCACCGGCCTGGGCCCTCGCGGTGCGGGCCTCCGGATCCACGCGGACGCCGTTCATCAAGCGGAGGTCGATCACCATGCCTCCGTCGCAGAGCGAGAGTCCGGGGAAGCTGTGCCCGCCGCTCCTTACCGCGACCGGGAGATCGGTGTCACGGGCGAACCGCACGGCCGAGATGACGTCGGCCACACCAACGCATCGGGTGATGAGGGCGGGGGACCGGTCGATCGACCCGTTCCAGATCTTGCGCTGCTCGTCGTACGAGGGATCTCCGGGTCGGATCACCTGGCCACGGAAGGATCCTCGGAGCTCGCGGAGGGCGGCTTCGTCCAGCTTGGTCTCGCTGATGGAGGTACCCATCCGATCGCTCCTCGTCCCGAACGAAGCCGTGATTCTCGCACCTGTCGGCGATAGGGACAATGTGGGGGCGTGGTACCCGGGTTTGCCGGGGACTACGCTTGTCCGAGCGTCGATCCGGTCGTCGAGAAAGGCGAGATGGGGGCTGGGGAGAGAACGTCGCTGAAGACCCACCCGGACAGTCTGGCGCGATCGATCAAGTCGGATCCGCTGAACTACGTCGCAAAGACGCTGATCGTGGCGGTCGCCTATTACGTGGCCGCCCGTCTGGGGTTGCGGGTGGCGTTGATCGAGAGGAACGTCACACCGCTTTGGCCACCGACGGGCATCGCCCTCGTGGCCTTCCTCGTCTTCGGCAGGGCGCTGTGGCCCGGCGTTGCGCTGGCCGCCTTCGCGGTCAACCTCCCCATAAACACGAACGTCTTTGCGGCCGCGGCGACTGCGGCCGGAAACACCCTGGCGCCGCTCGTCGCCGCGAGTCTCCTCCTCCAGGTGGGTTTTCGCCGAGAGATCGACCGATTGTGGGACGCCGTTCACATCGTCTTCCTCGGGGCCCTCTTGAGCACGCTCATCAGTGCCTCGGTGGGGGCCGGCACCCTCGTGATCTCCGGGGCACTGTCGGCACATGAGTTCCCCGCGGCATGGGCGGTGTGGTGGACTGGCGATGCGATGGGCGTTCTCGTGGTCGCCCCGTTCCTCCTCAGCCTGTTCCAGAGGCCGTGGATCGGCTCGCTCCGGGAACGCACCGAGGGGGCGGCGCTGCTTCTCCTCGTCGCCTTCGTGACCCTCTTGGTGATGAACAGCGACCGGGGGCTGATGTTCCTCGTGATTCCGTTCGTGGGATGGACGGCATGGCGCTTCCAACAGCGTGGGGCAGCCCCCGCGGCCTTGATCGCCGTTGCGATCGCTTCGTGGGCGGCCGCGCATGGCCTCGGGCCGTTCCGACAGGGCACGCTGCTCGAGAGGATGATCACCCTTCAATCCTTCGATGCGACGGTCGCCTTCTCGTCGCTGTTCCTCGCCGCCTTGGTCACCGAACGGATGCGCGACCGCGAAGCACTGGAGCGGGCCGCCGACGAACTGGAGGTGAGGGTCACTCGGCGAACCGCTGAGCTCTCAGCCGCCAACGAGCTGCTGAAGCGCGAGATCGTCGAGCGGCACGAGACCGATCGAAGACTGCGGCAACGCGAGGGTCAGTTGGCCGAGGCTCAGCAAGCGGCTCGGGTCGGAAGCTGGGAGTGGCTGATTCCGGAGGACCGAGTGTCGTGGTCGGACGAGATGTTCCGTATCCACGGCTTCCTTCCGCAAGCGTTCCCTCTGACGTTCGAGAAGGCGTTGGAACAAGTGGTAGAGGATGACGTCGCTCTCATCCAAACGAACGTGAAGGCGGCACTCGAGAGAGGTCGAGGTCAGCATCTGCCCGACATCGAGTACCGGATCGTTCGACCGGATGGCGTCGAGCGCGTGCTGCGAGGGAAGGCCGAGCTCAGCGTCGGGCCGAACGGGGAGCCGCTTCGAATGATCGGGACGGTTCAGGATGTGACGGAGAGCAAGACGGCTGAACGCGAGCATCGGATCGCGGAGACCTTGCAGCGGAGCCTCCTCCCCGACCGTCTTCCCGAGATTCCCGGTGTCCTGTTGACGGCCCGCTACGTGCCGGCCACCTCCGATATGGAGATCGGCGGCGATTGGTACGACGTCGTGCAGCTTCCCGACGGGCGGGTTGGGCTCGCGATCGGCGATGTCGCTGGACACGGCCTGCGGGCCGCCTCGACGATGGGGCAGATGCGGATGGCGCTTCGCGTCTGTGCCCTGGAGGAGCGATCGCCGAACCGAGTGGTAACTCGACTACGTCATCTGGTCCGTGGACAGCTCGGTGCCGAGTTCGCGACGCTCGTCTATCTCGTGTTCGATCCCGACTCGGGGACGGTGCGGTTCGCAAACGCGGGGCACCCTCCGCCGCTGGTGGTCGGAGGAACGGAAAGCGCCAGGTACCTGGAGGGTGGCCTCGGTCCGCCCCTGGGAGCGGTCGGTTTCCCCGACCACCATCTCG
Organism: Actinomycetota bacterium; assembly: GCA_036519575.1. Taxonomy (GTDB): domain Bacteria; phylum Actinomycetota; class UBA4738; order UBA4738; family HRBIN12; genus AC-69. Next base: position 5,906 of record DATDKZ010000029.1, on the reverse strand, counting down.
ACGTCACGTATCACCTTGCAGTCGGCTCGACCCTCTTCCTCTTTACCGATGGGCTCGTCGAGCGGCGAGGAGCCACGATCCGAGATGGACTCGAACGACTGAAGACGTTGGTGGCTGCCTCCGGGGATGATCTGGAAGCGATGTGCGATCACCTTCTCCTCGAGATGGTGGGGAGCGATGTTTCGGATGACGTCGCCCTGTTGGCGCTCCGCCCCGTTCACCTTGCCAGCGAGCCCTTGTTTCTTCGTCTGCCAGCGGAACCATACGTGCTCGCACCCTTCCGCTGGACGCTGCGCCGGTGGCTCAGAGAGATCGGGGCCTCTCCACAGATCGCGAACGATATCCTCATCGCTTGTGGCGAGGCATGTGCGAACGTGATCCAGCATGCCTATGGCGCGAAGGAAGGTCTTCTGGAGGTGGACCTCGTCATGCTCGACGGAACGATAGAGGTGACGGTCCGCGACCGCGGTATCTGGAGGCCCTCTGGAGGTGGAAGACGTGCGGGCTACGGGGAACGGCTGATCCGTGGACTCATGGATTCGGTCGACGTGACCAGTGGGTCGGGGGGAACGGTTGTAAGGATGCGGCGCCGACTGCAGGCAGGATCGCAGGATGAGCGAGCTAGCACGCGTTGAGGCAGAGCATCGCGGCAACCTCTGTGTCATTCGTCTGCATGGCGAGGTCGATATCTCGAATGACAGGGAGGTGCTTGCCGCCATCGAGACCGCCGTGCCGCACAGCGCGCTTCGGCTCATCGTGGATCTCACCCACACCACCTACCTCGACAGTGCCGGCCTGGCACTCCTGCTCCGCCTTGCGGAACGACTGCAGGCCAGACGGCAACAGATGCGGATCGTCGCCCCGCTGGGGTCTCCGGTCCGCACGGTGCTCGAACTCACCGGTTTGCCCAGGGTGATCCCACTGGAGGGGCGACTGGAGGACGCTGTGAGAGCGAGCGAGCAGGAAGAGGGGCGTCAGGAATCGAGCTGAATCCCCGGGATCGGCGACGGGAGGCCGACCTCGAGGACGCGCCTGAGTACCTCCGATGGGGACCTCAGAACGACAGGGGGGAAGCCAAGCTCCAGAGATGAAGCGGCCAGCTGAAGCAGCATGGCCAGCCCCTTGCTGTCGATGAACGTCAGGCCCGAGACATCCAGCGTCAACTGCTGCCTGGTTCGAAGCTCCTCCTGAAGGTAGCGGCTCACTGCCTCCACATTCAATAGATCGAGCTCTCCCGAAAGACGGAATGAGCCGGGTTGTCCCGTTCTGAGCAACTCCAGGTTCCTCATGTGGGCGAGATCGGTGGCCAGCTCGACGTTGATGACCCGTAGCGTCTTTTGCCACAGGCCGGCCAGGTCCTTCGGTGTCTGCGGCACGGGGAGCCCTCTGAGCGCCAGGGCCTCGAGCCACTCCCGCCTCCTTCCCCAATAGTCCAACCATTGGTCCCATGCCTCGGTGTCGGCGCTCAGCTCGGGCGAGATCTCCGTCGTGCCGGCGGCGAGCGCTTGTCTGGCCTGCTGCTCGAGTAGGCGAACGTGCTCCGGCACGATAGATCGCACTTCGTGCCCAAGAGGTCGGGCACCATCCTCCTCGGCCGTCATTGCCCTCGCCATGTCCGAGCCGAGGAGCTCTTCGACTTCGCGCCACCACGTCACCCATGCGAGGTACGCCTGCGGGGGAGCTGCGGGCAGACGGATGGTCAGCTTGGCCATTCCAGAGTTCTGACGGTACTCGGTCCTTCAGCCCGTGGGCAACCTTGACACCTGCGGTTTCATCCGAACGACCTAAGTCGATGCACACATCCCTTCCCCATAAGCACTCGGTCGTCCCACGTCGAGAAGGGGGCCTCCCGACCGATTCAGAACCGATACGGGCTACTCAGAATAGGGGACACCATGCCAAGGGAAACGACATGAGACAGACAGCATTCGGGTCCCCTGCGCTCGCGGTCCGGATGGAGCGCCACGCGAATGGTGCCGTGCCCTTCGCGTTCCTGCTCGTCCTCGCCTTGTTGGTGGCGATGCTTCCGGCCTACCCTCGCCCATTCGGTTCTGATCGCCCGGTCTCCGTCATCGTTCGCGAGCTCCCCGGCGCGGGAAGCGTACCGGAGCACGCGGTGGAAGCGTTCGGGGGAGTCGTCGAGCGATACATCCCAATCATCGACGGGTTCGTTGCCGAGGTCCCGGCCGCAGCGGTGCCCGAACTGCGACGCTTGGATGGCATCCACTCCGTCACGCTCAATAGCCGCGTCCGGCTGCTCGGGAACATCGATGGGATCGACCCCAACAAGGACCCGGGCTCGTGGCTGAAGGTCGCGAAGAACACGAAGCTCCTCGAGATGTGGCAGCACGGGTTCACGGGACAGGGCGTCGATGTCGCGCTCATCGACTCGGGTGTCGCTCCGGTGGACGGGCTGGCGATGCAGGTGATCAACGGTCCCGATCTCTCGTTCGACTCGCAGGCCGAAAATCTAACGGACGTCGACACGTACGGGCACGGTACGCATATGGCCGGGCTCATCGCCGGAAGGGACAGCTCGATCCCGCCCGGGAAGGAGGATGAACAGGTCGACAATCGCTTCGTCGGAGCCGCGCCTGGCGCCCGTATCGTCAGCATCAAGGTCGCGGCCAGCGATGGGGCGACCGACGTCTCTCAAGTCATCGCGGCGATCGACTGGGTAGTGCAGCACCGAGCCAGCGATGGACTCAACATCCGAGTGCTCAACCTATCGTTCGGAACTGACGGAACGCAGAGCTACCTCGACGACCCTCTGGCGTATGCCGTCGAGGTCGCCTGGATGCGCGGCATTGTCGTGGTCGTTTCGGCTGGGAACTCAGGATTCGGGACGGCGCAGCTGAACAACCCGGCCTACGACCCATACGTGATCGCTGTAGGGGCCGACGACACCAGAGGAACCGACGATCCAAAGGATGACGTCATCCCAGCCTGGCAGACGCGGGGGAACGCGACGCGGCACCCGGACCTCGTTGCTCCGGGCAAATCGTTGATCAGCCTCCGTGACCCTGGAAGCTTCGTCGACGAGGCCAATCCCGGTGCACGAGTCGGGTCCTCCAGGTTCTTCAGGGGGAGCGGCTCCTCCCAGGCGGCGGCGATCGTTTCCGGTGCGGTCGCCACGGTCCTCGAGCAGCATCCAGAGCTCACGCCCGACCAGGTGAAGGCCCTGCTCATGACCACGTCGGTTCCCCTGCCGAATGCTGATCCCGTGGCGCAGGGAGCCGGCCTGATCAACCTCCACCGGGCCCGCGACGCGAAGATCTCCACGATCGGAGCCGCCGTGCAGACGTGGCCGCGGTCCTCCGGCATGGGCTCCCTTCAGTTGGCTCGAGGATCGGTGCTCACCGAGGACGAGGGCGTCGTCCTGCAAGGAGAGCAAACGATCTTCGGAGACGCGTGGGACGGCGGGTCCTGGGCTTCCAGCAGCTTCGAGGGCACCAGCTGGACGGACGGGGCGTGGAACGGCCGGACGTGGTCGGCGAGGACCTGGAGCGGGGAATCGTGGTCGGGGAGGACCTGGAGCGGTCGAACCTGGTCGGGCCGGACATGGAGCGGGAATGGATGGTCGGCAGGGGAGTGGGGTGGGTCAGACGCGCCCTCGGCGCTCTCATCCGGAGCGTGGGCGAGCACGCTCTGGGGTGACTGACGTGAGGAAACGACTTCGTGTCCTCCTCTTCGCCCGCACCAACGGCTCGCGGCGCGTGTGGGGGCTGAACATCGGTCTGTTTGCCACGACGACAGTCCTTCTCTGGATCATGGGCAGCCGGGCCGCTCCCCTCGAGGGCCCGCGCATCCCATGGGTGGTGCTCGCACTCGGGTTCGGCGTCGCCGAGGTTTTCGTGATGCACGTTCGGATCGCCAAGCACGCGCACTCCTTCTCCCTTTCAGAGATCCCGCTCGTGGTGGGCCTGGCGTTCTCTGTGCCGACCCACCTGGTGCTCGCCCAGGCCGTCGGCGTGGGCCTTGCGCTGGCCATCCATCGGAGACAGAAGCCACTGCGGCTCGCCTTCAACGTGAGCCAACGGTCGATGACCACCCTCGTCGCCCTCGGTGCCTTTGGTCTCGTGGTCGACGCCGGCGGACCGAGCTGGCCAGTGGTGTGCGTTGCGGCGTTCGTGGCGATGCTGGTCGCCGATATCCTCGCGGCGATCCTGATCAACGTCGCGATCGCGCTATCCGAAGGCACGCGGGTCGTCTTCGATCAGGTCGTGGGCATGGGTACCGCGCTGACCTTTGCCAATACGGCTCTCGCGCTCGTCACGGTGATGATGCTGTCACTGCATCCCGCGACCGTGATCCTCGTGGCGGTTCCGGCGGCCGCGACGTACCTCGCCGGCAAGGCCTACGCCGACGTGCAGCGAAAGCACGACAATCTGGCGCTGCTACAACGGTCCACGGCCCTGGCGCAAGGGTCCCTCGATATCCATGAGATGCTGCCGCCGCTCCTCGATCACGCCCGCGAGATGTTCCATGCCGATGTGGCCGAGCTGCTGCTCTGGGCCGAGCTCGGAGGAGTCGAGAGCCTGTCCTCGAGGATCGGTCCCGGCGATCAGCGATCGGTGATGCAACCCGTGACGCTCGAGCCAACCGAGGGCGTCTGGGCGAGGGTTTCCGCCGAGCACGAGGGCATCCTCTTGTCTCGTCCGATCCGGAATCGACGTCTGTCGGACTACTTCGCGGGTCGGGGGATCCACGACGTGATCGTCGTTCCCGTCCTGTCGGACAATGAAATCTTCGGTACGTTGATGGTCGCCAACCGCCTCGGGGATTTCAGCACGTTCGACGCTGAGGACCTGGGGCTGTTGGAAACGGTGGCGAACCACGTCGGCGTGGCCATACGCAACAGCCGACTCGTCCGCCGCCTCGAGGAGGCGCTCGCTCACGAGACGGAGATGAGCAGGCTCAAAGACGACTTCGTGGCGACGATCTCCCACGAGCTCAGGACGCCGCTCACGAATGTTCAGGGTTACGTCAAGACGCTGCTCAGAGGGGATATCACCGTGCCCGCCAAGGAGCAGCGCGAGTTCCTCGAGCACGCCGACCGGCACGCCGAGCGGCTCAAGCACCTGATCGAGGATCTGCTCTTCGCATCGCGAGTCGAATCCTCGGGGGCGGCCCGTTGGACGAGCGTCGGTATCGCCGGCCTCGTGGAGCGAGTTGTCGAGGACCGAGCGGTCGAGCTCGATCCCAGACGGATCGTGTTGTCGTTCCCCGAGCATCTGCCGCCGATCCGGACTCGCGAGGAGGACGTCTACCGGGTGATCGGAAATCTCATCGACAATGCCCTGAAGTACTCCCCACCTGAGAGCACGGTCACCGTCCGGGGGCGGATCGATGGGGCCGGGGTCAGGATCTCTGTCCGCGATCGGGGGCCCGGGATCGCCCCGGAGGAGCGGGAGCGGATCTTCGAGCGCTTCTACCAGGTCGACCAGTCGCTCACGCGGCGGGTAGGGGGAGCAGGCATGGGTCTGTACATCTGCCGGAAGGCCGCCGAGGGGCTGGGCGGACGCGTGTGGCTTCAGCGCTCGGATCCGACAGGGTCGGTCTTCTCGGTGTGGCTTCCGCTCGAACCCCCGGTCGAAACCGATGGATCGGCCGACCTGAACGACGTCCCGGTGGTCGTGCCGTAGGTCCAGGCCCCGCGAGACTCCGAGACAGCCCTCGCGTCGCTACGCTCGGGCACGGTGAACCACACGCCCACGCATGTACGCGGAGGACCCCGACGGCACGCTGATCGAGCTCGTCGACCTGTCCGATCGGACAGGCGGGTGAGGGGATCCTCGGGCATGGCCAAGCCCGCCGAGGCGAACCAGCAGCACGGCCCGCCGATCGGTTCGAAGCTCCGCGCCGCCCGACGACACCGCGGTTTGACCATTTCACAGCTCGCTGCG
>DATDKZ010000028.1:0-4598 GCA_036519575.1 Actinomycetota bacterium | reverse complement strand
CATGGTCGGAGGCCTGATCGAGGCGAACCTTCGCCAGCACCCAGAGCGGCGCTCGCTGCTCCGACCGGCCGTCGTCGAGTTGGTCGCCGTCGACGCCGGGGTCTCGGTCCGGATCGCGCTCTCGCCGCGGCAGGTGACGGTCTCCAACGGGTCGTCCCGGCCCGACCGGCCTCGGGTGCGCGTGCTGGCCGACTCCGACGGGCTCCTGTTCCTGTCGTCCGCCCCCCTCCGGTTCGGTCTGCCGGACCCCATGTCGAGCGACGGCCGCGCGGTCCTGGCGAAGGTGCTTCGGCGCCAGATCCGGATCTCCGGGCTCATCGCGCATCCGCTCACCGTGGCCCGGTTCGCCCGACTCCTGTCGGTGGCCTGACGTGAGGGATACGCCTCGGTCGGAGTCGGAGTGGCGGGTACCCTTGCCCCGTGGACCTGGTCGAGGCCGTCCTAGCCGGAGATCGCCGCGCCGTGGCCCGGGCCATCTCCATGGTCGAGGACGGAGCCGAGGGCCTGGCCGAGCTCTCCTCTGGCCTGTTCGGCCACACCGGCCGAGCCTCCACGATCGGCCTTACCGGCTCGCCGGGAGTGGGCAAGTCAACGCTCGCCGGCGAGCTCGTCCGGCTCGCGCGGGGCCGCCAGCTGTCCGTCGCCGTCCTGGCCATCGATCCGACGTCGCCGTTCACCGGTGGGGCCCTGCTCGGGGACCGGCTGCGCATGCAGGAGCATGCGACGGATCCGGGCGTGTTCATCCGGTCGATGGCCACGCGAGGACATCTGGGGGGGATGGCCCTCGCCGCTCCAGAGGCGGTCCGGATCCTCGACGCGTCGGGGAAGGACATGGTGATGGTGGAGACCGTAGGCGTGGGACAGGCCGAGGTCGACGTGGCCGCCGCCACCGACACCACGCTGGTGGTGGTCTCGCCGGGATGGGGCGACGCCGTCCAGGTGGCCAAGGCGGGGATCCTGGAGATCGCCGACGTGTTCGTGGTCAACAAGTCCGACCGGGAGGGGGCCGGCGCCGCGGCGCGGGACCTGGAGCAGATGATCCGGATGGGCTCGGCGGCCGAGTGGACACCGCCGGTGGTACGGACCTCCGCGCAGCGCTCGGAGGGCATCGACGAGCTGTGGGAGGCGATGGCCCGCCATCGTGCGCACCTGGAGGAGACTGGCCAGCTCAAGCAGAAGCGCCGGGGCCGGTTGCTCCGGGAGGTGGAGGGGTTGGCCGGCGAACGCCTTCGCGGCGGGGTCCGCGACGCGCTGGCGAGCGATCCGGAGCTCGCCGACGAGGTTGCCGCGCGCACGACGGATCCGTACCGAGCCGCCGATATCCTGATCGAGCGGCTGACGCGAGCCGAAGAGCCGTAGGAAGGCCGGAATGACGAGCGAACACGACGGGTGGGAGCGGGCCTACCGGGCCTCGGACGAGCGTGACGCCGACTTCGAGACCCTCTCGGGCGAACCCCTTCAGCCGCTGTTCACCGAGGAGGACCTCTCGGGGTTCGACCCCGAGAGGGATCTCGGTGAGCCCGGCAGGTACCCGTTCGTCCGCGGTGCCTACCCGACGATGTACCGGGGACAGCTGTGGACGATGCGTCAGTTCGCCGGATACGGGACCCCGGCCGAGACCAACGCCCGGTACAAGTTCCTGCTGGCCCAGGGGCAGGGCGGCCTGTCGGTGGCCTTCGACATGCCCACGCTGATGGGCCGGGACTCCGACGACCAGCTCTCGGAGGGGGAAGTGGGCCGGTGTGGCGTGGCCACCGACTCGCTGGCCGACGTGGAGCAGCTCTTCGAAGGCATCCCGCTCGGCGACATCACGACGTCGATGACCATCAGCGGGCCCGCGGTGGTGATCTTCGCCTTCTTCCTGGCGGCCGCGGAGAAGCAGGGCGTCCCCTGGGACCGCCTCGATGGAACGCTCCAGACCGACATCCTGAAGGAGTACATCGCCCAGAAGGAGTGGATCTTTCCCCCCGGCCCTCACCTCCGGCTGATCGGCGACCTCATCGAGTTCTGCGCCGAGCGCGTGCCCCAGTGGCACCCCATCAGCGTCTCGGGCTATCACATCCGCGAGGCCGGGGCGAACGCATGGCAGGAGCTCGCATACACGCTTGCCGACGGGTTCGCTTACGTGGAGCTCGGTACGGCCCGCGGGCTGGACGTCGACCGATTCGCACAGGGACTGTCGTTCTTCTTCAACGCCCACATCGACTTCTTCGAGGAGATCGCGAAGTACCGGGCGGCTCGGCGGATCTGGGCCCGGTGGATGAAGGACCGGTACGGCGCGAAGGACGAAGCCTCGATGCGCCTACGGTTCCACACGCAGACGGCCGGCGTGTCGCTCACGGCGCAGCAGCCCATGAACAACGTGGTGCGAACCGCCATCGAGGCGTTGGCCGCGGTCCTGGGCGGCACGCAGTCGCTCCACACGAACGCCCTGGACGAGGTCCTGGCCCTGCCGACGGAGGGGGCGGCGAAGCTCGCGCTTCGGACCCAGCAGATCATCGCGTACGAGACGGGAATTCCGAACGCGATCGATCCCCTCGGGGGCTCGTATTTCCTCGAGTCACTGACGAATCGGATGGAGGAGCGCGCCGAGGAGGAGTTCGACCGGATCGGCCGGATGGGCGAGGGGTCGATGCTCGAGGGGATCCTCGTCGGGATCGACCGGGGGTACTTCCAGCAGGAGATCGCCGAGTCGGCCTACCGGGAACAGGAGCGGTACGAGAAGGGACGGCTGGCGAAGGTCGGGGTGAACGAGTTCGTCGAGCCCGAGGGTGGCCCCGTGGAGATCCTCGAGATCCCCCCGGGCCTGGAGGCAGAGCAGGCCCGCCGGGTTCGCGCCGTCCGACAAGGCCGGGACCGGGCCCGGGCTGGGACGGTCTTGGACCGGCTCGCGGCGGCAGCGGCGACCGACGACAACCTGATGCCGTTCCTGGTGGACTGCGCGCGGGCCATGTGCACCGAGGGGGAGATCGTCGGAACCCTGCGGCAGGTGTTCGGCGAGTACACCGAGACTCCCCGGTTCTAGAAGGCGCCAGCCGAAGCGTCTTGCAACACCCCGCACTTGCCAGAGCATGCAGCCATATGGTTCCATGGACGCTCGGGACCGGCTGAGGACCGGGAGGGAAGGGGGAAGTGCGCGTGCTCGCCGAGGCTGCCGGTGCGTTCGGGATCGGGCTGATCGCCTCTGCCTTCCTGTTCGGGTTCCGCCACGGGATCGACTGGGATCACATCGCGGCCATCACCGACATCACGAGCTCCCAGGAGAACCGAAGGGTCTCCATGCTGTTCGGCACGCTGTATGCGCTCGGTCACGCGCTCGTGGTGTTCCTCATCGGGACCGCGGCGATCATCCTGGGCGACCGGCTGCCTGCCGGCATCGACAACGTCATGGAACGGCTCGTGGGAGTCACGCTCGTGATCCTCGGCGTGTACGTGTTCGTGGCGCTCGTCCGCCACGGCAAGGAGTTTCGGATGCGCAGCCGATGGATGTTGATCTTCAGCGGCGTCCGATCTCTGTATCGAAAGGCTCGCCGCGATGGCCCGCATACCCACGCGAACGAGCCGGTGCACATGCACCAGGGCGAGGGCGAGTCGGTCGCCGTGGCCGTGGCCGAAGATATCCCGGTGTCGGAATGGCACCACGGACATCACGGACGTCCCGGGCACCATCACCACAAGCATCCAGAGCCCGACGCGTTCATGAACTACGGGCGGCGCACCGCGTTCCTCGTGGGGATGATCCACGGCGTCGGCGCCGAGACGCCGACGCAGCTCCTGATCTTCCTCACGGCCGCGGGAGCAGGCGGCCCCGTGGTCGGGGAGGTGCTGCTCGGGACGTTCCTGGTCGGGCTGCTCGCGTCCAACTCGCTCATCACGGCGGGAACGGCGTTCGGGTTCATGCGGGCCACGGAGAACTGGACGCTCTACGTCTCGGTCGCGGTCCTCACCGCGACGTTCAGCCTGGTGATCGGGACCCTGTTCATCTTTGGGAAGGGCACGCTGCTCCCCGCGCTGTTCGGCGGGTGATCGAGCGGAGAGGGGCCGCTCAGCCGGCCAGGCGGCGGCACTCGGCGCACAGGCCGCTGATGGCGAAGTGCGTGAGGTCGGGCAGGAACTCGCGATGCCGCTCGATCAGGTTGGACAGGGCCTCGGCCTCTTCCATGGAGAGGTCGTCCTCAGCCCCGCAGTTGGAGCAGGTCAGATGGACGTGCCCGGCCTCTTCCGCCCGGTGATATTCGGCCCCGCCCTCCAGATGTGCGTGCGAGAGGACGCCGACCTCCTCCAGCAGCGACAAGGTCCGATACACCGTGGAGGCGTTCACGCCCGGCATCTCGCCCTGCACCTTTCGGGCCAACGCGGTCGGCGAGATGTGGCCGCGGGTCCGCATGATCTCGGCCACGATGGCCCGGCGCTGGGGAGTCATCCGAAGGCCGCGGGCCTGAAGGACCCCCATCACGTCGTCGCCTCTCGGGCCGCTCACGGCTGGGGATTGTAGCATCCTGTTGCACCTGCAAGGCCCTCGCAGGCGCGAGGCACGGCGCTCTCATGACGCCCCTGGGATGCCCTCGCGTCTGGAAAGATAGGCCTGCCGTGGGAGA
>DATDKZ010000027.1:0-5022 GCA_036519575.1 Actinomycetota bacterium | reverse complement strand
AACGAGATCGACGAGGACGTGCAATGGCGCAAGCTCGACCTGGTTGCCGGCGTGGCCGATCGGCTGTGGGGGAGCGGGTAGCATCGAGGCGATGGAGGAGCAGGGACCGGCCGACTCGCCGCTCCGGCTCGACGCGCCACGCGAGGAGGCCCTGGCCCGCGCGGCCAAGCTGATCGAGCAGGCCTGGCGGAGCTTCGACCGGTTCCGCCCCGAGGAGCCACCACTCGACGAACGGGTGCGGGCGCTTCTCCGCTCGGACCTCCCCGAGGAGCCCTCGCCGGTGTTCGAGGTCCTCGACGACGTGGCCAGGATCCTCGACGAGAGCATCGCCCAGCCCCGGCCGCGGTACTTCGCGTTCATCGGGTCCTCGGGCCTGGAGATCGGGGCTGTGGCCGACGCCCTCGCCTCCTGCTACGACATCAACCTGGCGGTCCACGCGGGCGCGGCCACCGAGATCGAGAACCAGGCCGTTCGGTGGGTGGCCGAGTTCATCGGGTACCCGGCGACCGCGGGCGGCGCGTTCACCAGCGGCGGAACGATCAGCAACATGACGGCGCTGTCGGCCGCCCGGGAGCGGGCGCTGCCCGGGAGCCGCATCGACGGGATGGCCGGGCGACGGGGCGCCGTGTACTGCTCGCGGGAAGTGCACTACTCGATCACGCGTGCCGTCGAGTTGCTGGGGATCGGGGCCAGCAACATCCGGGCGCTTCCCATCGACGACGATCGCAAGCTCCGTCCCGACGCGGTAGCCGAGGCCATCGACCGGGACCGGGAAGATGGCGTGACGCCCGTTGCGGTGGTGGCGACCGGCGGAACCACCCTGACCGGCGCGGTGGATCCCGCCGACGCGCTGGCAGACGTGTGCGCGGAGCGGGGCGTGTGGCTGCACATAGACGGCGCATACGGGCTTCCCGCGGCGGCCACCCGATCGGGCCGCGATCTGTTCACCGGGCTGGAGCGGGTCGACTCGTGCTCGGTGGATGTGCACAAGTGGCTGTACCTCCCGAAGGCCTGTGGCGTCGTGCTGGTCCGCCGGCCGGACGACCTGGCCGCGGCGTTCGCCCACGAGGAGGGGTACCTCCCCCACCAGCGCCACGAGCTCCATGCGGTGGACACCACGCTCGAGTACTCGAGGCCCTTCCGGGCGTTGAAGGCTTGGCTGGCCTTCCGGGCCCACGGCGCTCCGGCCTTCCGGGAGGCCATCGAGCGGAACCTCCGCGAGGCCCGGCTGCTGTACGAGGCGGTGAAGGCTCAGCCCGACTTCGAGGTGCTCGGGCCGCCCCCGCAGCTCTCGATCGTGCCCTTCCGCCACACCCCGAATGGGGTGACCGATCTGAACGACCACAACGCGCGGCTCGCTCAGGCCATGCTTGCCGACGGGCGGGTGTATCTCGCCTCGGCGTTGATCGACGACGAGGTCTACCTCCGTCCGTGCTTCGTGAACTTCCGCACGACCGAGGAGGACGTGCTCGCGCTCATCGACGTGGCCCGCGAGCTCGGCGACCGCCTCGCCGCCGGCGGCTAGTCCCCTTACGGCAGCGGGATGCTCGAGATCGTGAACGGCAGGATCGGTGGCAAGCCGGCGAACAGCCGCTCGAACTGCGAGTTCACCACCAGCAGGCGACCGGCCGCCACCGCGAGCGTGGTCGGGGTGAGGAACGAGGGATCCGTCGTCCTCGACAGGACCGTCCCGGTGCTCAGATCGCCCGACAGGGACACCTTGGCGATCTGGTGGAGGAACGGCTCGCCCGCGTACAGGATCCGGCCGACCAGCGCGAGCCCATCGCCTGCCACGGCCTCGCCGCCGAGGTCGACCTCCGTCACCGCCTTGGTGGCCACGTCGATCCGGAACAGCTCGCTGGTGAAGGACTGCGAGAGGACCAGGCGTTTCCCGTTCTCGGTAGCCACGATCCCGTTGACGTTGAACTGACCCGCGACGTACGGGATCTCGCCCGTGAGGTCGAGCCAGGCCTCGGCCGCCGCCGGCGCTCCCGGTTGGATCTCCGCCGCCGGGATCCGCCACAGCACCGGCCGGAACGAGTCGGTCACGAAGAGGTCACCGTTCTTGGCCACGGCGATGTCGTTCAGGAAGCCGCCCGCGCCGGTGGTGAATGTTCGGATGAGCGCGCCGGTCGCCGCGTCGTAGACCCGCACCTCGCCGGTGACCCCGCCGGCGACGATGAGGCGGCCCGCTTCGTCGACCTTCACGCCGACGGCTGAGAACTGGACGCCCCCACCGGCGATGAACGGGGCCGCATCGGGCTCCATTACGTTGCCGCGGAGGATCGAGCCGTCCGTTGTGCTCGACACGAAGAAGTTGCCGGTGGTGGGCTGGTAGGCCACCCCTTCGGGGAAGACGGCGCTACCGGGCAGCGTGTAGGAGGAAGGCCTTGGGGCCGCGCCGACGCTCGCGGCGGGCACCAGGCCGACGAGTACGGCCAGGATGCCGAAGCCGATGAGGGCAAGTGATTTCTTCACGGTTCCTCCTTCGGGGGCTGGACGACACCGTGCGGAAGCCCCGAAGACTACTACGATCGAGCGGGCCTGACGTCTTGAACCTCGCGGCGAACGACCATGCGCATGATCCGCTTCCCGGTCTCGTCGTCGAGCTCCTCGCCCTCCGGTGTGAATCCGGCCTGCTCGAACGCCCGGATCGCCCGGATGTTGTCGACCATCGGATCGACCGTCACCTCGGTCCACCCTCGCTGATCGAGGAGGAACATCGATGCGGTTCGCGCGGCGTCGGGACCAAGCCCCCGACCCCGCGCCTCCGGCACCAGGAACATGTCGATACCGCCCGACGTCTCCGTTCCCTGCCAGACTTGGAGATAGCCGACGGGAGCCCCGTCGGCCTCGACGACGAAGGGCTCGACCTCGGGTCTCCTGCGGCCCGTGTACAGATCCGCCACCTCATCCCTGCCGAGAGGGCGGCCCTCCCACCATCGGTACACCTCTGGATCGGCGAGCCAACCGACAAGCAGGTCGAGATCGTCGTCGGTTGCGGGCCGGAGGAAGGTCCGCTCTCCCCGGATCACTGGCCCGGGTCGCGGGCGAGTCTGCGATCGAGCTCGGCGTAGTCGTCGTAGCCGATGAGCTCATACAGCTCGTCGCGGGTCATCATCCGGTCGATCCACGCGGACTGGATGCCATCGCGCAGGAGCTCCTCGTAGAAGCCGCCCACAGTCTTGGCCGCGACCCGCGCGGCCGACACCGGGAAGATGACGATCAGATAGCCCAGCTCGGCCAGGCGCTCGACCGAGAGGTTCGGGCTCTTGCCGAACTCGGTCATGTTCGCTAGCAGCGGACCCGGAACGGCCTTCGCGTACGCGGCGAACTCGTCCTCGGACTCCAGGGCCTCGGGGAAGATCACGTCGGCTCCGGCCTCCCGATAGGCCAGCCCACGCTTCACTGCCTCACCGAACCCGTCGGTGGCTCGCGAGTCGGTTCTGGCGATGACCACGAGACTTTCCCGAGCCTGCGCCGCGGCCGCCACCTTCTCGGCGAACGCGTCGGCGCTGGTGACCTCCTTCCCGTCCAGGTGGCCGCAGCGCTTCGGGTCGACCTGATCCTCGATCTGAATGGCCGCGCACCGCGCTCCCTCCAGCTCGCGGACCGTCCGCATGACGTTCAACGCACCCCCGAACCCGGTGTCGGCGTCGACGATCAGCGGGATGCGAGTGACCCGGACGATCTGGCGAGCGTTGCGCTGCAGCTCATCCAGGGTGAAGAGGCCGACGTCCGGCATTCCCATGCTGGACGAGAACGCGGCGCCCGACAGGTAGAGCGCCTTTGCCCCCGCCCGCTTCGCCAGGAGCGCCGTGAGGCCGTTGAACACGCCGGGCGCGACGATCGTCTCGTCAGTGCCGAGCATCTCCCGGAAGCGCTTGGCCGGATGTTCGCCCGGGTCGGGCGTGAGCCAGGTCATCGGTCCTCGGCCAGCTGCCGCACGAGCTCCCGCAGGCTCCCTTCCCGCTCCAGGTTCCACACGAAGCCCTCCAAGGATGCGGCCCGGTCGACGTCGAGCCGCCCGTGCACGTTCGCCCGGTACTTCGCCACGACCTCCTCGTCGGTCATCGGATTGCGCGCGTGCCCTCTCGGATAGCGGACTTCCCGCACCTCCCGACCCCCGCCGGTCGTCGTCACCGTGATCCGATTGGGGATGCCCTCAGGGTATCCCGCGGAGAGCTCCGGGTCCTCGCGGACGGTAACCCGCTCTTTCAAGATGTCGAGGGTCCGGCGATCGCGGAATCGCTCGGGCTCGAACGTCCGGGTCGTGACCTCGCCGTCCAGGAGCGCCGCGACCACGATGTACTGGAGCGAGTGGTCGGCCGTCTCGCGGGTCTTCGGGTCCCACTTCTCCGGGTCCTTGGCGATGATCTGGTAGGCCGCATCGAAGGTGTCGATCTCGATCGACTTGATCCTGTCGGCGTCCCGGAGGAAGCCCTCGGGAAACCGAAGGGCGGCGTCGACGGCGCTCTGTGCGTGGTATTCGACCGGCCAGAACTTGATGTGGGTGTCGAGGATCCGTCTCGGTGGCGCCTTGGCCTCCAATCGCAAAAAGAGCTCCAAGTCGAACCCGTCGCCGTCGAGGAGCTGCCGGGCGAAGGCCATCTCGCCCTCGAACGGCCGGGCCGGGCCGGTCATGCCCTTCTCGGCCAGGAGCGTGGCGAACACGGCGTTCCGGGCGGCGTTGGCCGCGGCCGCGCCCTTCCACATCGAGAGCTCCCCGGCTCTGGTCTCGCGCATGGCCGCGTGGGGGACGGCGGCGATCGAGACCGCGTGCTCGATCCCCTCGACCGGGAGCCCCAGCAGGTCCCCGGCGGCACAGGCCACGCCGATCCCGAGGTAGTTCACGTGGTCCCACCCGTGCATCCGCAGGGTTGCTGAGTCGCAGAGCGTGACCGCGACCTCGTACGCCGTGGCGATGGCCGCCAGGAGATCGTTCGCCGGCCGGTCGCGCCACTCGGCCAGCGCCATCAGCGGAGCGATCACGTCGCTGGGGTGCAGTGGTTCCTTCGACAG
>DATDKZ010000026.1:0-8842 GCA_036519575.1 Actinomycetota bacterium | reverse complement strand
GGCCACGGGGCAGTACATCAACGGGGTCCTGGCCAAGATTGAAGCCGTCAAAGCTGGGTACGACGAGGCAATCATGCTGAACCAGATGGGCTACATCACCGACGGGACCGGCGAGAACGTCTTCGTCGTCCGCCAGGGCGTTCTGCTCACTCCTCCCACCCAGTCCGGTTGCCTCGACGGCATCACCCGAGCCACCGTCATGTCCATGGCCGGCGACCTCGGCTACGAGGTGCGTGAGGAGAATCTGGTCCGTACGGATCTGTACAACGCCGACGAGGCCTTCTTCACCGGGACGGCCGCCGAAGTCACTCCCGTGCGCGAGGTGGACGATCGCGTCGTGGGTGAGGGGACCCGAGGGCCGATCACGAAGGAGATCCAAGGAACGTTCTTCGCGGCGACCAAGGGAGAGATCGAGCAGTACGCCTCCTGGCTCGCCCCGGTGCTGTGAGCCGGAACGGCGGAGGCGAGTCGACGTACCGCCTGCCTCGGACCGTCATACCCTCCCGCTACGAGCTGGCGATCGAGCCCGACCTGGCTGCGGGGACGTTCCGCGGCGCCGAGGACGTTCGGATCACGGTGCGCGAGCCCGTCAGGGAGATCGTGCTGAACGCGGTGGACCTTCGGGTCGAAGACGGCAGGCTGACCAACGGCAACGGCACGAAGGTCGACGTCTCGGAGATCTCGCTCGACCGGGCGAACGAGCGTGCGCGCGTCCTGCTCGCCGAGCCCGCTCCGCCCGGTGAGTGGACGCTGCACCTGGAGTACACCGGGGTCCTGAACGAGCGGCTGGTGGGGTTCTATCCCTCGACCTACACCGACGCCGAGGGCCGGACCCGGACCATCGCCACGACCCACTTCGAGGCGGCCGACGCACGGCGAGCGTTCCCCTGCTGGGACGAGCCCGACCTGAAGGCCGTGTTCTCGGTGACGCTGGTCGTGGAGGAGGGCCTGGTCGCCTTGTCCAACACGCCGGAGGCGGGCCGGGAGCCGTCGGGGGACCGCAAGCTGGCCGTCCGGTTCGATGACACGATCCCAATGTCGACCTACCTCGTCGCATGGGTCGTGGGGCCGCTCGAGTTGACCGAGGCGGTGGACGTCGACGGCGTTCCGCTGCGGGTGGCGCACGTCCCCGGCAAGGGGCACCTGGTGGATTTCGCCATCGAGTCCGGGGCATTCTCGCTCCGGTTCTTCACCGACTACTACGGGATCCCGTATCCGGAGAAGAAGGTCGATTTCGTGGCCCTGCCGGACTTCGCCGCCGGCGCCATGGAGAACCTGGGGCTGATCACCTACCGGGAATCGCTGCTCCTGGTCGAGCCCTCGCAGTCCACCCAGCAGGAGCTCCTGGCGGTGGCCGACGTCGTGGCTCACGAGCTCGCTCATATGTGGTTCGGCGATCTGGTCACCATGCGGTGGTGGAACGGCATCTGGCTGAACGAGGCGTTCGCCACGTTCATGGCCAACCTCGCGGTGGATGCGTTCCGGCCGGACTGGGACCGGTGGGGATCGTTCCGCCGGGTCTGTTCGACGGCCCTAGAGATCGACGCGCTGGACAGCACGCGCCCCATCGAGTATCCGGTCAATTCGCCCGACGACGCGTCCGACATGTTCGACTCGCTCACCTACACGAAGGGCGCCGCCGTCCTGCGAATGCTCGAGCGGTATCTCGGTCCCGGGCGATTCCGGGATGGGATCCGCCGCTATCTGAAGGATCACGAGTTCGGCAACACCGAAACGTCCGACCTGTGGGACTCGATCGAGGCCGCCACCGAGGAGCCGGTTCGCCGGATCATGGATACGTGGATCTGGCAGGGGGGATACCCGCTCGTCACGGTGCGGGAGGATGCGGACGCGCTCTCGTTCGCCCAGGAGCGGTTCCGCTATGACGGCGGCGACGACGGGACGCGCTGGGAGGTCCCGTTGCTCGCCCGGGAGTCCTCAAGCCCGGACGGGGAGGTTCGGGCCCTCCTGGTCGAGCCGACGGGAGCCGACCTCCCCCGTCTGGAGCGCGACGCGGTTGTGGTGGCGAACGCGGGGGGGGCCAGCTTCCTCCGAGTCGGGTACGAGGGTGCGCTCCGAGAGCGAGTCTGGACCCATGCCCTCGAGGCCCTGGCCGCGATCGAACGGTTCGGGCTGGTGGACGACACGTGGGCGGAGGCGGTGGCCGGCGGCCTTCCCGCCGCCGAGTACCTCGAGCTGGTCCGGGGGCTGACGGGGGAGACCGACCTCCACGTGTGGCAGACGGTCGTGACCACCATGGGATGGTTCGACCGGTTCGTGGAGGTTGAGCCTCGCGAGGGACTCCGCCGGTACGTCCGGGAGCTGGGGCGTCCCGCGTTCGACCGGCTCGGGTGGGGGCCCGGACCGGACGAGCCCGACCTGTCGAGGTCGCTCCGGGGCACCCTGGTCTCGGCCCTGGCCATCCTCGGCGGCGACGCCGAGGTCTCGGCGAGGGCTCGGGAGCTCGAGGCGGAGGCCCGAGGGGGCGAGCCCGTGGACGCCTCGCTGGCGGCCGCCTCGGTCGCCGTCGTCGCGGCCACCGGCGATGGCGATGACTTCGAGCGGTTCCTGGCCCGATCGAAGGACGCGCCCACGCCCCAAGAGCAACTCCGGTACCTGTACGCGCTTGCCGACTTCAGGCACCCCGACCTCATCGACCGAGCCCTGGACCTCGCGCTGAGCGACGAGGTCCGGTCCCAGAACACGCCGTTCCTCCTGGGCAGGGCGATGGCCAACCGCGACGTGGGGGATCGAGCGTGGCGGTTCGTCAAGGAGCACTGGGAGGAGGTCAACCGGCGGCTGCCTCCGAACACGATCATCTACCTCGCGGACGGCGTGCGGTTCCTGACCACGCCCGAGCATGAGGCCGACGTGCAGGAGTTCTTCGAAGAGCACGACATCCCCCAGGCGAGGAAGATGCTCAAGCAGGTGCTCGAGCGGCAGCGGATCAACGTCGCGTTCCGCCGCCGCGTGGAGCCCCAGCTCGCCGCGTTCTTCGGCTGACGGGCACGGCATGGCGAACGTCTCGACGATCGAAGGGATCAGGGTCTCCGCCGACCACTGGATCGGTGGTTCCCGTGTTCCCTCCTCGGACATGTTCCTGGACCTCTCCCCGATCGACCTGGAGACGCTGGCCATGGTGGCCCGTGGCGGAAAGAAGGAGGCCGACGCCGCCGTCGCGGCCGCCCGCGACGCCTTCCCCGGCTGGGCGGCGACGGAGCCCAAGCAGCGCTCGGCGATTCTCCACCGCGTCGGCGAGCTCGTCGAGGCCCAGGTGCCCCAGCTCGCGGTGGTCGAGACCACCGACAACGGCTCGCTCCTGCGCTCGATGCAGCGGAGCGTCATGCCCCGCGTGGCCCGCAACTTCCACTTCTTCGCCGACGAGCTCCTGTCGTTGCACGAGGACGACCTGGAGATGGGGGAGCATCGCAGTCGGGTCGAATGGGATCCGGCCGGTGTCACCGTCGTGATCACGCCGTGGAATGCGCCGCTCATGCTCGGGACCTGGCGCCTGGCACCGGCGCTCGCCGCCGGGAACACGGTGGTGTTCAAGCCGCCAGAGTGGGCGCCGCTGACGGCCTCCATGCTGTGCGACCTCGCCCGCGAGGCGGGGATGCCCGACGGCGTCCTGAACGTGGTGCAGGGGATCGGCGAGGAGGCCGGCGCGGCGCTCGTCGCCCACCCGAACGTCGACCGCATCGCGTTCACCGGATCGGTCGAGACCGGCAAGCTGGTCTCCGCGGCCGCGGCACCCCACCTCACCCCGGTCTCGCTCGAGCTCGGAGGCAAGGCCCCGTTCCTGATCTTCGCCGACGCGGACGTCGAGGCCGCGATCGCTCAGGCCGTCAACCAGTACGACAACGCGGGCCAGGTGTGCCTGGCCGGCACGCGGTTGCTGGTCGAGCGGGGGATCCACGACGAGTTCCTCGACCGGTTCGTCGAGAAGGCCTCGGCGCTGAGGCAGGGCGACCCGCGCCTCCCCGACACCGAACTCGGCCCGCAGATCACGAGGGAGCACTTCGACCGGGTGGACGGGTTCGTCCAGCGGGCCAAGGAGGAAGGGGCCAAGGCCGTGCTGGGGGGCGGCCCGAACGAGGACCTCGGCGGGCTGTACTACCGGCCGACGCTGTTCGTCGACGTCCCCCCCGAGGCCGAGATCCTCAAGAAGGAGGTGTTCGGCCCGGTCCTCACCCTCCAGCCCTTCGATTCGGAGGAGGAGGGCGTCGCGTTGGCGAACGGGACCGACTACGGTCTGGACGCCATCGTGTACACGGGCAACCGGGAGCGGGCCGACCGGATCGCCCCCACGCTCGTGGCCGGCACCGTGTGGGTCAACTGCTTCTTCGTCCGGGACCTCAGGGCACCCTTCGGCGGCGCGAGGGACTCGGGGATCGGGCGTGAGGGTGGCCGGTGGAGCTTCGACTTCTACGCGGACGTCAAGACGGTCTGCGAGGCACCGTGGGAGGGGAGTTGATCGCGGATGGGTGAGATCGTCGGCGCCGGGCTCGTGTCACACGTCCCGACCATCATGCTGCCCGAGGAGGTCCGGCTCGAGATCAACGACGGCAAGGAGATCAGCCTGGTGGACGGACTTCGACGGCTGAAGTCCGAGGCCTTCGACCGGCTGAAGCCGGACACGGTCGTGGTGTGCGACACGCACTGGGAGTCCACCTTCGAGCACATCGTTTCGGCCCAGGAACGGCGGAAGGGCTTCTTCACCTCGCACGAGCTCCCGCGCGGCATGAGCGCCATCCCCTACGACATGCCCGGCGATCCGGAGCTCGCTCGCGCGCTGGCGAAGCAAGCGGAGGGCCGGGACGATACGTGGATCCTGGCTTCCGACGACCCGTACCTCCCGATCTTCTACGGAACCGTGAACATCTGGACCTACTTGACCGGCGGGGAGCGGTGGATCTCGATCGCCATCAACGGGACGGGGCAGACCGACGACTTCCTCCTGCTCGGCGAACTGCTAGGGAAGGCCGTCGAGCAGGTCGATCGCCGAGTGATCGTGCTCGCATCCGGCGGCCTGACCCACCGGTTCTTCCCGTTCCGCGAGCTCCGTCACCACGAGTCCTCGGACCTGTCGAACATCTTCACGCCCGAGGCGCGAGATGCCGACGAGCGCGTCCTGAAGCTACTCGCCGCGGGGGACCATGCCGGCATGATCGACTGGATGCCCGAGTACAAGCGGTTCGGGCCGGAGGGCAAGTTCGGGCACTACCTGATCATGGTGGGGGCGCTCGGTGGCTCGAGGTGCCGTGCGCCGGGGACGCAGTACGGGGAGTACGAGGCCTCGGTGGGCACCGGGCAGGCCCACGTGTGGTTCGAACGGCCCGAGGGGGGCTGGGCCGCGTAGTCTCGGGCGCGAGGCGGCGGTCCGCGACGGAGGGAGGGGGTTCCGCGTGGCTGCATCGCAGGAGGGTGGCTACGAGCAGGGTGGCTACGAGCGCCTGGGCGAGACCAAGCTCAGGCTGATCGACGTCATCGCGCAGTCGGTGGGGTTCATCGGACCCGTGTTCTCCTCGGCGTTCCTGATCCCGTTGATCGTCGGGATCATCAGCGCCACGGGCAAGGGGGCCGGCGTGGCCGCGCCATTGTCGGTCCTGCTCGCCTCCATCGGGGTATTCGCTCTGGGCTGGATCGTGGCCCAGTACGCGAGGAGGATCCACGCGGCCGGCTCGCTCTACGACTACGTGACGAACGGCCTCGGGAACACGATCGGTGCGGCGGCCGGGTGGTTGTACTACGGAGGGACGATCGTGCTCACCTGCGGCCTGGGCGTCCTGATCGGCGGATACGTCCACGACACGCTTCAGATCGAGTTCAACCGGGAGCCCCTGCCGATCTGGGCGTGGAACGTCGTCTGGGCCGTGGCTCTCTTCCTCGTGCTCTACCTGGGCGTGAAGATCTCGACACGGCTCCAGCTCACGCTGGCGCTGATCTCGGCCGCGGTGGTCCTCGCGTTCTTCGTCTATGTGATCGTCAAGGTGGGCGGGGACAACGACGTGGCGAGGGCGTTCGACCCGAGTCAGGCGCCGAACGAGTGGTCGGGGGTGTTGTTCGGCGTGCTCTACGGCGTGCTGATCTTCGTCGGCTTCGAGACGGCGGCGAACCTCGCCGAGGAGACGGCGAACCCCAAACGCGAGATCCCACGTGCCGTGCTGCTCTCGGTCTTCCTGGTCTCGATCTTCTATCTCATCGCCGCGTACGCGCAGGTCGCCGGGTTCGGGTTCGACCTGAAGACCTTCGCCAGCGCCGCGGCTGCGCCCCTCTTCGCTCTAGCGTCCCCGGCCTCGGCAGGTGGGTACGGCTCGACCACGCTGGTGCGCGTGATGGAGCTGGTGGTCCTGATGGACATCCTGGCCGTGGGGATCGGAGCCGCAACCGCATCGACCCGTGGAGTGTTCGCCATGGCCCGGGATCGGCGGCTCCCCGCACCCCTGGCATCGGTGTCACGTCGGTTCGGCACGCCGGTCGGCGCGATCCTGTGCCTCATCTTCATCCAGGGGCTGTTCATCCTGGGGACGGAGCTCTGGAAGAGCCTGTTCGCGCTGCCCGAGACGCCGCACTACTTCGCCATCTTCGCCTGGTCGGCCACGTTCGGAGGCTTCGCGCTGGTCGTCGTCTATTTCCTGATGTCGGTCGGCGCGCTGAGCGGGCTCCGAAGCGTCTCGAACTTCGTTGGCGTCGTGATCGCCGCGATCCTCGGCATCGCCATCAGCGGCGGCGCGATCTACGGCTCGTTCGCCGACGTCACGCAACCGACGCTGCTCGCGCCGATCTACGCGCTCGCGTGGTTCGCCATCGGGTTCATCCTGACCCTCGTGGCGAGGGGCCGGGCGCCGGCCAGCCAGGTACTCCCCGACCTCCGGGCGAGGGAGGCGCCCTCGTCGATGTGACGCTCGGCGAGGGCGTCTCGCTCGAGGAGCTGGAGCGCGATCCGTATCCGGTCTACGCGCGGCTCCGCGACGATGAGCCGGTGAGTTGGGTTCCCGCCGTCCAGCTGTGGTTGGTGACCCGGTACGACGACGTCCGTCACGTCGACCTCACGCCGAAGGTGTTCACGGCCCAGACGGATCCATCGACGCTCAACAGGACGATGGGGACGAACATGCTGGGCTCCGAAGGGCCCGACCAACAGCGCATCCGGCGCATCGTGGAACCACCCTTCCGTCCCCGCGACGTCGAGGAGCGCACACGAGGCATGATCCCCCGGCTCGCCCACGAGCTGATCGATGGGCTCGCGGACAGGGGGGAGTGCGACCTGTTCCGCGAGTTCTGCGATCCGATGTCGGTCCGATCGCTCCGGTTCATGCTCGGCCTCGACGAGGTGCCGTGGGAGGACCTGCTGCGGTGGAACGAGGGCCTGATGCCTGGACTGGCCAACTTCGAAGGGGATCCGGCCAAGCAGGCCCCGGCCGACGCGGCCAGCGCAGAGCTGGGAGACGCCCTGGAGCGAGTGATGGATCGGCTGGAGGAGGAGCCCGACGGGTCGGTCCTGTCGTGGATGCTCCACTTCGACGGCGGTGGCGAACGGATGTCCCGCGAGGAGATCGTGGCGAACACCAAGCTGATGCTCTCTGGAGGCCTCCAGGAACCCCGCGACCTGATCGCCCTGTCGACCTGGGCCCTGCTGTCCCACCCGGAGCAGCTCGCCGAGGTCCGCGCCGATCGCTCCCTGGTCAGGCCGGTGGTCGAGGAGACCCTCCGGTGGGCGGGCCCGGTCGGCACGTCGACCCGCCAGACCACGCGTGACACCGAGCTGGCCGGCGTCCCGCTGGCGGAGGGCGCCCTGATCGGGGCCGTGCTTTCGTCCGCCAACCGGGACCCCCGTCGCTTCGGTGACCCGGACCGGTTCGACCTGCACCGGAAGGAAAGGGCGCACCTGGCGTTCGCCATCGGCCCCCACTTCTGCCTGGGGGCGTGGTTCGGCCGCCACCTGGCCCGGGTTTCGCTCGAGGTCCTGCTGGACCGGCTCCCGAACCTCCGCCTGAACCCCGAGCGGCCCGTCGAGCTTCGCGGCTGGGAGTTCCGGGCGCCGCTCTCGACGTGGGTTCGATGGGATCCGCCCTGAGGCAGCCGCGCACTCCGCCCCGGGCCGACACGGTCGGCAGCCTCCTCCGCCCGGCGCCGCTCAAGCAAGCCGTGGAGTCGTTCTACGCGCCCGGCCATTCGGCCGTGCTTGCGGAGGAGCGGCGCAAGGACCGTGCCGAGCTGCGGGACCTGGAGGACCGGGCCATCCGCGACGCGGTCCGTCGCCAGATCGACATCGGCCTGGATGTCGTGACCGACGGTGAGTTCCGTCGATGGATGTTCCTCAACTCCTTCTACGACGCCGTGGAGGGATTCCGCACCGACAACGTCGTGCACTTCCGCAACGCACGGGGCGAGGACGTGCCGCTCGCGGTCCACGAGATCGTCGACCGGCTCCGCCCGGTCGACTCTCCCGCTGCCCGAGAAGCGGCGTTCCTGCGGGAGGCCACTGATGGCCATCCGTTCAAGGTCGAGCTGTTCGTCGCCCAGCAGGCCGCGAGGATGCGGCCTGCGAAGTTCGAGAGCATCCAGGACGCGCAGGCCCCACTGGTCCAGGAACAGGAGACCATCAAGGCTCAGCTTCGAGAACTCGGGCGGAAGTTCGCGACAGGCGATGAGTTTGCGGAATCCGCAGCGGAGGAGTTACGCGAGCGACTGACGGAGATCGAGGGCAACCTGGCCGATCCACCCGAGGCGTCCGAGGCCGAGATGAGCTTCCACGCCGCCGCCCTCCTGTTGAGCCTCACGCGGCAGGGCAAGATCAAGGCGAAGCCGGAGCGCGTCCAGGAACGCCTGAGCGAGGCGC
>DATDKZ010000025.1:0-2417 GCA_036519575.1 Actinomycetota bacterium | reverse complement strand
GGAACCCGGGGAGCGGCCCGCCGAAGGGGGCCGCTCGCCTGTCGTGGGGCGTGTTGCCCCGATGGCTGACCGGGCTCCATACTCTTGCCGGCCCTGGGGGCTAGGGAACTTCCGATCCGGGAGGGAGCGTGTCGGAGACAGTCACGTCCGAAGGCGTCGGCCGGCTGGCCAGGCGACCCGTGCCCGATCCGGCGGCTGGGGCGGTTCTATCGGCTGGTCCAGGTCCCATCCCCCGGATCGGGGTCCTCCTTGCCGCGGGCAGCTCAGAGCGGTTCCACCCCATGACCGGCGGCGGCTCCAAGGCGCTGGTCCGCCTGGGAGGGCTACCACTCGTGGAACGGGCCGTCCGATCCCTCCTTGCGCTCGGCCTGGAAGAGGTCGTCGTGGTGGTGGGATACCGCGCCCGTCCAGTTGCCGAAGCGGTGGGCAGGATCGCCCCCGGACAGGTGCGGGCGGTGTACGCCGAGAGGTGGGAGGCGGGGAACGGCGCATCCCTGGCCGCCGCGGAGGAGCTGGTTGCCGACGAGCCGCTGTTTCTGCTCCAGACCACCGATCACGTCTTCACCGAGGGTGCGCAGCGAGGGTTGATCCGGGCAGGAAGGCCGGCCGTCCTGGTCGACCTTCGCCCCGAAGCATCCGCCTGGGCTGAGGGCACCCGGGTGCACCTCGAAGGGATGCGGGTACTCGCCTTGGGGAAGCACCTGGAGCGGCCCGCGATCGACTGCGGAGTTTTCCTGCTCCCCCCCACGGTCTTCGAATGCCAGCGACGCGCGGCTGCGGAGGGTGATTTCAGCCTGGCGCGAGCGGTAACCCGGCTTTCACAGACCATTCCCGTCACCGCGATCCCCTTGCCACCAGGCCACTGGTGGCAGGACGTCGACACCCCGGAGGACCTCCGGGCGGCCCGTGTGGGGCTGCGCCGGTCCCTGGTCCGGGAGAGCGACGGGCCCGTGTCCCGGTACCTGAACCGGCCGCTCTCCACCCGACTGTCCATGGCCCTGGCACCGCTGCGACTGTCGCCGGACCTGATGTCCCTCGTGGCGTTCCTTTTCGGAGTGCTCGCCGCTGGGCTCCTCGCCGCGGGCGAAGGCGTGCTTGGAGGCGTGACGGCACACGTGGCCTCCGTTGTCGACGGAGTCGATGGGGAGGTGGCACGCCTCCAGATCAGAGCGCGACCACGTGGAGCCATGCTCGACGGGGTGCTCGACCGGCTCGCCGATGCCGCCATCATGGCGGGGTTGGGGCTGTGGGCGTTGGACGGCGCCGACAGCCCTTCGGTCGTGCTCCTCCTGGCGGTGGCGGCCACGACAGGCGCCCTCCTATCCATGGCGACCAAGGACCGGGCCGCGGCGCTCGGGCTTGTCCCCGCCCCCGAGCGGGCATTGGCGTTCCTGCTGGGCGGGAGGGACGGACGGCTGCTCCTGGTGGCCGTGGGGTCGCTGGCTGGTCGGCCCACCCTCACATTGATCGCCGTCTCGGCTACCTCTGCCCTCAGCCTCGCCCTGCGTCTGCTCCTGGTCGGCCGCCGCCCACGCGCCGTTTGACGACGCCGATCTACCCTCAGGTCGAGCCGCCGTACACGTGATGGTCGGCAGGCATGGGACTCCGAGGCTGACACGCCGAGGTCTCCCGCGACGTTACGTGGTGGTCGCGTGCAGCCCGCGAACCCGGAACGCGAGAACGATCTCCGAAATGCCCGTCCCCCGCGGCGCCCTGAACGGCGGATCGAAACGAACGGAGATCAGTCGATCACGCCCAGGTCCTGAAGTGCGTTGGCGACCATCCACACGTGGTCTCGCGCGGAAGCGCGAGGTTCATTCTTGGGAACGTATGCTTTCACGGTCAGCTCGTGCTCGACGAGTACCCGAATGAGGGTCTGCGCTTCGTCGCTGATCCCGCCCACCTCGACGTCCGCGAAGAATCGGGCCATCTCCTCGATGTCGGCCTCGTTCCCGTCGCTCTTCACGATCGCGCTGCCGTCCTCGAATTGCACGAGAACCGCACCGACGGGGGCATCCTCCCATTCGCTCACGCTTCACACTCCGATCAGGGCCGCGGGCCGCCGGGTCTTCTCTGCTACTCGGGCTCCGCGAGACTCGAACTCGCAACATTCGGATGAATAGATGCAGCCGGGCAGTCCCGAACCAGGGTACAACACGGTCTTTCCGCTACTCGTGCCGGTACTGGCGTCCCCCCGCGCAGGAGGATCTCCCACAGCGCTGGGGTGCCCTCCCGTACACTTCCGTTCGTGAGCCACGGATGAGTCCATCGCTCAATCGGGTCGGACACTGGGTGTGGTTCCCGTTCGGGGTGGTCTTGCGGTTCACCGCCCGGAGCGGCAAGCGGATCGCCGTCACCGTCGTCGGGTTCGTCCTGCTCCTGGCAGGCATCGTCATGATCGTGACCCCCGGCCCCGG
>DATDKZ010000024.1:0-5882 GCA_036519575.1 Actinomycetota bacterium | reverse complement strand
TACCTAGCCGAGGTCAAGCCCCAACAGGTCGCCGAGCTCGCGGCCGTTCCTGACCGCGAAGTCCTGATAGCAGTTGTTCATCAAGACGTGGGTTTCCCGGGTCTCACCGGCGAGCGACTCGATCCGCGGAACCCATTCCTCGAGTTCTTCCTTCGGGTAGTCGTAGCGGAACCGGGCGCTCGCGGTGTCGCTCTTCGCCTGCCACGTCTCGCGGTTGCGTCCGTGGAACCGGACCATCGCGAGGTCCTTCGCGGTCGCCGCCGCGATCGGGGGGATGCTGGAGTCGAAGCCTTGCGGCATGTCCACGCACACATAGGGAAGATTGCGTTCCTCGAGGAACCCGAGCGTCTCCTCCACGTTCCGCTCTTCCATCCAACTCTTGTGACGGAACTCGACCGCGACGCGGAAGTCCGGGAGCCGTTCGACGCATTCTTCGATGTAGGCCTTCGACTTCTTCGAGATCACGAACCATTGCGGGAACTGGAACAGCACGGCTCCCATCTTGCCGGCCGAATGCAGCGGCATGAGCGCGTCACGGAAGCGTTGCCAGACCTCGTCGACGACCTCGTCGGGCAGCTGCTCGCGATAGACGTTGCGCTTGCCCTCGGGGATGGCGGGCTGCAGATCCTTGTACAGGGAGTTGGGGCGCGTCGGGTGGTTCGTCAGCAGCGAATAAGCCTTGATGTTGAACGTGAAGTTCTTCGGGGTTCGCTCGATCCACAGGACGGAATTGCTCTCCGACGGCGGGAAGTAGTAAGTGGAGTCGACCTCCACCAACGGGAACTCTGACGCGTAGAACTGCAGGCGTTTCTCCGCGGTCTTCGCGTCGGACGGGTAGAAGTTGCCGTCCTTGATGAGCGTCTTGTCGGTCCACGACGAGGTGCCGATCAGGATCGAGCCCGGTGTCATCGAGCCACCTCAGCCCGCAGGTGTGTCGTCTCGATTCTTCTTGCGGAGGACGACGTCCTTCGCCTGCTCAGCCTTGCGCTTGGCGGCCGTCAGCAGACGTTCCGCCCACATGTACTGGGTAGCGAGGATCGTGAGGCCGATGAAGATCAGCAGCCATCCCGGCCCTGGCAGCACCAGAAGGGCGATACCGGCGAGCAGCACGGCGAAGCCTGCGACGGTCACAGCGATCCGCTTCCCGCTTCGTTGTATGAAGCGCGCCACCGCTTTGACTGGTACGAACGCGGGGTGCTCGTGCCAGCGGCGAGCAGCTTCAGGCTCGACGACCTCAAGCTCGGCAACGGTCTCGGAAGCGTCTACCTCCTCCGGATCGTCACCCCAGGTGTCCCTACGGTGGGAGCGCTCGTCCATGCCCGCGAGTTTCTCATGGCTCGTTCGAATACAGGAACCCCTCGGGCCGTCTGACGTGCGCGTTCGCTTTGCTTGTCACTCTTTCAACGCTCGACACCTTGCCTGTGGATAACCGCCGGGCGTAAGAATCGCCGGGGGCCGGGGCGAGTGGATCGGGAGGGAAGGGGATGGCCTCGGCAACGACGATACCGGGTGATTTGCAGAATCCGACGACTCGTGGTGTCGATGATTCGTTCGCAATCCGGATATTCCAGCTGGCTTCGTCTCTCGGCATTTTTGTCTTCCTCGCGCTGCTCGTCTCTTCCGAGCGTGTAGCCCTCGACGGCAGGTGGTGGCAGATCGCTCTTTGGGCCGCCGTTGCGCTCGCAGCTGACCTAATGCTCGTCCGGGTCGGCAAGGGCGTAACTCTGACCATGTCTTTGCCAGTCTCCCTCGCAGCGGCCCTTCTCTTCCCTCCGGCTTTCGCGGCAATTGTCGCTTTCGCGGGCTGCTTCGATCCAATGGAGGTCCGCGGCGAGTCTTCATTCTCAAGAGCTGTCTTCAACCGATCCCAGGTTGCGCTTGCCACTACCGCGGCCGCCCTCGTCTTCCACGTTGGGAACGTCAATGCCGCGGCGTGGCCCGCTGTCGCCCTATGGTCGTTGATGGCTCTCGCGGCCGACTTTGCCGTAAATGCAGCCTGTGTGGTGCCGACGATAGTTCTACGAGACCGGGTGTCGCCTCTCATGGCCGTGCGGCACTTGTTCGGGTCAGCTCCCGCCGACAGCACGATTCTCTACGTCTCGATGGGCTTAGTCGCTCCGCTGATCGCCGCGATTTTCCTAGCCGCGGGTGGGTGGGGTCTGCTCTTCTGCCTCGTTCCGCTTGCGTTGGCGAGGGGAGGTCTCGTTCGAGCGGAAAGGCTTCATGAGGCGAAAGAGCGGGTTGCCACCAAAGACGAGGCGCTACGCAGAACCACAGAATCGGTTAGCGAAGAACGTCGCGATGAACGCGTCGCTCTTGCGGGCGAGTTGCACGACGAGGTGCTCCCGCCTCTCTTCCAGGTTCACCTCATGGGACAGGTGCTAAAGGAGGATCTAGACGCCGGGCGATTGTTGGATCTTGATGCGGACCTTCCCGAGTTACTCGCTGCGACTGCCGCATCTCAAGCAGCCATCCGGCAAGTGGTGGATCAGTTGCGGAGGTCATCCCTGGGTCCTGAGGGACTCGTCGGAACGATTCGCCTACTCGCGGAACATCTCCAGTCAAATGGGGCGCCGCCCATGGACCTCTATTTGGAAGATCTCGATGGGTCGGATGAGGCTCTGCTCGTGCTCTATCAAGTCGCAAGGGAAGCCTTGACGAATGCAGCGAAATATTCAAAAGCCGGGAGGGTAACCGTCCGAATATGGGAAGAGGAAGAGCACAACGGGCGGCTAATTGTGTCGGACACGGGAGTTGGCTTTGAAAGTTCGAACGTCGATTTGCGCAATCACTTCGGTCTGCAACTGATGAGAGAAAGGGTCGAGTCCCGCGGCGGGAAACTTGTTGTCGAATCGCGTCTAGGGGAGGGAACCACCGTCGCCGCCAAATTGCCGCTTAGGGTTGAGCCGCTGTAGCCGGCCAGCTTGGCCTCTAGCCAGCTCGAGAGTCACGCTCAGGAAAACGAAGAGGCCTCCGACCAAACGGCCGGAGGCCTCACTAGATTGAATTGCTAGGTCTTAGCCGACCCGCCAGTGGGCGCCGCCCGCCAGGGCGAGAGCCGTCACCGAGCCGAGAGCCAGAATCACGCGACGCGCGATCTTCATCCTCTTCCTCCTTCGTCACATCCCCGCCCAGGGGACACGCTGGACACTATCGGGGGACCCCTGGACGGGGGACAAGCCGCTGCATCGGCCTACGACCTTTGCAGTACTTTCCCCCTACTCGAAAGGATTGTCGGACCCAGTCATGATGTAGACCCATGGTCGAGACGAGGAACCGGGATCGCCTGCTGCTCCTCGTGAGCGTCTGCCTCTTCTTGGCGACCCTCGCCATCATTGGGGCGTTCCTCCTCCTGAGCCCAATTTCCTTCAACCCAGAGTGGTTGATCTGGTCGGTCTTGATTGCTGGTATCGAATTTCTTCCTGTTCCAGCTTGGCGCGGACTAACGATCAGTGTGGGATTTCCCGTGCTGATAATGGTGGCAATTCTTTACCCCGCCGGTGGAGCGGGTGCGATTGCTCTCATTGGTGCTCTGGACCCCCGCGAGTTTCGACGCGAGGTCTCACTCGGGGCTGCGCTTTACAATCGGAGTCAAGTTGCACTCTCCGTTGTCGCGGCCAGTGCCATCTTCCACATCTTTCACGACCCGACTCTTCCGCTTAACAAATCCCGAATCGTCGTCGTCGTTGGAGCGGCCGCTTTGGCTGCCCTCGCGGACTATGCCGTTAACGCCAGTCTCGTGACTCTGTACATGAGCACGAAGCTCGGCATTTCTGCAGCAGACATGTTCAAACAGCTCACGATTGGGAATGTTCGCGACTTCTTAATTAGCTATCTGGGGCTTGGCATCCTGGGCCTCACCCTCGCCGTGTTCTATCAAGACGTTGGTCTCTGGAGTCTCCCGGCGGTGTTGGCCCCCCTCATCTTCGCCCGGCAGATGTTCTTTCGATCGCAGGCTCTCGAAGAGGCGCACATCGAGCTGACCGAGCGTGAGGAGATCCTCCGCGAGCTCTCGAACACCATGGCCGAAGAGCGGGCAGACGAGCGACTCCAGATCGCCGGATACCTCCATGACGACCTTGCCCAGGTCCTGTTCCGACTATCGCTGCAGGTGGATATCGCCAGAAAACTGCTGGATAGGGGCGATGTCGATGACGTCCGCATGCAGCTCGACAAGATCCGCGAATCGAAGCAAGAGACGTCGGATCGGATCCGTGCGCTGATCCGCGACCTGCACCGTTCGCCCCTCGGCGCCAGAGGTTTGGCTGAGTCGCTCGAGTCGTTCACCGACGAGGTCGGACGTGACTCGCACATCCGGTTCCACCGAGATGTGCAAGACATCGAGCTCCCCGCGCCGATCGCGCTACTCGTATTCCACATCGCGCGCGAAGGCATCATGAACGCGGTCAAACACGCCGACCCGACCGACGTGTCGGTGTCGGTCACCGAACAGGGCGAGGACATCGTGCTCCAGTTGGACGACAACGGTTCGGGGTTCGATGCCGGCGCTCCCGGTCCCGAGGGCCACTATGGGATGGCGATGATGCGCGAACGTGCGAAGGTCGGTGGTGGTTCGTTCCATGTCCGGAGCGCGGTTGGTGAGGGCACGACGATCACGGTTCGGTTCCCGATCGCTCTGCTCCAACGGGATGCGCAGCCCGGTAGCGAGCCGCCATCCGCCAATGGCCCGGAGCGTGCTTCCCCCGATACGTCAGGAACCACATCGCGATCGGCCGAGGGCTCTCGCGATTCCGTCCCCGCATGACCTGGAAGACGAACCAGGCCATCCCGGCGTAGAGCAGGACGTCGCCGATCGACAGGACCACGGCCGCCGGCGGGGGGATCGGGATGACGTCACCAAGGGGAGCGAACAGGTCTCGGTCGTTCATCAGGTGATGCTTGGCCCCGGCGTCCGTGGCCAAGGCCGCGGCCGTCCCGCCGGCGGTCTCGACCGCGGCGGCGCTCACGGGCATCCCGCCGTTGGCGACCACGACGGTGAGATTCATCAGCAGCCCGACCGCCATGACCGCTGCTCCGGGGATCCACCGGTTGACCGTGAGGAACGCCAGCAGCAAGACGTAGGACGCGATGAGCAGTCCCGCCCCGATCGCCCAAACGGGTACCGAGCCGAACCGAGGGACGGCCACGATCTGGAGGGCCAGGCCGATGAACACGAGCGCCCACCAGTGCACGTGGAGGCGCTCGAAGTTCCGGAGGCTCCCACCCGCGATCAGGCCGGTAAGGATCGCGAGGCCGATCACCGCCAGGATCGGGGACATGCTCGTATCGTGCCCTGCCGCGTCGTCCACGTCACGCTTCGTGATCCGAACGAACGTCGGTACGCTTCAGGAGATGGATGGGTCAGACGCGGATCTCGGGTACTTCGGGCCCGGTAGCGTCAGTTGGCAGGTGGACCGGGAGGTCACCGTCCTGTTCGGCGGCGCCCGAGCCTTGTTGATGCAAGCCGCGCACCCGCTCGTCGTGGCCGGCGTGAATCAGACCCAGATGTACGACCGAAGCCCGTGGAAGCGGCTCCAACGGACGCTGATGCTGACGTACACGATCACGTTCGGCACGAAGGCGGAGGCTCACGCCGCGGCGGAGCGGATCAACGAGGTCCATGCCCGGATCAACGGGATCGATCCGGTCACCGGCAAGCGGTACGACGCGTTGGACCCGCACCTGCTCCTGTACGTCCACGCGACGCTCGTGGACTCGGCCTTGCTCTACGAGGAGCTCACGATCGGTCGGCTCGATGACGAAGGCCGTCAACGGTTCCACGAGGAACAGATGCTCGCGGCGGAGCTGGTACGGATCCCGAAGGAGTCCATCCCGCCGACGGTTCCCGCGCTGCGTGCATGGCTCGCCGATGTGGAGGATCG
>DATDKZ010000023.1:0-2589 GCA_036519575.1 Actinomycetota bacterium | reverse complement strand
ACGTCGTCATGGGTCTGCGGCCTCTCGACGCCGGCCGGATCCTCCTCGACGGCGAAGATCTCGCATCCCGGAGCACGGCGGAGATACGGAACGCGGGCGTGGGATTCGTCCCCGAGGATCGTCACGAGCAGGGGCTCGTCCTGGGGATGACCCTCTGGGAGAACCTCGTGCTCGGACGGCAGGACGACGCGCCGTTCGTCAGGTTCGGCGTCCTGTCGCTCCGCACGATCAAGGAACTCGCCCGGAAGCTGGTGCGGCTGTTCGACGTGCGTGCGAGGAGCATCGACGTCACCGCGGGAGCGCTGTCCGGAGGCAATCAGCAGAAGCTGATCCTGGCACGGGAGCTCGAGACCGACCCGAAGCTCTTGCTCGCCGCACAGCCCACACGTGGGCTCGATGTCGGCGCGATCGAGTTCGTCTGGAGCCAGATCCTGGAACAGAAAGCCGCCGGCCGAGGGGTGTTGCTGATCTCCGCCGAGCTCGACGAGATCTACGCGCTATCCGACCGGATCCTGACCCTCTACGAGGGAACGATCACGGGCGAGTACCCGCCCAGCGCGCCCGCCGAGGACGTCGGTCGCGGCATGCTCGGGGACGTCGCCGCCCAGGGAGCGCGCTGATGGCGATCACGGCGACCGCCCCGCCCGCCGCCGGGAGCGGCGTGAAGACGAGACCGGAATGGCTCGAGCGAGCCATCGGGCAGGGGCTCGCGCTCCTGCTCGCTCTCGTCATCGCGCTGGGTCTCGGTGCGATCATCATCCTGCTCTATGGGGAGAGCCCGCTGGCCGTCTACGGGTCGATCCTGCGCGCGTCGACGACGGACAAGGACGGTCCCGCGTGGGTGCTTTCGGCCGCCACCCCGCTGATCTTCTCGGCGCTGGCGGTCTCGGTCTGCTTCAAGGGCGGGCTCTTCAACATCGGGGTCGAGGGCCAGTACCTCGTCGCCATGGTCACCGCCGCTTGGGCCGCCCTGCATCTCGGGGGCATCCTTCCGGGGCCGTTGCTGATGTGGGGCGTGCTCCTGTTCGGCATCCTGGGCGGGATGGCGTACGCGGCGATCCCCGGCGCCCTGAAGGTGAAGACCGGGGCGCACGAGGTCGTCACCACCATCATGATGAACGGCATCGCGGTGAGCCTGGTGGCGTGGGCGTTGAACAACCCACTGCGGTACACGAACGCCCCGGCCGGCCAGAACGTCGATCTCCGGACGAACATCTTCCCGGCGCACGCGAAGGTGCCCGACCTGGGCCATCTCCTCGGCTACGGTCCTGCCCCGCGGCTGTCGTGGCTCTTCCCGCTGGCGGTGCTCGCCGCGGCGATCGTGTGGTTCATCGTGAAACGGATGCGTCTGGGGTACGAGGCGCGGGCCGTGGGCGCGTCGGTGGGGTCGGCCCAGGCCGGCGGCATCGGCATCGGCTCCGTGCAGATGAAGCTGTTCCTGATCTCGGGCGCGCTCGCCGGCTTGGTCGGGATGCAGCAGATCCTCGTGAACAACGCCTCGACGTCCACCGGTGGGTACCTCCCGCAGAACTACGAGGCGACGCTCGGGTTCACGGGTATCGCCGTCGCGTTCCTGGGCCAGAACAATCCCATCGGCATCGTGTTCGCGGCGATCTTCTGGGCCTCGTTGTCGCGGGGGGAGTCGATCCTGCCGATCGAGACGGACATGCCGCGGGAATTCGTGATCATCCTGCAGGGGATCTTGATCATGTCGGTCGTGATCACGTACACGCTCGCGAAGCGCCGGCTGGAGCGCCGACAGACCGGACGCGTCCTCGCCGAGGAGGAGATCGTCGCTGCTCAGGGAGGCCCGGTCGAGGTGGGGGAGGCCCTATCGTGAGCAAGCTCGGGTTCGCGATCAGCATCGCCTTCACCTATTTCACGATCATCTACCTCACCGGTCTCGGGGGTCTCTTCAGCGAGCGCTCCGGCATCGTCAACATCGGCCTCGAAGGCTTGATGATCATCGGGACGGTCAGCGGATCGTTCGGCGCGTACTACTTCGGCGCGAAGCTCGGGTGGGGTGTGCCGGCAGGGCCGATCATGGGGCTGCTCCTCGGGCTCGCATGCGGAGCGGCGTTCGCGTCGATCCACGCGCTCGCGACGGTCACGTTCAAGATCGACCACATCGTCTCCGGCGTGGTGATCAACCTCGTGGCCGTCGGCCTCGCACGCTTCCTCTCCACCATCTTCTTCGGGCAGGCGACGCAATCGGACCCCGGGCAGCCCCACCTCCACGTGATCTCGATCCCGCTGCTGTCGTCGATCCCGGCGTTCGGGAGGGCCTTCCAGGGGCTGTCGCCGTTCGTCCTGTTCCCGTTCCTGATCGTCTTCCCGGTGTGGTGGGTGCTGAACCGAACCCGCTGGGGACTGCGGCTCCGCTCGGCGGGGGAGAACCCCGAGGCGACCCGGTCGCTCGGGGTCGCCGTGGCTCCGCTCCGTTGGGAAGGCGTGTTGATCTCCGGCGCGTTCGCCGGTCTCGCCGGCGCGTTCCTGTCGGTCGAGATCGTGAACAACTGGCGCGAGGGCCAGACGCTCGGCCTGGGCTTCATCGCGCTCGCCGCGCTGATCCTGTCGAACTGGAACCCG
>DATDKZ010000022.1:0-3412 GCA_036519575.1 Actinomycetota bacterium | reverse complement strand
CGAGCTCTCGATCAGGGGCGATCTTGAACGGGCCGAGGAGTTGCTCCAGCACGCCTTGGCCGCCGCCCGCGAGCTCGGGGACCCGTGGACGCTCGCTCGGACACTCCTGGTCGCCGGCTGGGCCCCGTACTGGAGGAACGACATGGGGAAGGCTCGCGACATGTTCGAGGAGGCTCTGGTGGTGGCCCGGGCTAACCCTGAAGGTGATCCCTGGGCAGAGTCCCGGGCGCTCGGCATGGTCGCGACCCTCGTCGAGAACGAGGGCGACCAGGAGGAGGCCCTCGCCCTCTCGAGCGAGTCTCTGGCCATCGCTGAGGCGTCGGGCGACAGGTTCTCGGTGGCGGTCGCCCGGGAGAGCGTCGGCAACGCCCTTCGCCGCACCGGCCGCCTGATGGAGGCCGAGCCCCACCTGAACGCTGCCGTCGATGGCTTCCGCGAGCTTGGAGCGCGGTGGGAGCTGGCGAGCGCGCTGACCTCCAGGGGGACCCTGCACCGTGTGGCCGGTCGTATCGACCAGGCCGTGAAGGACCTGCGGGAGGGCTACCGCCTGTGCCGTGAGCTCAAGGAGCGGGGGATCGTGACCTGGACGGCGAACCAGCTGGCGATCGCGCTGGTGCGAACGGGCGAGCTCCAGGCGGCAAGGGAGGTGCTGGAGGAGACGTCCTCCATCGTCGGCTCGGGCGGGCCGGGGTCGGTCGACTGGCTCCTCGAGGCTGAGGTGGAGATCCTGTTGGCGGAAGGGGACCGGGACGGCGCGCTGGAGAAGGCGTTGGAGCTCCTGGGACTCGAGCGGGTGCAAGGGTCCGCGAAGGACGTCGCGGCCCGGATCTGGTGGATGGGGCGGGTGTTCGGCCCCGATGACGTGGGAGGCACGGAGGAGATGGAACGAGCCAGGAACCTCCTGGAGGAGACGCACTGGGAGGCCGCTCTCATGGCGCCCGACCTGGTGAGCGGGTGAACCGGTGGACTTCGACCTGACCGAGGAACAACTGGACTTCCAAAAGGCCGTTCGGCAATTCGCCGAGGAGATCGTCGCCCCTTCCGCGGAGGAGCTGGACCGCGAGGAGCGCTTCCCCCTGGAGATCGTGCGCCAGATGGGAGAGCTCGGGCTGTTCGGCCTGCCGTTCCCCGATCGGTACGGTGGGCTGGACGGCGACTTCCTGACGTTCTGCCTGTGTCTGGAAGAGATCGCCCGGGCAGACTCCTCGGTGGCCATCACGCTCGAAGCGGCCGTTGGCCTGGGGGCCAACCCCATCTACCGGTTCGGCACCGAGGAGCAGAAGGAACGGTGGCTCATCCCGATGGCCCGCGGCCAGATCCTGGGGTCCTTCGGTCTCACGGAGGCGGGTGGCGGCTCGGACGCGCAGTCCATCCGGACCACGGCCAGGCTCGAAGGGGGCACGTGGGTGATCGATGGGTCGAAGGCGTTCATCACCAATTCGGGGACGCCGCTCTCGAAGGTCTGCGTCGTGGCGGCGATGACCGGTGGCGTCGGGGAGATCTCGAACATCATCGTGCCCACCGACACGCCGGGGTTCTCGGTGGGGCGCTCCTACCGCAAGGTCGGATGGCGGGCCAGCGACACCCACGAGCTGTCGTTCGACGGCTGTCGCGTCCCTCAGGCGAACCTGCTCGGCGAGGAGGGGCGGGGGTACGCCCAGTTCCTGGAGGTCATCGATGACGGCCGCATCGCCTTCGCCGCGCTGGCGGTGGGCCTGGCCCGGGGATGCCTGGAGGAAAGCGTGAGGTATGCCGGTCAACGGGAGGCGTTCGGCCGGCCCATCGGGTCCTTCGAGGCGCTCCAGTTCAAGATGGCCGACATGCGGGTGGCGGTGGAGACCTCGCGCCTTGGGTGCCTTCGCGCTGCGTGGTTGAAGGACCACGGCCGCCCGTACAAGGTCGAAGCGTCCATCGCCAAGCTGTACGCCAGCGAGATTGCGGTCACGTGCGCCCGCGAGGCCGTGCAGGTGCACGGGGGGTACGGCTTCATCGAGGAGTTCCCGGTGGCTCGGTTCTATCGCGACGCCAAGGTCCTCGAGATCGGGGAGGGCACCAGCGAGATCCAGCGCTTGCTGATCGCCCGGGACCTGGGCCTTCCGGGCACGGAGCTGTAGCCCTCCCGCTCGAGACCCCCGGGCCCGGCCCCAAGATGTTTGAATCCGGCCTCGATCCGAGGCACCCTGTGGGCGCTCGCTTGACATCTCCGCACTGCGTTCGGTACGAAGGGTCACTTCCATGAGGGCCAACCGGGGACGCTCTGGCTCCTACCGACGCCGCTGGGTCGGCGTTGCTGCCGTGTCCTTACTGTTGCTGATGGCCCTTGCTCCAACCGCCGGGGCCGGGCTGAAACAGAACTTGGATGAGGCCAAGGCTCGTCTGGCCGAGCTGAAGCGCCAGATCGGCGCCCAGCAGGCCGTCCTGGACCGGCTCTCCGCCGAGGCGGCGGCCATCGCCATGCAGATCGACGAGCACCAGGCCATCTACGAACAGGTGACCGCGCAGCTCCAGCAGACCCAGGTGGAGCTCGAGGCTGCGAAGCGTCGCTTCGAGACGGTCCTGGGCCGCTTGAACGCACGCCTGCGCGAGGCCTTCATGCAGGGGCCGGGGAGTCCGGTCGAGTTCCTGCTTGGCGCCACCTCGCTGGCGGATCTGTCCGACCGGCTCGAGTTCGTGGACGCACTCGCCCAGTCCGATTCCGACCTCGCCGACAGGGTCCAGAACCTGAAGAACGAGCTGTCGGCGCAGGCCCGGGACCAGCAGCGGCTCCGGGCCCGCCAGGCCGACATCCTTCGAGCCCTGGAGGGCGAGCGGGCGAAGCTTCAGGATCAGTTCGCCCAACAGAAGCAGATCTTCGACGACATCCAGTCGAAGCGAGCCGAGGCCGAGAAGCTCGTGGAGCGGCTCGGCAGCGCGTACCGGGACTTCCTGGCCTCGCTGTCCGGCGTCAGCAACGGGGTGTTCAAGGTGTGCCCGGTGGAGCAACCCCGGGCCGTTTACGACGGGTTCGGCGCACCCCGGTACTCGGGCGGCTATCACCCGCATGCCGGCAACGACATCGTGGCGCCCATGGGAACGGCCATCCGCGCGCCGTTCGCCGGCACCGCCCGATCCTCATACAACACGCTCGGGGGGAGCGCCGTGTACGTGTACGGGGCCCTCGGCTACGTGTACAACGCGCATCTGTCGTCCTACTCGTCGAACTCCAACGGGCCGGTCGCGGCGGGCGACGTCATCGGGTACGTCGGGGACTCGGGCGACGCCCTCGGCGGCGTGCCGCACGACCACTTCGAGTGGCACCCGAATGTGATCCCATCGAACTGGCCGAGGAGTCCATACGGGTACACGGTCATCGGCGGCGCCCTCAACCCGTACCCGCTCCTCTCGCAGGTCTGCTGAGAAGGGAGGGGTAACC
>DATDKZ010000021.1:0-7500 GCA_036519575.1 Actinomycetota bacterium | reverse complement strand
GCGGCCACCGAGCAGGCCGAGCGCATCGCCTATTTCTACAACCACCACTTCACCAGCGAGCCGCAGGAGCGGCTTGCCGACCGCATGCTCGAGGTAGCAGCGCCGGAGATGGCGCGCGTCCGGTTCGTCTCGGGGGGGTCCGAGGCGAACGAGACGGCCCTCCAGCTCGCCCGTATCTACCACGTGGAGCGGGGTGACACGGAACGGTGGCGAGTGATCTCGCCGGCTCAGGCCTATCACGGCTCGACCATGGGCACGCTCGCGCTCTCGGGACGGCGGGTCGTGCAGGAGCCGTACACGCCGTATCTGGCCGAACACCTGCACGTCCCGCCGAGCACAAGGCGGTTCGACCCGAGCGGCGAGGCGGCGCTGACCGAGCTGGATCGTCTGCTCGAGCAGGCGGGCCCCCAAACGATCGCCGCGTTCGTCTGCGAGCCGATCAGCGCGGCGGCGCTCCCGGGGTACTCGCCGCCCGAGAGGTTCTGGCAGGGGCTCGCGGAGCGACGCGAGGAGCACGGCTTCCTGGTCTGCTTCGACGAGGTGGTGACGGGGATCGGCCGGGTGGGGACGTGGCTGGCCGCCCACCAGCTCGCCCTCGAGCCCGACATCGTGGCCGTGGGGAAGGCCCTCGGCGCCGGCCACGCCCCGCTCGGAGCTGTGCTCTGCCGGCAGCACGTGTACGAGGCGATCGAGCAGGGGTCGCGAGAGTTCGACCTCGGGCACACATGGGACGGCGCACCGCTGTCCTCGGCTGTCGGCCTCGCCGTCCTCGACCTGATCGTCGAGCGCGGCCTGGTGGAACGGATCCGCGAGCGCGGACCGGGCCTGCTCGGTGAGCTGGAGGCGGCCATGTCGGGCTCCGAGATCGTCCGCGAGGTTCGAGGCCGCGGCTTCCTGCTCGGCGTGGAGCTCGTCGACCCGCGCGACATGACGTCGTTCCTCCCCGAGGACCTGGACGCCGCGGCGCTCGTCGACGACACGGCCCTGGAGCACAGCCTCCTGGTCACGTCGACACACCCGCAGGCTGACGGCTACGCGGGGGACCAGGTGCTGCTGGCCCCGGCGTACACGAGCACCGATGAGGAGCTCGGCCAGATGGTCGAGAGATTCGCCGCCACGATGGTCGACGTGGAGCGAACGATCAAGCGATCGCTGACGAGCCCGATGGCCGGAACGTGATCTCCGACGCCCTCGCCGGGGACGGTGACGGGGACGGGGAGTTCGTCCTCCTCGGGATCCCCGACGTCAACGGGTCGATCCGAGGGAAAGCCTTGCGGCCCGCCGCGTTCGAGTCGGCGGTACGTCACGGAACGGTGATGACCGACCTGATCCTGGGCCTCGACCCGGTGGATACCCCCATCACCGACTTCGAACGGTTCGGCATCCGGACCGGGGCGGCCGACCTGGTCGTGCACCCGGATCCCGAGACCCTCCACCAGATGACGTGGCGTCCGGGATGGCGCGTCTGCCTGGCCACCCCGAGCTGGCCCGATGGCACCCCCTGCGACTTCGCCCCGCGAGAGGTGTTTCGCCACGTGCTGAACGAGATCGGGGAGCTCGGGTACGAGCCGATGGCGGCGTTGGAATACGAGATCCGGCTGTGGGATGGCGACGGACAACCCATGTCGAGCGGAATCAGCTACAGCCTCACGGAGATCGGACGGTACGGCGAGTTCGTATCCCGGCTCATCCCGGCGCTCGAAGGATTTGGCGTCGACCTCTCCGCCGTGCACACGGAGGCCGGTCCCGGGTTGCTCGAGCTGAACCTGGAGCCCCGGCGAGGCCTCCGCGCCGCCGACGACGCCGCGCTGGTGAAGTTCGCCATGAAGGAGCTGGCCGCGTCGATGGGGATGCGCGCGAGCTTCCTGGCGAAGACCGCGCCAGGTGAGGAGGGATCGAGTGGGCACATCCATTTCTCTTGCTGGGACGGTCAGACGAACGCGTTCGCCGGGCCGGACGCTGCGGACCAGATACCGCCGGCGTTCGGCGCGGCCATCGCAGGGGTGCTGGCGCATCTGCCCGCCGCCTCCCTGCTGCTGAACCCCAACGTGAACTCGTACAAGCGCCTAGTGCCGGGATGGTTCGCGCCGATCAACGCGACGTGGGGATACGAAAACCGTTCGTGCGCCGTGCGGGCCATCCGCTCGGACCGGCCCAACTTGTGGCGCTTCGAGTGCCGAAGGCCGGGCGCCGACGCCAATCCCTACCTCGCCCTGGCCGCCGTGACCGCCTCCGCCGCCGACGGCATGAAGAACAAGGCGGAGCCGCCACCGCCGATCGAGGGCGACGCCTATGCGCTGGCGGATCTCCCGGAGCTGCCCGGATCGCTCGAGTCGGCCATCCGAGCGTTCGAGGCGGACCGCGCCTTGCGGTCGGCGCTCGGCGAGGGATTCAGCGCGTACTACACGACGTCCCGAGCATGGGAGCTCAAGGCCTGGCGCGAGACCGTCACCGACTGGGAACGTGAGCGGTACGGGCGCTCGGTCTAGCTAGGCCTCCGAGAAGTACACGTTCTTCACCTCGGTGTACAGGTTCACCGCGTGCATGCCCATCTCCCGGCCGATACCACTGCGCTTGTACCCGCCGAACGGGGCCTCGGTGTGCACGCTGTGCGAGGAGTTCACGCTGATGACCCCGGTGCGGATGGCCTTCGCCACGCGGATGGCTCGTCCGAGGTCCCGCGTCCAGATCGACCCCGAGAGTCCGTATTCGGTCTCGTTGGCCAGGCGGATGGCTTCCTCCTCGGTGTCGAACGGGATCAGACAGGCCACCGGCCCGAAGATCTCCTCCTGAGCCACCCGCGTGTCGTTGCGGACGTCGGCGAGCACGGCCGGCCGGAGGTAGAACCCACCCTCGCCCCCCGCCACCTGCGGGATATCGCCTCCGGTCACGAGGCGCGCCCCCTCCTTCTGGCCGATCTCCAGGTACTCGAGGGAGGTCTCCCGCTGGCCGGCCGAGATCATCGGCCCGAGCTCGGTCTCCTCCGCGAGGGGCGGCCCCACCCTGAGCTCGTCGGTCCGCTTGGCCATGGTCGCGACAACCTCGTCGTAGGCGGAGCGCTCGACGAACACGCGGCTGCGAGCGCAGCAGTCCTGCCCCGTGTTCCCGAACACCGACCACACGGAGCGTTCGACCGCCGTGTCCATGTCGGCATCGGCGAAGACCACGTTCGCGGACTTGCCGCCGAGCTCGAGCGAGACGCGGGTGATGTTCCGAGCGGCCAGGGCCATGATCTTCGACCCCACCTCAGTCGAGCCGGTGAACCCTACCTTGTTCACCCTAGGGTCGGTGACCAGAGCATTGCCCACCGCCGAGCCCGGCCCCGGTAGGACGGAGATCGCCTCCGCAGGCAGGCCCGCTTCGACCAGGATCTCGGCCAGGCGGAGCACCGACAGCGGTGTGTACGAGGCCGGCTTGACCACGATGGTGTTCCCACACGCGAGGGCCGGCGCGATCTTCCACGTCGAGATGACGAGCGGGAAATTCCACGGCGTGATGAGGGCGCACACGCCCACCGGCTCACGGAGGGTCACGTCGAGCCCCGGATCCTGGATGGGCACGGTCTCCCCGAAGATCTTGTTCGCCGCCCCGCCCCAGTACTCGAGGGTGTCGGCCACGATCCCGATCTCGTCCCGGGCGTCGCGGATCGGCTTCCCGGCGTTTCGGGCCTCGAGCCGCGCCAGGTCCTCCAGCCGCTCCCGAACCAACGTCGACGCCCGGAGCAGCACGCGCCCCCGGACCGTGGCGGACGTCCTCGGCCAGGGGCCTTCTTCGAATGCCCGAACGGCCACATCGACCGCCCTCCGGGCGTCTTCCGGACCCGCCTCGGACACCTCCGCCATGGGGGCGCCGGTCCCCGGCTCGATCACCCCGAATGTCCTGCCCTCGGCGGCGGGCCGGCCCTCGCCGCCCAGAACCAGCAGCTCGGTGGTCATCGTCCCCTCCTCTGATATGGGATTCGGGCTGGGTGCGAGCGCGCGGGGCGATGATACCGGCGCTCGATCCGTGATGTCCGTGAGTGATCGAGGCCCGGTACGATCCGGTGGCGATGGAAACGATGCGCTCGAAGGACGGCACCACCATCGCGTTCGACCGGGTCGGCCGGGGGCCGTCGGTCATCGTGGTAGGCGGTGCCCTGAGCGATCGATCGGCGGGAGCTCCCCTTGCGGGCCTCCTCTCGGAGGGGTTCACGGTCATCACGTTCGATCGCCGGGGCCGAGGAAACAGTGGGGATGCAGCAACGTATGCGGTTGAGCGCGAGGTGGAGGATCTCGGAGCCCTGATCGCGAAGTCCGGCGGGGCCGCGTCGGTGTTCGGGCATTCCTCTGGGGCGGTCCTGGCCCTCGAGGGTGCCGTCCGTGGCCTCCCGCTCACCAGACTCGCGCTCTACGAGCCGCCGTTCATCGTCGATGACAGCCGCCCGTTGCTGCCCGAGGACTACGTGCCGCGGCTGACCGAGTTGATCTCCTCCGGTCGACGGGGCGACGCGGTCGAGCTGTTCATGACCGCGGCCGTGGGGGTCCCCGCCGAGATGGTGGTCCAGATGCGGACCTCGCCGATGTGGCCGGCCATGGAGGCCCTGGCCCACACGCTTCCATACGACGGGGCCGTCATGGGCGACACGATGGAGGGCAACCCCGCCTCGATGAAGCGGTGGGCTTCCGTCACGGTCCCTACGCTCGCGATTGACGGCGGGGCGAGCCCGGAATGGGCCCGGAACGCCGTCCGTGCACTCGTGGAGGTCCTTCCCGACGCGCAGCACCTGACGCTTGAGGGTCAGACGCACGCGACGGACCCCCAGGTTGTCGCGCCGGCCCTCGAGAGGTTCTTCGCCGTCTGAGCCCGGCGTCGGCGT
Organism: Actinomycetota bacterium; assembly: GCA_036519575.1. Lineage (GTDB taxonomy): Bacteria > Actinomycetota > UBA4738 > UBA4738 > HRBIN12 > AC-69. The sequence goes on along the minus strand of DATDKZ010000021.1, from coordinate 2,645 downwards.
ATTGGGAAGCCTTCCGGCTCCATCCGGCGATAGGGTTTGAACGAGGTCATGGCCCATGGAGGTCGCGGGGATGACGTTTCGTGGCTGGCCGGCGGAGGCTCTCGAGTTCTTCGAGGGACTCGAGGCCGACAACTCGAAGACCTACTGGCAGCGGAACAGGGATGTCTACGACTCGATGGTTCGCGCCCCCATGGAGAAGCTGCTGGAGGAGCTCGCGCCTGAGTTCGGCGAGGGCCGCATCTTTCGACCGTATCGCGACGTCCGATTCAGCCCCGACAAGTCGCCCTACAAGACCAACATCGGAGCGGTGATCGGGGATGGCTACATCCAGCTCACCGCCGATGGATTGGGCGTGGGATCAGGCATGTGGGAGATGGCTCCGGATCAGCTCGAGCGCTACCGGGTGGCGGTGAGCGAGGATCGGTCCGGTGGCAAGCTCGTCGATCTGGTGGCGAGGGCATCAGCGGCCGGGGTGGAGGTGACCGGCCACGAGGTCCTGAAGACTGCCCCGAGAGGGTACCCGAAGGATCATCCCCGGATCGAGCTCCTCCGGTACAAGGGCCTGATCACGTGGCGCGAGTGGCCCGCGGCGGCGTGGCTGGGAACCCGGCGAGCAAAGGATCGCGTGATCGAGTTCCTTCGGCTCTCCAAACCGGTCAATGAGTGGCTGCGAACGCACGTCGGTCCATCGACCCAGCCCGAGCGGCGGCGATAGTCGTGGTCGCCGGGCTACGTCAGGAAGGAGGCGGCATGAACCTGAACAGCATCATGATCGGGTCCGAGGACCCGCGGCGCTTGGCGGATTACTACGCGAGCCTCTTCGGCAAGCCCGTCATGGAAGATGAGGACTTCACGGGCTGGCAGATCGGCACGGGCTTCGTCTCCGTCGGGCCGCACGATCAGGTGAAGGGAAAGAATGCCCACCCGGGCCGGGTGATGTGGAACATCGAGACCTCCGACGTGAAGGGCGATTTCGAAAGGCTCAAGGCCGCCGGGGGGACTGTCGTTCAGGAGCCGTATCAGCCGGAAGGGGCGCCCGAGATGTGGGTGGCCACGTTCTCCGACCCGGACGACAACTACTTCCAGCTCATGAGCCCGATGTAGCGACTGGCTGTAGGTCCATGCCGCATTTCGGGCATCGCCCCGGCGCGGGACTCACGACTTCTGGGTGCATCGGGCAGACGTACTCCCGCTTTTCCGGGTGGACGCGGGCCGGAGTATCAGAACCCTCTGCCGAATCGTGCTTCATCGGCTCCGCGCGAGGCCCGCTCATCATGCGGAGCATCGCCGGACCTCCGGTCCTCAGGAATCGCGCGACGAGCACGGCCGACAACACCAGGAAGGCGATGTTCAGGATGCTCGTGTAGTTCCAGGTGACGGTGGCCTCGACGACCTTCGCATCCCGCTGATCGGGGATCAGTCCCAGGATCCCAAAGAGCGTCTCCACGGCGAGCCCCGCGACCACCATCGTCGCGTAGAACGTCCCCAGCAGGTACAGGCTCACCCGAGGCCCGTAGTACTTGCGGTAGATGTTCAGGATCGGGAGCACGATGAGATCGGCGAAGATGAACGACACGACGCCGCCGAAGCTGATCCCGCCGTTCCACAACACCGCGGCGAGGGGCACGTTCCCGATCGAGCAGACGAACGAGAGCATCGCGACGACCGGGCCGACCAGCGGCCCCCAGAGCTTCGCCACCAGCGGGTGATCGACCAGGAAGAACGACTGCCAGAAGCTCTCTGGCACCCACGCCGCGAGCGCTCCGGCGATCAGGAGTCCGCCGGCGATGTCCTTCCAGATGGAGGCCCAGTCCATGACGTAGTAATGGCTGATCGCCGTGAAGCCGCGGGGTGAGGTGAGTCGCTCGAGGATGGACCCCTCGGTCACCGACATGTCCATGGCGGCGTGCCCTTCCATCACGCCCACCAGGCCGCGATCGGCCTGGATCCGGGCCTCTTCGACCCTCTGCGGGGTGAGTGTGAGGCGGAACACCACCACGAGGAGCGCGATCATGATCGGACCACCGACGAACTCGGCCAGCGTGAACTGCCAGCCCATCAGGAGCGCGAGGACGATCCCGAGCTCGATCACGAGGTTCGTCGAGGCGAACTGGAACACCATGGCCGCAGTGAAGTTCGCTCCCTTTCGAAAGATCGAACGCGCCAGGGCCACAGCTGCGTAGGAGCATGAGGACGACGCGGCTCCCAGTCCGCACGCGATCGCGATCGTTCGCCCGGAATCGTCGGGCAGCAGCCGCGTCATCTCAGACTTGGACACCACCGCCTGCACGGCTGCAGAGAGGGCGAACCCGAGTACAAGGGCCCAGAGGATCTCCCACGTCATCCCGAAGGCGAAGTTCAGGGCGTGGGCCAGCGCTCCGAACAAGCCAGTGGACGCGAGCAAGGCAAGGGTTCGGTGCCTCACCCCGGTCCCCTTAGCGCGAGAGCATCCGGCCCACGGCTCCCATCAGCTCTTGCGCCTGTTCTTCCGGATCGCTCGGGCCTCCGTGCCCGCCGATCAGGCAGTGGCGGACGTGACCGTCCAAGAGCCCCAGTCCGACCTTGTCCAACGCTGCTCCGACGGCGTTGATCTGGGTCACGACGTCGATGCAGTAGCGATCCTGCTCGACCATCTTCGCCACGCC
>DATDKZ010000020.1:0-8379 GCA_036519575.1 Actinomycetota bacterium | reverse complement strand
ATCCTGGAGGGCCACGGGGATCTGTGTCGTATAGGCCGTCCCGTCGGTGAGCGTCCCCGAGACCCCCCCGTTCGAGTCGATCGTGGCGGTCTTGACCTTGTCTGCCGTCACGTCGTTCACGAACTGCGTGTAGCTCAGCTCGGTGGAGCTCGTCCCACCGATCGGCAGGAAGAACAGCAGGATCGTGGCGGCGATCCCGAGGTACAGCAGCCAGTGCCGCCACGCCGGCGGTGGCGGAGGAGCGGGGCCCTTCTGCTTCTGGGCAGCGCGCGAGTCGGGCGGTTTCGCGGGGGCAGTGAGATGGACGATCCCTCGTGGCATGGCGATCCCTTCCACTCGCGAGCTTCCAATCCAATCACGAACGGCTCGACCCCGTCCGGCTACGGCGATTGCAGGATGTGGCCCGCGTGGACAAGGTGTAACTGGTAGGGGTCGGACACTACGGGTGAGAGGGCGGTAGGACCGTGAAGGCGACTTTCCGTTGGATCATCTTCGCGTTCACCCTCATAGGTGTGCTGCTGCCACTCGCGGTGCCGGCGGGGGCAGCGACGGCCGATCTCTCGGTCTCGAAGGTCGACTCGCCCGATCCCGTGGTCGCCGGCTCCAACATCACCTACACGATCAGCGTCACCAACGCCGGGCCGAATGCTGCCTCGAACGTCTCCTTCTCGGACACTACGCCGGCTGGCACCACGTTCGTCTCGGTGACGCCTGGGGCGGGATGGACGTGTCCGCCACTACTCGTGGGCGGGACGGGCACGCAGTCTTGCTCCAATCCCTCGGTCCCCGTCGGAACGAGCACGATCACCTTGGTGCTGAACGTTACCGCCGCCACGCCCAACGGCACGATCGTCACCAACACGGCGAGCGTGGCCTCGACGGATGACGCGGTCACCGCCAACAACTCGGCAAGCGCCACGACGACGGTGAGCGCGGGAGCGAACCTCCTCGTCCTGAAATCCGATTCCCCGGACCCGGTGGCGGTGGGAGGGAACATCACGTACAGCCTGACCCTTCGAAACGATGGGCCGCAGACCGCGACGTCGGTCATCCTGAGCGACGTGATCCCGGCCAACACGACGTTCGTCTCGGTCACGCCTGCGGCGGGGTGGAGCTGTTCGCCGCTTGCCGTCGGGGGAACGGGGACCCAGACCTGCACGATCGCCACGCTGGCGTCACTGAGCTCCGCGTCGTTCACGCTCGTCGTGAAGGTCAACTCGGGAACGCCGAGCGGAACCGTGATCGGGAATACCGCAACCGTGTCCTCCTCGACGACGGATCCGAATTCCGCGAACAACACGGCGAGCACGACCACAGTGGTGGGGCTCGCGGCCGACCTTTGTGCCCGGGCTGGCGCGATCACCGGGACCAACCAGTCCGACACCCTGAACGGGACGGCCGCAGACGACATCATCTGTGGAGGCAATGGACGCGACACGATCAACGGCCGCGGCGGGAACGACGTGATCTTCGGCCAGAATGGCAAGGACGTGCTGAACGGCAACGAGGGCAACGACTCGATCATGGGTGGCAACGGCAAGGACCAGGTCACCGGCGGTCCTGGCATCGACGCGCTGCGAGGGGGAAATGCCAAAGACGTCCTCGACGCACGGGACGGGGCGCCCGGCGACTCGATCGTCGGCGGTCTCGGCCAGGACACGTGTCAGACCGACGCGGGGGACATCACCGAGGGGTGCCCGTAACCCGGGCTTGTTCCGCCGAAACGCCGTTCCCAGGGGTGGAGTACTATCCTCCTCTGCACGTCGGGAGGGGGGCGCAATGGTACGTCGTCTGATCAAGGCCTCGGTCATGGGGCTCGGCCTCGTGGCCGCGGGGTGCGGCGGCGGGGGCGAGGATGTCTCGGTCACGCTTCAGGAGTTCGCGGTCGGGACGGACCCCGCGAGCGTCTCGGAAGGGTCCGTGACCTTCAACATCGAGAACAAGGGCCCTGACGACACCCACGAGTTCGTCGTGATCCGCACGGACCTCGACCCCACCGCGTTGCCGACGGACGAGGACGGTGCCGTCGACGAGACGGGTGCGGGGATCGAGGTCGTGGACGAAGTCGAGGAGATCCCCGTAGGGGACACACCGACGCTGACGGTCGATCTCACGGCGGGCTCGTACGTCCTGATCTGCAACATCTTTGACGAGTCAGAGAACGAGGCCCATTACCAGGAGGGCATGCGGACCGGGTTGACCGTGTCCTAGCGGCGGTCTGGTGACCGTTTACCCTCAGACGCTTCAGGAGCTGGGCGCGTCGGGCGCTCGTGGCTGGCCTCCGAGACGCTGGAGACCGTCATATGCCGCGTACTTGAACGCCTCGGAGTAGGTCGGCACGTTGAACGTCGTCTGGATGAACCGATCGATCGTGCCGCCGGCGTGCATGACGGCCTGGCCGATGTGGATCAGTTCGGAGGCGACATCCCCCATCACGTGCACACCGAGCAGCTTCCGGTCCTGCCGACGGAACACGAGCTTCACGAGGCCGTCCGTCGTTCCGGCGATCCGTGCCCTTGCGTTCTGCGCGAACCATCCCCGCCCCACCTCGTACTCGATCCCGGCGACGGCGGCCGCCTCTTCGGTCATCCCAACCATCCCGACTTCGGGGATCGAGTAGACACCGAACGGTGGGAGCGGATCGACGGTGTCCTTGAAGGGGATGCGGAATGCGTGACAGATCGCGACCCGGCCCTGCTCCATCGACACCGAGGCGAGCGCGGGTGGCCCTATAACGTCTCCTGCCGCATAGATCCCCTCGGCGCTCGTCCGGTACTTGTCGTCCACGATGATCCGGCCTCGCTCGTCCACCTCGATCCCAGCGTCGGCCAGCCCGAGCCCTTCCGTATTGCCCGCTCGGCCCGCTGCGAACAGGACCTTCTCCGGCCGCACGATCTGGCCGTCGGCCAAGGTCACGGTGAGCTCCCCCTCCTGTCGCCTAATCGTCGCGACCCCACGGCCGAGCACGAGGCGGATCCCCATCGCCGCGAACGCCTTCGCCAGCAGGTCGGAGATCTCGGCATCCATGAACGGGAGGAGCCGCTCGCCCGCATCGACAAGCGCCACCTCGACGCCGAGGGCGGCGTAGATCGATGCGTACTCGCAGCCGACCGGTCCTCCACCCACGACGACGAGACGCTGAGGCACCCGGTCGAGCTCCAGGATCGACTCGGAGTCCTCCACGTCGGAGTCGTCGAACGGTACCGTCGCCGGGCGGAAGGGCCGCGATCCGGTGGCGATCAACACCACCTCGCCCCCCAGGACCCGCTCACTCTCGCTCCGGACGAGAACAGATCGGTCGGTTCCCAGGCGCGCTTCTCCGCGGATGAGCTCGATCCCGTGCCGATCGAGGTTCTCCCGCACCGTGTCGATCGTGACCCGGATGACCTCGTCGGCGCGTCCTCGGATGCGGTCGAGGAAGATCTCCGGCGGAAGGTCAAGCCCGATCCCGTAGACCTCGCGGCGTCGGAACCCGGTCAGGTAGAGCGCCGCCTCCCGGATCGTCTTGGTCGGCATCCCGCCCGTCGAAGCGGGCGTCCCGCCGGGCACCGGTGAACGCTCCACCAAGGCGACGCGTTTCCCGAAGTAGGCGGCCTGCGCGGCTCCCTTCTCGCCGGCCGGCCCTGCACCGATCACGACCAGGTCGAAGCGCTCTTCCATGGACGTCCCTCGCTCGAGGAACACGCTACAGCTATGGGAAGAGCGTCTACAGCGAAGGAGCGTCGAGGATCCTGCGCGTGCGTCTAGCCATACCCTCGAGCAGTCTGAGCGCGAGCTCCGGCTCCTCGCGAAGCAAGCGGCGGAAGGCGTTTCGTTCGATCCGGATCGTCGTGAGCTCGGTCGTGGCGATCACGGTCGCCGTCCGGCGCTCGCCGTCCAGGAGAGCGAGCTCTCCAAAGAAGTCACCCGGTCCGAGCTCGGCCTCTCGGCGGGCGGTGACGATCTTGCCCTTGAGCACCTTCGCCTTGCCATCGACGATCACGTAGAACGCTCGTCCCGGCGTGTCCTTCTGCACGATGACCCGGCCAGCGTCGTATGTGGTCTCTTCGGTGAGGGCTGCGACCCGACCCAGATGCGCGCGGGAGAGTCCCTCGAAGAGGGGAACTCGGCCGATCAGCTCGACCTTCGGACGGCGCGTCGGCATGCCGGTATTTCACCAGGCGATGGCGCTGCTTGACCAGAAGACGCCTGCCCAGGATGGGGCGGATTCTGATCAGTCCCATCCGAACAGGTTAGCGACTACCTCGAGCGGTTGCGTCGAGGAGGATCTGCGTAGCGAGGTACCGGCTGATCCCAAGCTTCTTGGCGATCTCGTCCGGCTTCATCCCCATGGCTCGATAGATGATCGCCAGGTTCTCCTGAGCCTGGCTCCACCGCCGGCGTGAGGCGCCGGCGGAAGAACGAGGGGCCGGGACGGGAGCCGGCCTCGGCGAGCGGTCCGGGCGGGCTCGCGAGGGAGTGCTCACGGATGCCGGGGCCTCCGGCCGCTTCTTGTACCGGCCCGTGGCCATCTCCTGCTCGGTGCGCTCGTTGAGGACCACGTATTGATCGGCCGCCTTGTTCACGCCGACCGCGACCATCGGAAGGCCCTTGCCGTTGCTCTTCACACACTCAGGCCTGGTGCAATAGTCGTACTTCTCGGCTCGTTCCGGGTGCAGCTCAGCGCCGCACGTCACGCAGTTGGCCATGAGGTACCTCGTCCGCTGTCGATGGGAGTCTACGAATTGCGCGATGGGCAACCCAATGGGTGCATCCGATATTCCCGGATGGCCGCCGAGCCGGACAAGGGTCCGAGGACGATAGGCTCAGCCGATGATCTATTCGAAACGATAGGCCCACTCGCATGAGCCAACCGAGGGCGATGCGCAAGCGGGTCCTCACGTATGCGCTCGGATTCCCCGGCGCACACGAGGACCATCCCTGGGACGAGGACGTGGCCAAGGTGGGAAGCAAGATCTTCGTGTTCCTCGGGATGGAGGACTCACCGGAGCCCGGGATGACCGTGAAGCTGCGCGAGTCCCATGAACAGGCGCTGTCCGTCCCGGGCGCCGCCCCGGCCGGGTACGGGCTGGCGCGCTCGGGCTGGGTGTCGGTCCCATTCGGCGAGCGGACGCCACCGCTCGCCGTCCTCAAGGATTGGGTCGAGGAGAGCTACCGGGTTGTGGCCCCGAAGCGGCTCGTCGCCGAGCTCGACGAGCATGTCTCCGGCCCGAGGGACCGCCGGCGAAGACCGGCTTGACGGGAGAGCCGAGGAAATCCGACAGATGCTCGGCCTCGCGGTGGATGCCGCGACGAACTGCCGACGACAGGCGCGAGAAGGGTTGAACCTCGACGTGGAGGGCCTTCGGCGTCGGCGTGGGGTTCCACATGCCCACGGCACGACCGTCCACCAGGATGGTCGGGTTCAGCCAGCCGCCGGCGTCGCGATTGATCATCCTCCAGTGATCCCGCGGCGCCACCAGCTCGCGATCCTTCCAGCCGAGCAGGTACTCGTCCCACCACGGGATCAGCCGGACGATGTCGGGAGGTGCCTCGGTCGCCGATCGTCGGAGCGACCACAGGGCACCCCGGGCCGTCGCCACCTCGACCAATCGATCGTCGATCCCTGCCCAAGCCCGACGGGCGTCGCCGGCCCGGATGCCCGACCATGCGGCCAAGTCGGTCGGCGCCGCCGGCCCATGCGCCTTCAGGAATCGCACGGCCAGCTCGCCGAGCGCCACATCACGATCCATCGGCTCCGGTTCCCCGATCCAGTCGCGGACCAGTACGAAGCTCGGATGAGGGCCCCTCTCCGGGCCGCGGCAGATCTGGGCCTCAGCGGACGCCAGCCACAGCAGGTGCACCACCGCCTGCCCCTGCGTTCGGATGCCACGACTCCGCAGCCGCTCGGCGATCTCCAGCCTGGTGAGCGGGCCCTCCCGTCCGAGCATCCGCCGGATCAGCCGGACCGCTGTGGCCGGCTGATCCGGCGGCACGCCCTCCTGCTCCAGCCGGCGAAACGCGTTTTGGATCCTCGGTTCGACCACCAGCGGCAGGAGCCACCCGAAGTCCTCGGCGGCGATCAGGAAGAGGGTGCCCCGCATGGCCCAGGTGTGCACGATCGAGCGATCTCGCAGCCGAGCGCGATCCACACGCTCGGCCGTGAGCCCGTCGGTTCGGGCGGGAAAGGCCAGACGGGCGGCGGGAAGGGACTGCGCCTGGATGCCGGTCAGATGCCGGACCAGGTCGACGGCCGAACGGCGCCTCGGTCGATGGAGATGCTGAGCGGCCGTGCGCCGACGGCGGACCTCGTCGTCGGTGAGCATCCTGATTCGGGACATCTCGGGCGCAGTGTAGGGTCGGCCGGTGGCCGAGCGCGTCCTGAACGCTCGCGAGTTGAACCGGGCGCTCCTCGCTCGCCAGCTCCTGCTGGAACGGTCATCGCTTCCTCTACACCGCGCGCTCGAGCGCGTCGCCGGCTTGCAGACCCAGTACGCGCCGTCGGGCTACGTGTCGCTGTGGACGCGCCTCCGTGATTTCCGCCGAGAGGAGCTGACCATTGCGCTGGAGCGGCGGCGCGTCGTCCAGGCCACCCTGATGCGGGTCACCATCCATACGGTCTCGGCCCGGGACTTCCAGCCTTTCGCGGCGGCGATCCGGCGAGGGCGCCGCGAGTGGTGGTCGGCAGCGTACCGGCTCCACGTCGAAGGCCTGGACATGGAGGCGATCGCCGAGCGGGTTCGCAAGCATCTCTCGGCGGGACCTTGCCATGCCTCCGAGCTGAAGGAGCTGCTCGCGTCCGAAGGGATCCCCGCCGTGGCCTGGTCCGGTCTGGGTCTGTGGATCGACCTGGTTCGCGTTCCGCCATCGGGGACGTGGCGTCGGCGCCGGGCCGACCTGTACGGCCTGGCCGACGATTGGCTGGGAACGTCGTCGCCGTCGGAGGCCGAGGGCCTGGAGCACCTGGTGCGCCGGTACCTCGGAGGATTCGGCCCGGCATCGGTGAAGGACATGGCCAGCTGGGCCGGGCTGTCGGTTCGAACCCTCGCCCCCGTCGTGGAGCGGATGTCGGTTCGCCGATTCCGGGACGAGCAGGGTGGTGAGCTCCTGGACATCCCTCGCGCACCGATCCCTGATCAGGACACGCCCGCCCCGGTCCGGTTCCTCCCCACGTGGGAGGCCATGCTGCTCGTCCACGCCCGGCGCACAGAGGTCCTCCCGGAGGGGTACCGACCGCTCGTCTTCAACACCCGGACCCCGCACTCGGTCTCAACCTTCCTGGTGGACGGTACCGTGGCGGGGACCTGGCGGTACGAAGGTCGGCGCGTCCGGTGGGAGCCGTTCGAGCCCCTACCCCGGGTGGCTCGACGTGAAGTCGAGCAAGAGGCCAAGCGCCTGGAGGCCTTCCACGCGGAATGAGTCCGATGTGCGCTAGGCCGCTGAACCGAATCGCTCAGTGAGCGTCCGGCCCCCCAATGACACGATCTCGGGCGCCGTCCCGGGTGGCATGTTGAAGATCAGCCCATCGAGACCCGCATCGAAGTACGCCTGCACCTGATGCGACACCGTGTCCGGATCACCGACCACGTACGTCCGGAGCCGCTCGGGATCGACCCCCGCCGCCCGGCGCTCCTCGAGCCGGGCCTCGGCCTCCTCCTTCGTGTCGGCGATAACCAGCGTTCCCAACCGGGTCTTCGTGATTTCGGCCGGATCGCGTCCGACATCGCGGCAGTGCTGTTCGAGGACCGCGAGCTTGTGTTGGATGGTGTCGATGTCGCCGAACAGGTTGCAGGCGTCGGCGTACCGCGCCACCAAGCGGAGCGTACGCTGCTCACCGCTGCCGCCCACCATGATCTTCGGGCCGCCCGGTTGGACCGGGCGGGGGAAGTTCAGCGCACCACGGATGTGATGGTGCCGCCCCTCGAAGGTCGCCACTTCCTGCGTGAACATCGCTCGGCAGATCTGGATCGCGTCCTCCAGTCGCTCCATCCGCTCCCGCGTCGACGGCCAGTCGTATCCGTATTCCCTGGCCTCCTTCTCGTTCCAGGCTGCGCCGATCCCCAGGATGGCCCGGCCCCCTGAGATCACGTCGAGCGTGGTGACGATCTTGGCGAGGAGTGACGGGTTGCGGTACGTCACCCCGGAGACCAACGCACCGAGCTTGACCCGCGACGTACCGGCGGCCACGGCCCCGAGCAACGTGTACGCCTCGAACATGGGGTGCTCGGGCGGGCCGATGTTGGCGATCTGCTGGAAGTGGTCCATCACGAACAACGAGTCGAACCCCGAGTCCTCGGCGGCCGAGGCGATCTCGCTGATCCGGTCGAACAACGTCTCGTCTGGGAGACCGGGGAAGGTGAAGCTCGGCAGTTGCAGTCCGAACCTGATCATGCCGCCTCC
>DATDKZ010000019.1:0-11717 GCA_036519575.1 Actinomycetota bacterium | reverse complement strand
CGGCTCCCCGGCTCCGGCACCGGGACCAGGTCCTCGGCCGGAGCTTCCCTGGTCACCGCCATCCGGTCGGTCCTCCCCCTTCGTCGCTCAGCTCGCGCGGGCCTCGGGGAGGCACGGGAGCCGGGAAAGCATAGACGAGGGGAACGCAGCAGAGAACACCGTGTCGTCTTCGTGGCCGGGGACAGGGGTGTTCCGGTTCTTGAACGTCTGCTGCTGCGTCATCCGCACGATGAACTGCGAGACATCGTCGAGGGTGAAGCCGTTGTTCGCCAGCTCCTCCGTGTTCAACCAGATCTCGGTGGCTCGAACCTTCTCGACCAGCGGCACGCGGTCGTCGTCGTCGTCGAACGCCTTGCGGATCAGCGAGTCGATCTTGTTGACGTCGATCATGAAGGCGCCGCTCACCGCGGGGTCCCGCTGGGTTCCGTGATCGGCCGTAAGGGCCATGACCCACCTCTCCTTGCCGACCGTGCGGTCGAGGAACGACACCAGCTCGCGAAGGGCTTCGTCCTGGTAGGTGACCGCGTCGGACATCTCCACGCCGTCTGCGCTGAACAGGTGCCCGATCGTGTCGATGGCCTTGTAGTTCACGAACAACAGGTCCGGGATGTCGTCCTTCCCGAACCCCTCTCGCTCGATCACCGTCTTCACCAGCCTGGTCTGGTACGGGGTCCGCGCCGGCGTGTCGAACCCGTTGTGCAGCTCGGTGAATGGATGGCCACGCCATGCTTGGTCGAGCCGTCCGTCAGCCTGGTCGAGGGCTCGCGTGTAGGCGGTCACGGGCGGGAGTGCGTTCACGTAGCTCGGGAAGGTGTAGTAGGGCGCCATGGAAGGCGTGAGGTTCCACACGTCGGACTCCGCGCCGGCGGTGGGCCCGAATTGCGCCTCCCGAGTCACGGCGAGGTCCTTGTCGCCGCCACCCCACAGCGACCCGTGCCCCATCATCATGATGTGAGCTGAGAGGCTGGCGATCGCCGCGACGATCGGGCGGTTGCCCATGTGGCGGTCGTACAGGTCGGCCAGGCTGGGCTCGAGCAGGAACGCCGGGCCGTTCGCGTTCGGCTTCTGGATCCGTCCGTTCACCCGGATGTACTCGTCGACGAAGCCGGTGCGCATGGGGAAGGCCCCGGTTCCGATGATGGAATGCCCGGTGGGCGTGTTCGACGGCGAGGCGCCGACCGTGACGTGGGTGAACCAGGCGCCCTGCGGCCGGAGCGAGCGCAAGTACGGCCAGTCGTTTGGCCACCGGTTCAGCACGTCCATGCCTCCCGAATCCCAGATCAGGGTGAGCAACAGCCGGGGGAGCGGCCGGCCCTCGGCCGGCAGCAGGGCCTGGCTCTGGGCCCTGCCGTCCGGCGCGGAGAAGTCGTACTTCAGCATCGCGCCCTCGGTGGGTGCGATGTCGGCGAGCGTGATCGGTCGGTGGTAGAGGCCGGGTCGCACGTAGCCCGGTCCGTACAGGAACAGGGGGACATCCTGCGTGTACGCGTAGGGCGTCGAGTGGGTCAGCCCGCCGTTCACGAAGTTCGGGTACTTCGGAACGATCTGGATGTCCCCACTCCGCCCGGGGAAGTATCCGTGCCAGGTCCTGACCAACACCTCGTGGGAGAGGTTCGCGCACACCTGCTTTGCCAGCGCTCTCCCGGAGACCTGGGTTGGGACCGCCGGGCCGGTCGTCGGGGCGGGTGGGGTTACCGACGTGCCACCCGACGACGTGCACGCCGACGCGAGCAGCGCGACGACCACGAGCAGACGACGAGAGGACCCCACGGGCGAGTCGGCAAACCTAACAGACGCCTCCCCGAAAGGTGCGAAGGGCCGGTCCGTTCCTCGGAACCGCGGTAGCGTGTCCCGTCGTGTTCGGACGGCGCGTGCTCGTCCTCCTCCTGGTGCTCGTCGTGATCGGCGTGCCCGCGGGCGTGCTGAGCGCGGCGTGCGCTGGCAAATCGTGCCCTGCTGACGTAGCGCAGGCTCGCGTTCCCTTCTGCCCGCTGCCGGCGGAGCTGAAGGCGAAGCTGGCCGCGGGGTACCGTGAGGGACGGTCGCCCGATGTCATGGCCGTAACGGGGAACCACGCGGTTGCGGGCCCGAACGGTGCCGGCCCATGGCCCTCGATCGCTGAATCCTCCACGGTCACGGCCGTGCCCATCGCGTTCTTCGGCACGGGGATCGAGCCGGGGGCCCTTGTTCCGAGGGGCACGGGCCTCGACGCCATCGCGCCGACGCTCTCCGAAGTCCTGGGGTTCCGCCGACCACACCCCGATGTCCGAGCGGGGACGGCCGTCGCCAGCATCTCCGACGGTGAACGGCCCCGGCTCGTCCTCGAGGTTGCGTGGAAGGGAGTGGGGACCACGGAGCTCCGCCGCAACCCCCACAGTTGGAGTTCGCTTCGTTCGCTCATGGAGCACGGCGCGGCGACAGTGGCCGGCGACACCGGTTCCCTACCGCTCGATCCCACGGCGACGCTCACCACGATCGGCACCGGGGGCCTGCCGTCGCAACACGGGATCACCGGCGCGCTGGTGCGAAACGATGACGGCCGCGTCGCGGCGGCATGGGGGCCGGGCGCGCCCTTCTCCGTGATCTCGACGTTGCCAGACGACCTGGACCAGGCGATGGCCCAGCGTCCGCTGATCGGCCTGGTCGCGAGCGATGAAGCCGATCGCGGGATCGTTGGGGGCAATTGGTACGTCGGCCACGACCGCGACGCCATGGTCATGGCGACGGGCGGTTCCGCCGTGACCGCGGCCGAGCAGATCCTCGCCGAGGGGTTCGGACGGGACGACGTCCCGGACATCCTGGCGGTGGTCCTGGACGGCTCGGTCGGCTCGATGGACAGGCGGACACATGAGCTGGTCGCCGCCGCGGATCGAGCGGCCGGAGGCTCCGTCGCCGTTGCCATCGCGGGGACTGGGGGCGATCCGGGGGTCGATTCCGCATCGACCGACGGCGCTCCCGTCCGAGTCTCGGACGTCGTCTCGCAGGTCGAGGCCGAGGTCCCGGGCGATCCGAACGTGATCGCGGACGTCGTCTCGGGAGGGCTGTTCCTGGACCAGGGCACCCTGGCGCAGGGGGGGATCTCCGGTGACGCCGTGGTCCAGGCGGCGATGGGAGTCACAGCACCCGACGGGACACGCGTGTTCGAGGACGCGTTCCAGGGCTTCGCGGTCTCCTTCGGGAGATATTGCTGATGATCGGCGTCGCGACTTCGCAACCCGCGAGGAACGCCACCGTCCGCACCGCTGCGATCATCGTCGCCGTCCTGGCCGTCGCCGCCGTACTCCTTCGGATCCTCGAGCCCGGCCGGATCGCCTGGATCCAGGCCTTCCTCATCGTGTTCGGCTCGCTCGTCGTTCAGGCCATGCCCTTCGTGCTGCTGGGAGCCCTCGCGTCCGCGGCCATCGAGATCTTCGTACCGGTGAACGCCCTTGAGCGAGTGGCCGGGCTTCCGAGGCCGCTCCAGCTCCCCGCGGCGGCCCTGGCAGGCGTCGCCTTCCCGATCTGCGAATGCGGCTCGGTGCCGGTCGCTCGACGACTGGCCGTCCGTGGTCTCACGCCGTCGGCGGCGGTCACGTTCATGCTCGCGGCCCCGGTATTGAACCCCGTGGTGATCGCGTCCACGTTCGTCGCCTATCGGGCGCGGTCGTCGCTGTGGACCATGGTGATCGGACGATTCGCCCTGGGGATGCTCGTGGCCGTTGTGGTCGGGTGGGTCCTCGGCAGCCGGAGCAAGGACGAGGTGCTCCGGCCCCGCTCCGAAGAAGCCCATGCCGTTCTGGTCGAGCCGGGGCCGCCGGAGGCGCGGTGGCGGCGGTTCTTCCTCCACACCGGCAACGACTTCCTGTTCATGGGCCGGTATCTGTTAGTTGGTGCGGCGGCCGCGGCGATGGTCCAGACATTCCTACCCGCCTCGTTCGTGTCGAAGGTCGCCGGGACGCCGGTCCTGGACATCGCGGTGATGATGGGGCTGGCCACCGTGCTCTCGCTCTGCTCGGAATCCGACGCGTTCGTGGCGGCGTCGTTCGTGCAGTTCGGCCCGGCCGCCCAGCTCGCGTTCCTCGTGTCGGGGCCGATGATCGACCTCAAGCTGGGCGCGCTGTACGCCGGCACGTTCCGTAGGGGGTTCCTGCCGATGCTCGTGGTGACGGTGTTCGCCACGACGTTGGTCGGTGCCATGTGGGTGATGGTGGTGGCCGGATGAGGGACTCCCTTGCGATCCGGAGCACGGCCCACGCGGGCTCGCAGGGCAGCGAGTCACCCCCAACATGGAGCTACGGCCGTGTCGCCGGTGGGCTGGTGCTGGCGGCGTGGGCCGCCATGTTCTGGTTCCTGTTGCTCACCGGACGCGACGACCTGTACCTGTCCACCAGGACGTCATGGGTGGTGCCGGTGGGCGCGGCGATGCTCACGGCGGGCGGCGCCGGGCTGATCGCTTCGGCGCGGGTCCGGTCTCCGCGGCCCATCGGCTCACGCCAGGCATGGGTCATGGGGCTGATGGTGGTCCCAGTCGTGCTGATCCTGGCCCTCCCGCCCGCCACGCTCGGCAGCTTCTCGGCGAGCAGGCGGCCGGGCTTCAGCTCCGCGGGATTCGGCGGATCTCACGCCGACCCGGGGAGCGGCCCGTTGACGCTCGTCGACGTGGCCTCGGCCCAGTACTCGGACGCCGGGAAGCAGGCGCTCGCCCGGCGGGCCGGAGAGCAGGTCGACTTCGTCGGCATCGTCACGCGCTTCGCCGATACGCCGGCCGGTGAGTTCCTGTTGACGCGCTACATCGTCACGTGCTGCGTGGCCGACGCCACCACCGCCCAGGTCCGCGTGGTGAACGTCCCTCCGGGGGAGTTCCAGGCGAACGACTGGGTGGAGGTGAAGGGCCCGATCTACCCTCTGGGCAAGCAGGTGATCGTGAACGCGACGTCGGTGGAGGTGGTGCCCCCCCCGGCCAGGCCCTACCTCACGCCCTGACCCTCGTTCCAGCCGTTCCGGTCCCCCTGGAGACCCCCCAAACCCTGGTCTTGACCGAAGTCGGAGTCTTCGGTCACACTTATCCCCAGGAGGAACCGATGGCCGACGTGATGGCCCCTGCGAAGTTGCTCGTCCATTGGCCCGACGATCTACGCAGGGAAGATGGAACGCGGGACGTCCTGCTTGCGGCGGCTAGGCGGCAGGTCCCAGGCGTGGAGGACGTTCTCGTGCTCCCCGACGCCGAGTCTGAGACCGGGCAGTACGTCTATCTGAAGTTCGCCGACAGGATTCTCCGGTACACGCTCGAATGGGTGTGAGGTTCGAACCACTCGGGCTCTAGCGGGGGCGATCGCTCCGCGCTGCGGACGCCTAGGCGCACCCGGTTTGAGCCCAGCGTTCCGGCCCCCATAGGGTGCCCTCGATGGTCTTGCGTGTCGGCACTGGACTGTTCACGGTCAGATCCCCGAGGGGTTCAGCCGGTCCCTGAGTGAGAACCCCTCGAAGACTGTCTCGTCGGCCTCAGGTCCGGAGCCCTAATCCCGGTGCGCGGCGGCAGCGGCCAGCCGCGGCAAGAAGTGCTTCCACCCTCCATCGTGCTCTGCGCGCTGTTCCTCGGGAAGATCCCGGTGCACCAGGCGGAGGATGGTGGCTTCCCCCTCGGGCATGAGTGTGACCTCGACGGTGCTCGATCCAGGAGGGACGTCGTCGTTCCCCTCCCACCCCCACGTGAACACCACCCTGCGCGGGGGATCGAGCTCGACGAACTCGCCGACCACGACGGCCCGGCCGATCTGCACCCGGTAGACGCCGCCGGGCCGGGCATCGAGCTGCGCCGAGTCGCCCTTCCACAGGGTCATCTTGTCGGGGTCCGTGAGGAACGTGAACACGGTCTCGGGCCGGGCCTCGATCCGGAGCTCGTGTGCGAGCACATCCGTTCCCTCAGCGACCACGCAGCCTCCTCTCCTCGGCCTCCGCCACGCGCTTGAGAGTGGCGAGCTTGATCTTCCAGAGACCATCGATGAACTCTCGGAGCTCGGCAAGGCCCTCGGGGCGGATCCGGTAGATGCGACGGGTCCCCTGCCGCCGCTCGGAGACGAGCCCGGCATCCCTCAACACGCGGAGGTGCTGGGACACGGCCGAACGGGTCACCTCGAAATGGGAGGCGATCTCCCCGGCGCTCAGCTCCTCGTCGCTAACCAAGCGCAGGATCTGTCGCCGGCGAGGCTCGGCGATGGCTCGGAGTGCAGCCTCCACGGTGCCCAGCAGGTTAAGCCGGGCCTTACGTTAGTGTCAACTAACCACTCGGAGCCGCGAGTCGGCGGTCTACGCCGCCGATGCGGGCCTGGCCCGGTACCGGCGGTAGCCATACCCGATGGCGAACGCGATCGCGGCCAGCGGGATCAGGTACCCCAGACCGACGACGACGGCGAAGATCACGCCGAGGAACCCGTCGACCGCCCGGTCCCAGGCCTCGCCGAGGCTGGGCCGTTCATGGGCCTCCCTCGGACGAACGCCGACCACGGCGCCCACCTCTCGGAGCGACACGTCGATCGTTGCGAGCGATGTCTGGTTCTCCAACAGGCGGAGCTGGCCCTTGATCTGCTCGATCCGGAATTGCACGTCCTGCAGTTGGTTCTGGACCCGAAGCGTGGACTCGATCGACGTCGCCCGTCTCATCAGCCGCAGGAGCACCGCCTCCTGAGCCTGCCAGGTCCGAAGTCGTGCGTCGAGATCGACGAACTGTGACGTCACGTCCTGGCCCGAGATCGACTGCCCCTCAACCGAGCCCAGGCCTCGGAGGTCGTTCATGGCCCGGTCGAAGGCGGAGGCGGGAACGCGGATCGTGAGCTCGCCCGACTTGGCCTTGATCCCATGCATGGACGAATCCTCGACATAGCCGCCGTACCTTCCGGCGATCGTGGTCGCGGCGTTGAACGCCGTCTCGAACCCACCGCTCTTGACCTCGATCGAGATGCCGGCGGTCTTCACGATGTCGGGACCGATTGGGGGAAGCGATCCGACCGGGGACAGTCCTCCCCCGGCGACGGGACCGGCATCCTCCACGTTCACAGATCCCGGTGTCGGGACACCGGCGACCGGTTCGTCGCTCCCGACCCGACCCACCGCCTTCTCGGGTGCACTGCTGGCCGCGCCCACACCGCCACCTGCTGACTGCTGCGACTGGAGCCCGCCACCCCACGTGGCCACGTATCCCACGATCCCGGCGAGCGCCAGGAACCCGATGATCGACAACACTGCCTTGCGCATGGAAGGCCTCCCCGGCCGGTCCGACGATAAAGCGGTTGGACGAGTGCGCGGGTTGCGGCGTTCCCGTTCAGCCGGGCAGGCGGACGCGGCCGCCCGGGCGGCCCGCCCGGGCCGCCGGCCCTGCGACCACCAGGCCGTCGGCGGCCAGCGCCGACACCGCCTGGCCCACCCGCTCGAGGGGAACCCCGCTCTCACGAGACAAGGTCGCCAGGGACGCACCTTCCCGATCGATGAGGGTGCGGACGACTGCCCCGCGCACCTGTCGAAGCGACCCCTCGAACGCGGTCTGCCGCCGCCCGGCAGATGCGGTCTGCCGGCCCTCCGCCGCAAATCGGCACAGCGCTCTGAGCGGACACGCTCCGCAGCGGGGCCGAGGGCGGCACCGTTCTCGGCCGAGGTCCATCACCGCCTGATTCCACGCGCCAGGATCGCGGCGGTCCAACCATGCGTCGGCCAGCTCATGGATCTCGCGCGGCGACACGCCCTCGGGCTCCTCGCCGAGGAAGAACCGGGCCACGATCCGCCGCGTGTTCGTGTCGACAGCCGCAACCGCCTGCCCGAACGCCACCGACGACACGGCTGCCGCCGTGTACGGGCCGACCCCGGCGAGCCTCTCCATCTCGACCGGATGGTGCGGAACCCTTCCCTCGTGGTCACGGACGACCGTCCGGGCCGCCTCCCAGAGCGCCACGGCTCGGCGGTTGTACCCCAGGCCCTGCCAGGCGGTGACGACGTCGCGGAGGCGGGCCCCCGCGAGCGAGTGAACCGTGGGGAAGCGAGCCAGGAACGACCCGTAAGCGGGGGCGACACGCGAGGCCTGCGTCTGCTGCAGCATCACCTCGGAGACCAGGATCCGGTAGGGGTCGCGCGTGGTCCTCCACGGGTAGGCGCGGCGGCGCGGTGCGTACCAGCGAAGCAGCGCTTTGCGGCCCAACCGGCGAGGTCTAGGCTTGGACGTGGCCATGACCACCGTCCGGGACGTCATGAGCAAGGAGGTCGTGACCGTCGAACCGACGGCGACCGTGGCCGAAGCGGCCACCACGATGGGCGCCCATCACGTCGGCTCGGCCCTGGTGCTCCAGGAGGGCAGGCCGGCCGGCATCTTCACCGAGCGCGACATCCTCCGCGCGCTGGCTGCCGATTTCGATGCCGCGCAACACCACATCTCACAGTGGATGACCCCCGACCCCGTCACCGTCGAGTCCGGCACCGACGTCCGTGAGGCCCGCGACATCATGCTCGACCGGGGATTCCGGCACTTGCCGGTGATGGACGGGGCCTCGTTGGTCGGCGTGGTCTCGCTCCGCGATCTGTCGCGATCGGGGTAGCCTCAGAACCCCGGCTTGCCCCTGGCCGACAGATCCCCCGCCGCATCCTTCAGGGCCGCCCACACCTCCCTGAACACGTCGGCCGCGAACTTCGGCGCTTGGCTGTTCTCCCCACCCAGAGTGCCCCGTACCGCGGACGCCGTGATGTCGACTGCCTTCTCGAAGAGCGCCCAATCGAACTCGCGCGCCATCCTCCAACCTCCTCCTTCCGGCTTTACCAGTGGTTCGGACCTGCAGCGGCAGGCTCCATATCGGTCACTCGAAGGCTCGGAGTCCCGTGAGCGCCTGCCCAATGATCAACGTGTGGATCTCGCTCGTCCCCTCGTAGGTGAGGACCGACTCAAGGTTGTTCATGTGGCGGATCACGGGGTACTCCAGGGTAATGCCGTTCGCACCGAGGATCGTTCGGGCCTCTCGGGCCACCCCCAGCGCCTCCCGGACGTTGCTGAGTTTGCCCATTGAGACGTGCTCTGGCTGAAGGCTTCCGGCGTCCTTCATCCGCCCGAGGTGGATCGCCAGCAGCATCCCCGAGTTGATCTCGACCGCCATGTTCGCCAGCTTCTCCTGGGTGAGCTGGAACGCCCCGATCGGCTTGCCCCATTGCACGCGGGTCTTGGCGAACTCGAGCGCGCTCTCGAAGCAGGCACGCGCCGCGCCCATGGCGCCCCACACGATCCCGTACCGCGCCTCGCTCAAGCAGGACAATGGGCCCTTCAACCCCACCACACCGGGTAACACCGCATCTCCCGGCACGCGGACCTGGTCCAGGACGAGCTCGGAGGTGACCGAGGCTCGGAGCGACAGCTTGCGCTCGATGTCCCTGGCGGAGAACCCCGGGCTGTCGGTGGGAACCAGAAAGCCGCGCACACCGTCGTCGGCCTTGGCCCAGACCACGGCGAGGTCGGCGATGCCGCCGTTCGTGATCCACATCTTGGTCCCGGACAGGACCCAGTCGGAGCCGTCGCGGGCCGCCGAGGTTCGCATGCGTCCCGGGTCGCTGCCGACGTCGGGCTCGGTCAGCCCGAAGCACCCGATCACCTCGCCGCGGGCCATCATCGGGAGATAGCGCTGCTTCTGCTCCTCGGTCCCGAACTTCCAGATGGGGAACATGCACAGGGAGCCCTGCACGGAGACGAAGGACCTGAACCCGCTGTCGCCGGCCTCGAGCTCCAGGCATGCCAGACCGTAGGACACCGCGTTCGCCCCCGCGCAGTCGTACCCGGTCAGGTGCATCCCGAGGAGGCCGAGCTCGGCCAGGCCCTTGGCCACCTCACGGGGGAACTCGCCACGCTCGAACCACTCCCCCACGCCGGGCAGGATCTCGCTTCGAACGAACGCCCGAACGGCATCGCGGATGTCCCGCTCCTCCTCGGAGAGCAGGCGGTCGATCGCCAGGAAGTCGAGCGGATCGATCTCGGGGGCGGTCATCGCCCCTAGCCTAACCGCGGTCGAGCGCCACCCGTTTCTCGGGCCCGCTGTCGATATCGATCGTCATTGTTCGTCGGTAGGGTTGGAGGCGGCCACCGGGCCGCCGAGACAGAAAGGGGTCGTCATGCGCTACTTGCTGTTGATCTACAACGAGGAGACCGGGCAGATGGAGGGTGCGTCGCCCGAGCAGCAGGCCGCCGAGATGCAGAAGTGGGACGACTACGGAAAGTGGCTGACGGACAAGGGTTGGATCCGCAGCGGCGAGGCGCTCCAACCCTCCGCCCAGGCAACCACCGTCCGCGTCCGCAAGGGTGAGACGCTCACCACCGATGGGCCGTTCGCGGAGACCAAGGAGCAGCTCGGGGGGTACTACGAGGTCGAATGCCAGAACCTGGACCAGGCTATCGAGGCGGCGTCTCGGATCCCGTCGGTCGGGACCGGATCGATCGAGGTTCGGCCGATCATGGAGTTCGACACGCCGCACAAGTAGCGCCCGCGACCACCCGTGAGGTCGTCGACCGCCTGTTCCGGGAGGAGCAGGGGCAGGCGGTCGCGACCCTCATCCGGGTCCTGGGCGACTTCGACCTGGCCGAGGAGGCCGTGCAGGAGGCCTTCGCCGTGGCCCTGCAGAGATGGCCCGGGCAGGGCCTCCCCCGGAACCCAGCGGCCTGGATCACGACCACTGCCCGCAATCGGGCCATCGACCGACTGCGCCGGGAGCGGACCCTTCGAGGCAAGACCGAGGCGCTCCAGCGGCTCGCCGAACTGGAAGCCCTCGGTGGGAACGAGGACGACGTGAGCGCCATCCCCGACGACCGCCTCCGGTTGATGTTCACGTGCTGCCATCCCGCCCTGGCTATGGACGCGCGGGTGGCGCTGACCCTCCGGACGCTAGGCGGGCTGACCACGCCGCAGATCGCCCGCGCGTTCCTGGTGGGCGAGCCGGCCATGGCACAGCGACTGGTGCGAGCGAAGCGCAAGATCCGCGACGCCGCGATCCCCTACCGGGTCCCCCCCGAGGAACTCCTGCCTGAGCGGCTCCCGTCCGTTCTGGCGGTCACGTACCTCATCTTCAACGAGGGATACTCGGCGACCGAAGGCACGCTCGTTCGAGCGGAGCTCTGCGACGAGGCCATCCGGCTCGGCCGGGTCCTCGCCGAGCTCATGCCGGACCAGCCCGAGGCGCTCGGGCTCCTCACGTTGATGCTGCTCCATCATTCCCGGCGGGACGCTCGGGTCGATGCGAGCGGTGAGCTCGTGCTCCTCGAGGGCCAGGACCGGTCGAGGTGGGACCACGACATGATCCACGAGGGACTGGCGCTCCTGGATCGGGTCAACGGCCTGCACGCCGTGGGTCCCTATCAGCTCCAGGCCTCGATCGCGGCGGTGCACGCTCGGGCGCCGCGGTCCGAGGATACTGACTGGCCGTTGATCGCCGCGCTGTACGAAGCGTTGTCGGCCGCGGCGCCCTCGCCGGTCGTCGAGCTCAACCGGGCGGTGGCCGTGGCCATGGCGGACGGCCCGGACCGGGGTCTTCGGACCCTCGAGCCACTTGCCGACGCACTCGACGGCTATCACCTGTTCCATTCCGCTCGCGCCGATCTGCTTCGCCGCTTGGCCCGCTTCGAAGAGGCAGCCGTCGCGTACGAGCGGGCCCTCGAGCTCGTCACGAATCCACAGGAACGGAGGTTCCTGGCGCGACGTCTGGCCGACGCTCGCGCGGCTGGATAG
>DATDKZ010000018.1:0-11262 GCA_036519575.1 Actinomycetota bacterium | reverse complement strand
TCGATCTTCCAGCACTTCGGGAGCAAGGCCGGCTTGTTCCTGGCGACCTACGAGCGGGCAGTGTCGTCGCTACCGGCGTGGCTCGACGCGCCGAGCGACGTCGTCGAGACGGGATTCTGGTCGGTGCTCGAGTACTGGCTGGAACGCACCGAGCACCTGATCCGCGACGACTGGGTCCCCTATCGCGTGTCGCTGATCGGCAACTACGGGACCGACCTGACGTTGAAGCGGGACATCAACCGGTTCCTGCTCTCGGAGGACCCGTACGGGACGCTCGACTTCGTGGAGTTCGGTATCCGACGGAACGAGGTGAGAGCCGACGTCGATGCGGAGATGATCGCCTCCATGCTCGACTGGCTTGCGGAACGGTTCCAGGACGCGCTGGTCACCGAGGAGCTCGACCCGGGGCTGTTCCATCGCCGCTCGGACGATCCCCAGCGGCGTCGCGAGCTACGGATCCACCAGTTCACCGAGCTGCTCCGAAGCGCCATCGGCCCACGGAGGGCTGAATCGGCCATCCTTTAGCCGCCGAGATCATCGGGATTCGGTGGCCCGACCAAAGGAGGTGCGGTACGTGCTCCAGCTCGCGTACGTGCTGGCGAAGGGATCCGAGATCAGCCTCAGCCTTCGGATCCCCGGGGTCCTCGCCATCGTTGCGGGGATCCTGATCCTGATCTTCCCCAAGCTGCTGAAGTACATCGTGGCCGGCTACCTGATCTTCGTGGGCCTCGTCCAGATCTTCAACATCCGGTTCTGAGGGCCTCGCCCGCTGAGGGCCTCCCCGAACCCGCCCGCCTACCGGCGGACCAACGCGGCGTCGCCATCGAGCTCGGTCACCCGGCGGCGCCGGTAGTTGAACAGCGCGAACCGGTCGCAGGCCGTCTCGGCCGCCGCGCCCCTGCCGAGGCGCTCCTTCAGATACCAGTGCATCCACTCATGCAGGTACAGGAACCGGAGCACCTCACGAGGGGTCTGGAACGTCACCCCTTCGGTCATCCAGATGAACCTCATGCCCTTGCCCGGCCGGCGTTTGGCCGCGTAGGGCACGATCTCGCCGAAGGCGAAGAACGGCTCGGGCACCTGGAGCACGATCTCCCGGTTGTCGAAATCGGTCCACGCGGATAGGTGGGGCTTCTCCCGGTACCGAAGCGGCTTGACCACGATCCGGTATCCGGGGGCAGCCGGAAGGCCGTTCAGCATTGCCTGGACCCTGTCCCGGGGGATGGCGGCGACCTCGGAGCGGACCCTCATGGCGGGACGTTACATCGCGACAGTGACAGCACGCGAGTCGGCCCCTGACCTGCGGAGATAGCGGGCGAGGGAGGGTCCCAGTCGTCCTTCGTCGGGGCGGGCGGACTCGAACCGCCGACTTCCTGGCCCCAAACCAGGCGCGCTACCAGGCTGCGCTACGCCCCGCGGCCAGATTGTAGGGGTCCCACGGCCTGACCGGTCAGATCCAGAAGCTGCCGGCCCCGACGATGGCCACGCCCCCGCCGACCCGGACGCTCCAGGAGTCCCCCTCGGGCTCCACCTCAACGTGGAGCACGCTGGGCCGGCCAACCTGATCGCCCTGGCGGATGGCGAGCTTCCCGGGCACGCCGCCGACCCCCCGCACCGCCAGATAGGCGCCCAGGGGGCCCGCCGCCGAGCCCGTGGCCGGGTCCTCTCCGATCCCCAGGCCAGCGTCGAACAGCCTGGCGGTCGCGCCCTCCTCGGTCAGCGCGAACAGGTAGATGCAGTCCGGTCCGTACCGCTTCCACAACGCCCGGACGGCTTCGTCGTTCCGGGTGGCCCGCCGGAGCGTCGCTTCGTCGCGCACGGGGACCAGCAGGTGGGGCAGCCCCGTCGAGACGAGCTGCGGTGGCAGGTCGGGGTGCAGGTCGGCCGGGGTGAGGCCACCACCCGCCGCGACCGCGTCGAGGTCGGCGATCTCCGGGCCCAACGTCGGGGGCAGCTGTCGCATCGTGGCGAACCCTCGGTCCAGGTCCACCTCCACCGCGAACTCGCCGGCCGCGACCACCTGCGTGAGCGGTGAGCTCACCCGTCCCTCCGCCACCATCACGAACGCCGTCCCCAGCGTCGGATGCCCGGCGAACGGGAGCTCCGCCCCCGGCGTGAAGATCCGCATCGAGTACCGGTCACCGTCGTACGCCGTGACGAAGGTGGTCTCCGAGAAGCCGATCTCACGGGCCAACGACTGCATGGTCGCATCGTCGAGCGATCCGGGCTCGGGGACGACGCAAAGCTGGTTGCCCGCCAGCGGCCGCTCGCAGAACACGTCCACGAGACGGAAGGGGACCTCGGTGCCGGGAGGAGAGGGAGGGCCGCCCATGCAGGGCAACGTATCGCAAGCCCGTCCCGGCGACCGTTGCTACCGTGGTCTCCATGGAGGGGAGCCCCGCGCGCAGGTACCGCGACGGCGCGCGGGTCGTGGCCCCGCTCGCCGTCGCGGTCCTCGGCTTCGGCATCTCGTTCGGCCTGCTCGCTCGTTCAGCGGGGATGGGCTGGCTCGCGCCGATCGTGATGTCCGCCACGACCTTCGCTGGATCGGCGCAGTTCGCCGCGGTCTCGATCCTGGGGGCGGGAGGCACGGTGGCGGCTGCGGTCGCCGCGGCCATCCTGCTGAACCTTCGCTACGGACCTATCGGCGTCTCGGTGGCGCCGTGGCTCGGCGGGCCGGCGTGGTGGCGGTTCCTCCGGGCTCAGCTGGTCGTGGACGAGTCGTGGGCCGTGGCGGCCGAGGGAGAGGGACGGTTCGATCCCCGGATCCTGGTCGGCGCTGGGCTCCTGCTCTACGTCTCGTGGGTCGCCGGAACCGCCATCGGCGCGCTCGGCGGCCAAGCCCTCGGTGACCCGAAGACGCTCGGCCTTGACGCGGCCTTCCCCGCGCTGTTCCTGGCCTTGCTGTTGCCGCAGCTTCGGAACCGACGAACGATCCTCGCGGCCGTCCTCGGCGGGGCCATCGCGCTCGCCCTCATCCCCTTGGCGCCGGCGGGGGTCCCGATCATCGCAGCGAGCGCCGCATGCCTGATCGGGCTGGGCCGGAAGTGACCGACGCCTGGATCGTCGTGCTGGCGGTGGGAACGACCACCGTGGCCATCAAGTCGCTGGGGCCGGTGCTGCTGGGGGGCCGGTCCCTGCCCTCGGCCGTTACGGGAGTGGTCGAGCTGCTGGCACCCGCGGTGCTGGCGGCCCTGGTGGTGACCCAGGCGCTGGCCAGTGGCCAATCGATCTCCCTCGACGCCCGCCTGGTGGGCATGGCCGCCGCGGGGATCGCCCTGTGGCGCAGGGCCCCCATCCTCGTGGTGATCGTCGTTGCGGCCGCCGCGACGGCCCTGACGCGCTTGTTCGGCTGAGGCCGCTCCGCTGTTACGCTTGCGGCCGTTCGCGGGCGTAGCTCAATGGTAGAGCTCCAGCCTTCCAAGCTGGTGGTGCGGGTTCGATTCCCGTCGCCCGCTCTCTCGCCGTTCCAACTCCGCAGCCCGCTCGTCGGTGATCCAAGGCGGTCGGACCCGGTGTCCGACGGTCGAGATGTGGTTCTCCTCGACCTCCTCGCCGTACTCCCAGGCCTCGCCCCGGCGGATCGCCAGGATCCCGTTGATCTCGCCTGCGTGATAGGACCAGTGCCCCGCAACCATGGCGACGATCTCGCGAAGCGGCGCGGTCTTCCCCCAATGGAGCGGTCGCGGAGCATCGAGGTCGGCCGGCTCCGCCGTGGAAGCGAGCCACCGCCCGTAGCTCCGCTCGAACCAGGCGAGCACTTCCTGGAAGTACTCCCCGCTCGGCTCGATCACATCGCGCATGCCGCGGGGCCAGTCGGTCTGATCCCAGTGCCTCGGCTCCTCGTCGAAGGCGTACGAGTGGTACACGGCGCTCCATCCAGCGACGTGTTTCATGAGGCCGAGGATCGAGCGAAACCCGCCTGCGGCGTCCAGCGCGTCATCCATCGACACGTTCCTGACGTTCTCGACGAAGGTATCGTGCGCGTCCTCCAGGACCGCGTGCGCCAAGCGGTGATGCTCCGCCATGGCCGTGTCAGCGCAGGCCGGTGCGAAGGTCCATGTAGTTGGTCTCGATCGAGACATACTTCTGCCAGGCCTGTACCCACCCGTCGTCCGAACGCGCGAAGCGGTAGGCAGGGGTGGCAGGCGCGTTCCGGTCCCAGATCCCGAAGTACTCGCGGCCGTAGCCAAGCAAGTATCGCTGGCCAGAGTGCGTGAACTCGACCTTCTCCTCGGGCTCTGCCTGGGTCGCGGGCAGCTGCGTGGGGAACTCGGTCGCAGGGGGAACTGATTGCGGCGCGCTCGTGGCCGCAGCCACGCCGGCGGGTGGGGTCTCCGCTCCGGCCGGAACGGTGTCCACCAGCCAGGTCAAGCAATATCGGCACCTGATGGCCTCGTCGTGGATCTCCTCCACGCAGTACGGACATTTCTTCATCGTTGGCTCCTCCGTTCCGAGAGCTTCAACGCTACACGCTGCGGGGTCCCTTGAGCACCTCGCCGCCCTTCATCACGAACGCGACGTCCGTGAGCCGGGCCACGTCTTCCAGGGCGTCCCCTTCGACGGCCACCAGGTCGGCGAACCTCCCCGTCTGGACCGATCCGATCCGGTCGGCCCACCCCATCAACTCCGCGGCCACGATCGTCGCGCTCTGCACGGCCTGCATCGAGGTCATGCCGAACCGCACCATGTACGGCAGCTGCCGGGCGTTCCAGCCGTGCGGATACACCCCGCTGTCGGTGCCGAAAGCGACCGTGACTCCCGCCTTCACCGCCTTCTGGAACCCCTCGCGCTGAGCATCGGTCGTGTCCTCGTTCTTGCGGAGGATCTCCTCCGGCCATCCGCGCCGGCGCCCCTCCTCCTCGATGTAATCGCCGGAATAGATGTCGGCCACGAGGTAGGTTCCGTGCTCCACCATCAGCTCGATGGCCTCGTCGTCGATGAGGGAACCATGTTCGATGGAGCGGGCGCCGGCGCGGACCGCACGCTTGATGCCCTCCGCGCCGTGCGCGTGCGCCGCCACGAACGCCCCGTACAGTTCCGCCTCCTCGACCGCGGCACGGATCTCGTCCTCGCTGAACTCCGGAGCACCCGGCGCGGTTCCCCGCGTCAGGACCGCGCCGGTGGCGATGACCTTGATGAAGTCGGCGCCTCGATGGAGGATCTCGCGGACTACCCGCCGGACCTCGTCGACGGAGTTCGCCACCCCGAACCGAAGCTCCCGCGGGACCTCGACGTCCGGGGCCACCGGCGGGATGTCACCGCCCCCACTCGAGACGGTGACGAACGGTCCGGCGCACTGCATCCGGGGCCCGACGACGTCCCCCGCGTCGATGGCGTCGCGGAGGGCAACGTCCACGAAGGCCCGGAACGTACCGACATCGCGCACGGTGGTGAACCCGGCCATCACGGTGTCGCGCGCGTTGCGCACGCCCGTGAGCGCTTCCTGCGCCCCCGTCCGCATGAGCAGCCGGGCGTACTCCCCCTGCTCCAGCTCCCCAACGAGGTGCGCGTGGCAGTCGACGAGGCCGGGTACAACCGTGTGCTGCGACAGGTCGATGACCCGGGCGCCGTTCGGATACGCCCCCTGGTCGGGACCAACCGACTCGATCCGCTCGCCGACGATCTCGACGACCTGCGCCCGAAGGACCTCGCCGCCGACGGTGTCGATCAGGCGTCCGGCGCGGACGACGGTCCCACTCTCTGGCGTCATGAACGAGAGCTTAGCCAAGGAGGCCTGGCCCAGCGGGTTCAAGCCTCCGGAGGAGGGGGTCGATGAGGCGAGGGTGAACCTCTCCCGACCGGCCACCGGATCGCGGACCCGTCGCCTCCTCCCGGTCGTCCTGATCCTGGCAGCGTTGGCCTCCGGGTGTACCTCCGGCCGGGAGGCGCCATCCGTGAGTCCGGCTCAGCCGTCGGCCACCGGGACGGCAGGTTCGACGTCCTCGCCGACTGTCGATGAAGCGACGCCCAACGAACGCTTCCAGTCGTGGCTGAACGGCGGGGGGCAAGCGGGAGCCTATGACCTGTGGTCCTCGGGAGAACTCGGCGGAGGCCCGCCCGCCGGGGCCACCAGGAAGGAACGCCGAGCGCTGTTCGAGAAGTGGCTCGCCGCGAACATCGATGCCTTCCGCAACGCATGGGAGCGCACTCAGGTCCTCCATGCCCAGGCCGACCTTCGGACGGCCATGGCGGTCGCGGTCACCTATCGGGTCGATCACGCTGGTTTTGCCGGTCTGACACCGAGCGAGGCTGAAGCGATCGATCCAGGCCTGGCGTTCAACGTCACCGAGACCGTGGTCGGCGAGGTCAGCATCCGCGTCGCGACCCCGGGATCGGTGCTCCTGACGACCGAGAGCAGGTCCGGCCAGATGCTGTGCATGGCGTACGAGACCGATGGGGTGTCCTACGGCACCAAGGATGCCAAGACCGTCGCGGGGTGCGACGGCGGCGGCTGGCTTACGTAAGACGCAAGCCCTGACCGCTATTCCTCGAGGCGGAAGGACAGATCCGCCGGGATCTCGGCCACGTCCATCTGCGCCTTCTGGAGCCTCCCCGAGTAATCCCAGTTCATCGCCTGCCACCGGGTGAACTGGTCGAGCACCCAGATGCCGGCCTGTCGCGAGCCGTTTCCGGACTTGCCGTTGCCGCCGAACGGCAGGTGCGCCTCGGCGCCCGAGGTCGAGTTGTTCACCGACACCATGCCGGCCGAGATCCGTTCCCGGAACCGAAACACGTTTAGGGGATCGCGCGTGTAGATCGACGACGACAGCCCGTAGCCGTGGCCGTTCGCCAGGTCCATGGCCTCGTCGAATGTGGCGAACGACGCCACCCCGACGATCGGTCCGAACGTCTCCGTCCGATACAGCTCGTCGTCGGCGCTCACCCCATCGACGATCGTCGGATGGCAGTACAGGCCGTCCGACGGCTCGCCCACGAATCCCGGGCGCGGGTTCTCGGTGGTGATCCGGCCGGTGCCGGAGGATCCGTACAGCTTGTGGTGCGGTCGCACCAGATCGAGCCATCCGAGGAACCGGTCGCAGAAACGCTCACTCATCATCGGTCCGTACAGCACGTCCTGCATGGGTTCTCCGACGGCCGCGCCCTCGACCGCCGCGGCGAACCGGGACAGGAAGTCGTCGTGGACCGACTCATCGACGATCACCGTCCCGAGCGACGTGCACCGCTGTCCCGCCGTGCCGAACGCGCTGAACAGCGCGCCCTCCACGGCGAGGTCCAAGTCCGCGTCGGGCATGACCACCAGCGGGTTCTTTCCCCCGAGCTCGAGGCAGGGCGACTGGAGGTGCCGCCCGCACAGCTCCCCGATCCGTCGCCCCACTTCCGTCGAGCCGGTGAACCCGACCTTGTCGACCAGCCCGTCGTCCAGTGACCGCTCCAGCCCGGCGAACGCAGTCGGCCCGTCGGCCAGCACCATGTTGAAGACCCCCTCGGGCAACCCTGCGTGGAGGATCAGCTGGGCGAACGCCTCGGCCGTGGCCGGCGTGTACTCGGCCGGCTTCCACACCACCGCGTTCCCGCACAGCAGCGCCGGCACGATGTACCAGGACGGCACGGCCACTGGGAAATTCCCGGCGGTGATGATCAGCGAGACGCCCACCGGCGCGCGGAACGTGAACAGCTGCTTGTCGGGGAGCTCCGAAGGGACCGTCTGCCCGTAGAGCCGGCGGCCCTCGGACAGGAAGAAGGCGCACGTGTCGATGACCTCCTGCACCTCGCCGAGCGCTTCGGCGAACGGCTTGCCGATCTCTCGCGTAATCAGCGTGGCGAGGGCTC
Organism: Actinomycetota bacterium; assembly: GCA_036519575.1. Lineage (GTDB taxonomy): Bacteria > Actinomycetota > UBA4738 > UBA4738 > HRBIN12 > AC-69. Next base: position 3,468 of record DATDKZ010000018.1, on the reverse strand, counting down.
GCTTGTTGTCCTCGACCAAGCGGCCCAGCTGCTGCACGGCTCGACCCCGCATGGGGGCCGGCACGTGCGCCCACACGTCCTGCGCGCGACGTGCGGTGCGACAGGTCTCGACGAACGTTGGAGCGTTGGCCAGGGACGCCTCCGCAACCACCTCGTCGAGATGCGCGGGGTTCGGCACGGACAGCAGGCCGCCGGGCGACCCCTGAGCGCCGCGCCCGCCGATCAGGGACGACACGGTTCTGGTCATGACAAGAACGTCCAGGCCTGCTCGGCGAGGGTTGGCCACCGCTTCGAGTGCTCGAGCGGCACCATCACCCACCCCTTCATGGCTCGTCCGGGCATCGGCTCGAACGGCTCGACTCCTTTGAGCTTCAACGCTGCGGCGACCTCGTCGGGGGCCAGCTTGAAGGTCATGGCGTCCCCGTACGTACCGGCGAACACCTTGTCCCTGATCTTCAGCACGGGCATGCCGAACATCTGGGACCGCTTCGCCCCTCGCTCGACGAAGCTCTCTGCCACCCGATCGAAGTGTGCCCGGGTCTCCTCGCCGATCTTCGGCATCTTCACGGGTCGATGGTAGGGCCAACCGGCGTGGCCGACCACCGAGTTGCAGTGGTCTCAGGACATCGTGACCACGATCTTCCCTCGAACGTGGTGCGTCGCCACGGCGGCAAGCGCATCACCGGCTTCCGCCAGCGAGAACGAGCGGATCTCCGGAGCAGCGATCTCGCGCGCAACCAACATGCTCAACAGCGCCTCGAGCGATCCCGTCGTGACTCGGCCCATGACGTTCGTGGCCTGGATCCCTCGGTCCCCGAGCGACTCCGCATCGACGGCCCCAACGATGGAGGCCACGTGACCGCCCGACCGAACCTGTTCGGCTAGACGGGCCACGCCTTCCTTGTCGCCGTGCATATCGGCAATGGCGTCGATCCCGTCCGGAAACGCGGACCGAACGGCCTCCGCAGCATCCCCGCCCATGTAGTCGACGACGTCCGCCGCACCGAGGCGCCGCGCGTAGTCGGCGTTCTCGCCACGGCAGACAGCCACGACGCGAGCCCCTCGTCTGGCGGCAAGCTGCACGAGATAGCTTCCGACCCCGCCGGTCGCGCCGACCGCGACGACTGTCTTCCCTTCGCCGAGGGCGAGGGCGTCGGCCACGTTCAGGGCCGTGACGCCGGCCGTAGGGATCGCCGCGGCGGTGGCGTGCTCGATCATCGAAGGCTTGCGTGCGATCGTCCCGACCGACATGTTGACGAGCTCCGCCAGGGTGCCCTCGCCGAGATGGCCCTTACCCACGGAGCCGAACACCTCGTCCCCGACCGACCAGGCGCTCACGCCTGAACCGACAGCGTCGACGGTCCCCGAGCCGTCCATACCGGGGACGAGGGGGAAGCTGTGCTTCATCCGATCCTTCATGTAGCCCAGAACCACCGCGTTGTCGAACGGGTTCAGTCCGGCCGCGGCCACTCGGACCCGTACCTGTCCCTCGGCCGGCTCCGGAACGGGAACATCATGGAGCGAGCCGGGCTGTCCAAACTCGTCGATGGCGAATGCCTTCATGTCCGCCACTCCTTCCGTGTCGCGCAGGGAAACGAGCAACCCCGCGTCCATCGTCCACGCCTTCGTAACGTCGACGAGGCTCCGATTATTCAGCTGCCGCGCGTCGATTCTCGGTCATGCGGCTTGCGGCCAACAAGAGCGCCGAGATGAGCAGCGCCACCCCGAAGACTGCCAGCCGGAGGCCGAGGCGATGGTGCGTGGCGCTGGGGATACCGGGGCCGTACATCACCGAACGGCTCGGCAGCGCATCCGGAATGAGCAGGGCGACCGCGGTCCCCGATGCGAGCGCCACGGCCGCAGCTATTCGGATCCGTCTTCCCTTCATCCGCCGATCCTCCCACGAGGGGTCTTTCGAGAAGACCGACCGCTCACCCAGCAACGGGTGGGTTCAGGAGGTTCTTCACACCCCTCGGGTAACATCAGCACATGCCGATAGTGGGCATCGCGCACGTTCAGGTCTCAATCACTGCCGGGGGCGAGGACCATGCGCGTTTCTTTTATGGGTCGATCCTTGGCATGGGCGAGGTGCCGAAGCCGGACTCGTTGTCCGACCGGGGCGGCGTATGGTTCGCCTGTGGCGAGCAGCAACTCCACTGCGGAGTTGAGGACGTCGTGCACGAGTCAAGGCGTCACGTTGCGCTCATCACTGACGACCTCGAAGGGCTCAGGGCTGCATTGGCCGGAGCTGCGTTCCCGGCCATTGTCGACCGGCGGATTCCCGGGTACAGACGCTTCTACACGTCCGACCCGTTTGGTAACCGGCTTGAACTCATGCAGCCTGAGTAAGTCCGGATCACGCCCGAATGCCGAACTGACCCACTGCTGCTCACCCCGTTGTCTGGAGGCCGGCGGCGATCCCGTTGACCGTGACCAGGACGTTTCGGCCGATCCGGGCGGCCTCTTCGGGCTCCAGGTCGCCCTTCCGCAGGTCCGCGAGGTGGCGAACCTGGATGAACGAAAGCGCGTCGACGTAGGGATTCCGAAGCTCAACGGCCCGCCGAAGCATCGGCCGCTCCGCCAGCAGCCGATCGTTCCCATTCACCGTGAGGATCAGCTCGACCGTCCGCTGATGCTCATCGAAGATGCGGCCCGCGATCTCTGGATCCTCGCCGAGCTCCATGTAGAGCGCCGCGATCGGCATGTCGGCGATCACCAGGCTGAGCTCGGCGTTCTCGATCAGCGAACGGAAGAACGGCCATCCCTGATGCATTTCTCGGAGCGTGCCGATGCCACCCGACTCCTCGGCGATCGTCGCCAGCCCTGACCCGAGTCCGAACCAGCCCGGGAGGTTCACCCGGCTCTGGGTCCAGGCGAACACCCACGGGATGGCCCGCAGCGACTCGACGTCCCGGCGCTCGCCGCGCCGGGCGGGCCGGGACCCGACCTTGAGGCCCTCGATCTCCACGATCGGCGTCACTCGCTCGAAGAACCGGACGAAGCCCGGTCGCTCGACCAGTTCCCGGTACGCGCGCTCGGACGCCGCCGCCATACGGTCCATCGGCGCGGCGAACCGCTCCTCCCCCGCCATCGCCGCCCTCTCCCCTTCTGGGGTGGACGCAAGCAGGACCGCGCTCGTGACCTGCTCGAGGTGCCGGAGCGCGATCTCGATATCGCCGTAGCGGGCGAAGACCATCTCGCCCTGCTCGGTCACCTTGAACCGGCCGGCCACGGAGCCGGCCGCCTGGCTGAGGATGGCCCGGTTCGTTGGCCCGCCGCCCCGACCGGCTGCGCCTCCCCGTCCGTGGAACAGCGTGAGCCGTACGTCGTTTGTGCCAGCCCACGCGGCGAGGTCGGCCTGCGCCCGGTGGAGCGCGACGTTCGCCGCCAGGAACCCGGCCTCCTTCGCCGAGTCGGAGTAGCCCAGCATGACCTCGACCTCGCGACCCCGGGCCTCGAGCCGGTCTG
>DATDKZ010000017.1:0-2113 GCA_036519575.1 Actinomycetota bacterium | reverse complement strand
CCCGCGGCAAACCCGGCCAGCATGCCAAGCGAGAACACCCCGAAGATCAGGGAGGCCTCGAGGGGCGTGGCGCCGGCCCGCTCCCTGATCGCCGGCAGGACGGGTCCCACCACCTCGAACCCGATGGAGTCGTAGGCGGCCAGCACCGCCACCGGCCAAAAGGAACGAACGTCTGGGGAGGTCCAGAAGGCTCTCGGTCGGGTTCGCACGGGCGTGGGCCCCAGTCTGTTGGGCCGAAGCGGCCTCCTCCGGTGGCCGCGGTGTACAAAGGCCCATGGGGCCTTGTGCCCACAAGGTAGTCCCCCCCGCGTTCCCCGAGCCGGTACGGTCCGCCACACGACTCCGCCGAATTGGGCCGAACGTGGCAGAATCCGGATACGTGGGACAGGGGTTGCGAGGGGAGCGGGAGATGGACGCTGGGGACGTCGACGTTCGGCTCGAGCGCGTAACCAAGCAGTTCAATGAGTTGAAGGCCGTGGACGACCTGGAGCTCGACATCCAGCACGGCGAGTTCTTCAGCATGCTCGGACCGTCCGGCTGCGGCAAGACCACGACGCTCCGCATGATCGGTGGCTTCGAGGAGCCGTCGGCGGGGATCGTGTACCTGAACGGCCAGGACGTGACCGGCCTGCCCCCGTACAAGCGGGACGTGAACACCGTGTTCCAGTCCTATGCCCTGTTCCCGCACCTGGACGTGTACGAGAACGTCGCCTTCGGCCTCCGCCGCAGGAAGGTGGACAAGAGCGCCATCCGCGACCGGGTCATCGGGACGCTCCATCTCGTGGACCTGCCGGGCTTCGAGAAGCGCAAGACGTCGCAGCTATCGGGCGGCCAGCAGCAGCGGGTGGCCCTGGCCCGGGCGCTGGTGAACCAGCCGCAGGTGCTGCTGCTGGACGAGCCCCTCGGCGCCCTGGACCTGAAGCTCCGCAAGCAGATGCAGCTCGAGCTCAAGCGGATCCAGTCTGAGGTCCGGATCACGTTCATCTACGTGACGCACGACCAGGAAGAGGCCATGACCATGTCCGATCGCCTGGCGGTCATGCGCCACGGCAGGATCGAGCAGATCGGTCACCCGGTGGAGGTCTACGAGGACCCACAGACCGAGTTCGTCGCCGGCTTCCTGGGGGCATCGAACCTCATCGACGGCGAGGTCAAGGATCGGGCCGGAGATATGGCGACCCTGTTGCTCGAGGGGGGCAACTCGATCCAGGTTCCGGTGGAGCGCGTACCTGGGACGGATCGCATGGTCAAGGCCGGCGTGCGGCCCGAGAAGATCCGGGTCCAGCAGGACCAGGGCGAGCCGGAGAGCGGCTGGAACGCGATTGCGGGAACGCTCCGCGTGGCGACGTTCATCGGCGTGAGCCATCAGTACACGATCGATCTGCCGACCGGCCGGACGATGACCGCGTTCGAGCAGAACCTCGGCAACGAGAACCCACCGCGGCAAGGAGACCGCGTCCGGCTGGTGTGGCGCCCCGAGCACACGTTCGTCGTGGCACCGTCCGAGCCGCTCGCGGACTGGGAGGAGGAGACATGACGAACGACCAGGGGCCGTCGATCGACCCCACGCTGTGGAGAGGGCTGACGCAGAGCCGCTTCTCGCGTCGCCAGATGCTTCGATACGCGGGGGTTGGCGCCGGCAGCTTCGGCTTGGCCGCCTTCCTGGCCGCCTGCGGGACCAAGGGCACCCTCCCATCCGGGGGCGGCGCGAGCGGGAACCAGCTCCCCAACGCCGGCATCGGGACCCCCGCGTGGTGGGACAAGCAGAAGCTCAACCACAAGCTCGAGTTCGCCAACTGGCCCTACTACATCGACGTGGCGAAGGGGAAGCACCCGTCCATCGAGAAGTTCCAGGACACGACCGGCATCCAGGTCGACTACCGCGAGGTCATCCAGGACAACAACGCGTTCTACGCGCGGATCTCGCCGAGCCTGCAGGGCGGCCAGGCCACGGGCTACGACATCATCGTGATGACCAACAACTCGCCGCCCCTGTCCTACCTCTTCGAGGCCGGCTGGCTGATCCCGCTCGACCACCGCAAGATGACGAACTTCAACCAGTACGCCGGTCCCCTGGTGAAGGACCCCGTCTGGGACCCGGGCAACAAATACA
>DATDKZ010000016.1:0-2742 GCA_036519575.1 Actinomycetota bacterium | reverse complement strand
AGAGTGCTTCAGGAAAAGGCGTGGAAGACCACCGAGGCGTTTCTCGACCGCAAGACGATCGATCTCGACGAGTGCTGCGAGTCCCTTTTCGGGCTGTCCGCGGACGCTGTCGAAGATGCGATGTTGGAGGACGATGGCCTGGCGTCAGGAAACGGGACGTTCAGCGCACTTCTCAGGCGGTAGACCAATGAGCCTGTTCAGCGGTCGAGGTGTCTCGGGCTAGCGATCGGCCTCCCCGCAACATCCCGACCAGCACCGCCGGAGCACACGGTCCTCCTCGCAGTCGATCAGGATGACTTGGACGGCTGCAAGCCCGGCTGCGCGTGCACCGACTGCGTTCTTGATATGTGACAAGAATCACATCATACGATCGCCCTACGGGGGCTAGCGTATGCGCCGCTATCCATTGCAACGGAGGATGCGAGATGGAAGAACTTCTTCGCGTGGGGGTCCTCGAGGAAGACGAGGTTTACGGCCGCGGTGTGATGGCGATCCTCAACGAAGACGGCTGTGTATGCATCGACCTCGGAGGTGATCGAGAGAATTCCCCGGAAGCGGCCGACGCGGAAGACAGCCTCGACGTGGCGGTCGTGTGTTCGAGGTTGCTCGATGAGGTGCGGTTGTCGTGCCCGATCGTCTGCCTGGCCGTCACCGAACTCCAAGGCGCGGAGAGCTGTCACTCGTCGCTGAACGTAAAGGCGACGCTGCCACACCAGGGCCTGAGCGCCGAGAAGCTCGTGGCGAGCGTTCGCGCCGCTGCAGCCGGCCTCCAGGTCGAGTCGCCGAGCCTGAGCCGGCTGAACGGTGGTGTCATGGATCCCCGCAGGATTGAGATTCTGAAGCTCCTGGCCGGGGGCGCCGATACGCGGACGATCGCCACGGACCTCCAACTCGCGGAGCGGACCGTCAAGACGCTGGTCCACGACATCCAGCTGACCTTGGGAGTGAGCACGCGGGCACAGGCCGTCGCTGAGGCCATCCGTCTAGGGCTCCTCTGAGGCCCATCCGGGCGCCCAAAGGGGCAGCATCAGGTCCCCCGATAGGTCCTTTTGTGCATCCGTTGGTGTCGCCCGAGCCATCGAAGGGGCGCGAAGGTGCGTCTTGATGCTGGTGCGAGGAGATCGCGCAGCGGCTCAAACTGGAGGTCAAGCCGCTTCTCGACGGACGCGAGCGATCAGGAGGTGGGGTTGGAAGGGGCGCCGGGGAGCGGGCGGATCCAGGAAGAAGGAGGAAGCGCATGAGGACATCCTCTAAGGCCGCAGTCGTAGCGGTCGTTGCCCTCGCCACCCTCGTCGTCGGATCGACCGCGGCCACCGCGGCCAGCCCGCACGTCAAGTCGGGCCCGTCGTTCACGGACAACGGGTCCACGCTGACGGCCACGGTGACCTACGCCGGGCTCGGGAACTTCGATACGACGCAGACGCTGACGGCGACAGGGAATCCCACGGCGATCTGCACGAACCCGGCGGGCGCGACCCAGCCGCCTGGGCAGAACCCGGCGTCGGTCACACTGACGGGGGTGACTGCGGTTCCCGCGAGCGACATCAAGAACGGGAACGTCACGCTGACGACGATGACCTCCGCGCCGGTAAGTCCGATCCCAGGCGCGCCAGGCTGCCCGAACAGTAGGTGGACAGAGACCATCACCGACGTGGCGTTCACCTCGGCGACGATCCAGCTGGCTCAGCAGGGCTCGGTCGTCGTGACGGTGAGCTGCACCTTCTCACCGCCTACGTCGAATGGTCCGGTCCCGAGCTCGGGATTCAGCTGCTAGAAGAGAAGGGTGCATAGGTTGGGGGGCACCCATGGGTGCCCCCCAAGCCTTTCGGTTACGTCTGTCGAACGTGACAAATGAGCGCGCGTACAGCATTCGTCTGGATCGTCGTCAATCGCTTCGTCGACGCGAATCGCCGACTGTTCTTCCTCGTCTTCGCCGGCTCAGGTGGCTAGTTGGTCGGGCGTCCGCCTCCCGCAGCATCCCAACGAGCACCGCTCGGAGCGTCCGGTCCTCCTCGCAGTCGATCAGCAGCTCGGCGAAGGAGAGTCGTATTCGAGATGGCGGCCATCCTCCGCCCGACCGGGAAGGGCGATGAGTTCTCGGTACTGTGGCCGTCGTAATGGGAGGAAGGACTTCGCGGACCTCACCGACGGCAGCGCCTCAGCGCGCCGAGCAGTGGCCGTCAGCCGAAAGGACATCCCGATGCGCATGCGCACCTATACGTTCGTCACCCTCGACGGCTACGTCTCCACCCCGGACGGTCGGCCCGTACAGCTTCTGCTGCCGGGATTCCCCGGTGCCGGTGCCTATGGATTGCCGGATTTCCTCGCGAGCTGCGAAGCGGTCGTCATGGGCCGCACCACGTTCCTTCCGGCGCTCAGCGCGGCGGAGTGGCCGTGGACGCAGCCGGTGTTCGTCCTGACTTCGAACCCGCTGCCTGAGGGGACACCCGACGATGTGACGACGGCACCAACCGCCAACAACCTGATGCAGCTGATGGAGGCTTCAGGTGTCACCGGCGACGTCCACCTCGTCGGAGGGCCGAGCACGATCCAGGCCTTCCGCGAGATCGGCGCGCTTGCAGAGGTCGGGCTGCTCATCCTTCCACTCATCCAGGGCGGCGGCGTGCCGCTCGCGCCCCCCGGCACCGAGCCGCTGTCGCTCACCCTGAAGTCCACTCGGGCTTTTCCGGACGGCGTCATCGAGGCGAAGTACGTGCCGTAGCAACGAAGACACTGCCCGTG
>DATDKZ010000015.1:0-5579 GCA_036519575.1 Actinomycetota bacterium | reverse complement strand
GGTCGGCGCCCGGCCCGCCTCGACCACGACACTCCACCCATCGCCGTTCCGCCGTTTCGCATCGATGGCCACGACCATGCACTGCGTCCCGAACCGGTCCGCGCACCGTGACAGGACAGCCGGGTCACGAACGGCGGCGGTGTTCAGCGAGACCTTGTCAGCGCCGGCCCGGAGCAATGCCCGAACGTCATCCTCGTTCCGCACGCCTCCCCCCACGGTGAGCGGGATGAACACCTGCTCGGCGGTCCTCGTGATCACGTCGAAGGTAGCGCGCCGGCCCTCGACCGTGGCCGTGATGTCGAGGAACACGAGCTCGTCGCCGCCCTCCGCGTCGTACCGCGCCGCCAGCTCCACGGGGTCACCCGCGTCACGGAGGTCCTCGAACCGAACGCCCTTCACCACCCGGCCGGCATCGACGTCGAGACAGGGGATGATCCGCTTGGCCAGGGTCATCCCCGGACCACCTCGCCAAGCTGCAACGTCTCGGAGTAGAGGGCCTTGCCCACCACGGCCGCCTCGACGCCGAGATCCCGAAGCGCCCACACGTCATCGGCCTTGCGCACGCCGCCGCTCGCGATCACCGGCAGCTCGGTCAGGTCCAACACTCGCTCGTACAGCGCCAGATCGGGCCCGTCCATCGTCCCGTCCTTCTGGATGGACGTGACCAGGAACCGCGGCGCGCCGGCGTCCTGGAGCGAGGAGACGGCCTCCTCCAATCGAGGTCCCTGCTTCCGCCACGCCTCGACCATCACGTGCCCCTCCTGTACGTCGATGGCCACCACGACCTGGTCGTGGAACTGTTCGACGGCCTCGGCGAGGAACCCGGGATTGAGGGCAGCGGACGTTCCCAGGATGGCCCGGGCCGCCCCCGCTTCCAGGGCTCGCTCCACCGCGTCGATCGTTCGCAACCCCCCGCCGAGCTGCACGGGCACGGCGACGTTCCGGCAGATGGCCAGGATCACCTCGGCGTTCGACCCCGTCCCCAGCGCCGCGTCAAGGTCGACGACGTGCAACCGGCGAGCACCGTCGGCCTCGAATCGCTTGGCCACCTCCACGGGGTCGTGGTCGTACACCGTCTCGGCCGTCGGGTCGCCCCGGAACAGCCGCACGCATCGGCCCCCGCGGAGGTCGATCGCCGGGATGACGATCACGTCGCCGCCTCCTTCACGAAGGCCTCATAGATCGCGAGGCCCGCGTCGCTCGACTTCTCCGGGTGGAACTGAGTGGCGAACACGTTCTCGCGCGCGATCGCCGCGGAGAACGGCCGGCCGTGCTGCGCCGTCCCCACGGTCACGCCGGCAACGACGTCGGCCGCATAGGAGTGGACGAAGTAGAAGCTGGTGCGGCTGGGGAGGTTTCGCACGTACGGGTGCTCCGAGACCCAGTCCACCGTGTTCCATCCCATGTGCGGAACCTTCACGATCGGCGGCAACTTCCTGGCCTGTCCGGGGACGATCCCCAGGCCCTCCTGGGCGTCCTCCTCGCTTCGTTTGAACAGGATCTGCATCCCCACGCACACGCCGAACAGCTGCCGTCCGGTGGCCGCGAAGTCCCGGATGGCGCCGTCGAGCCCGCGGTCCATCAGGTTGCGCATGCACGCCCCGAAGTGGCCGACGCCGGGGACGACGAGGGCGTCGGCGGCGAGCGCGGCGCCGGCCTGGTCGACGATCTCCGGCACGCCTCCCACCCGTTCGATGGCCCGAGCCACCGAACGCAGGTTCCCCATCCCGTAGTCCAGGATCGCGATGGTCACAGGGTCCCCTTCGTGGAGGGCGTTCCGCCGAGCCCGGTCGAGGAGCACGCGTCCCCGAGCGCCCGAGCCAGGGCCTTGAACTCGGCCTCGACAACGTGGTGGGGGGATCGCCCTCGCACCAGCCGAACGTGCAGCGTCATCTGCGCCGCGGCGGCGAAGGCCCGGATGAAGTCCTCCGTGAGCCCCGAGTCGTAGGTCCCGATGGTCTCCGCGGGGACGTCGACGTCGTGCAGGACGAACGGCCGGCCGGAGAGGTCGAGCGCAACCTCGACGCCGGCCTCGTCCAGCGGCACGGTGATCGAGGCGAACCGGCGGATGCCACCCTTGTCGCCCAGAGCCTCGGCGAGCGCCTGGCCCAGTGCCAGCCCCACGTCCTCCACCGTGTGGTGGCCGTCCACCTCGAGGTCGCCCTTGGCCGTGACCGAAAGGTCGAATCCCGCGTGGGTCCCGAGCTGCTCCAGCATGTGGTCGAAGAACGGGAGGCCGGTGTCGGCGGCGGCCGCGCCGGACCCGTCGAGGCGAAGCTCCACGCGAACGGTGGTCTCCCTGGTGCTCCGCTCGACGATGGCCTCGCGCGGCCTCATCCAAGGACCTCCTTCAGGGCCGACAGGAACCGCCCGACCTCCTCGGGCGTGCCGGCGGTGACCCGCAGACAGCCGGGAACCACGGACGTCACGTCGCGGACGAGGACCTCCCGGTCGAGCAACCCCCGCCACACCTCCTGGGCCGGTCTCGGCGGCCGAAACAGCACGAAGTTGGCATCGGACGGGAAGGTCCGGACCTCGAGCGGGGGGAGCTCGGCCAGGATCCGGTCGCGCTCCTGCCGGACCGCGTCGAGGATGGCGAGGGCGTCCTGCTTGTGGCGCAGGGCGATCAGCCCCGCCACCTGGGTCAACGCCGACAGGTGGTAGGGGAGCCGCACCCTCCGAAGGTCGTCGACCACCTCGGGGGACGCCAGGCAGTAGCCGATCCGGGCTCCGGCCAAGGCGAAGGCTTTGGAGAAGGTGCGTACCACGGCTACGTTCGGGTACCCGGCCACGAGCCCCGCGGCCGAGCGCCCGCCGAACTCGATGTAGGCCTCGTCCACCACGACGAGCCAGTCCCCGCCGGCCGCGAGCTCCTCCACGACCTCGACCGACTGTGCGTTCCCCGTGGGGTTGTTCGGCGAGCAGACGAAGACAACCGAAGGCTGCGCGGCGAGGGCTCGGCCGACGTCGCGCGTCGAGATGACCCACGGCTCGACGACGGACAGTGCGACGAGGTCGCCGTGGGTCACCCAAGCCAGCCGCTCGTGGAGGAGATACGTCGGCTGGAACACCACGACCCGCCGGCCGGGCCCGCCGTAGGCCAGTAGGAGCTGCTCGATCACCTCGTTCGATCCGTTCGCCGCCCATGTTCCCTCGATGTGGTGGCCGGCGTGCTTGGCCAGCGCCTCGCGGAGCTCCTGCGCCTCCCGATCCGGATACCGGTGCAGCTCGAGCCGACGCACGGCGTCGGCCAGCTCGTCTCGGAAGCTTTCCGGGAGGGGATACGGGCACTCGTTGGTATTGAGCCGGGCCGCCACCTCCAGCTGGGGCGCCTGGTACGGCTCGAGGTCTCGAAGACCGCTGCGGGGAACCGCCGGCGTCACGTCGGCCTTCGCCCCTCGGCCCGGATCTGCACGGCCCGCGCGTGGCCCGGAAGCCCTTCGGCGAGCGCGATCCTGGCCACATCCGGCGCCAAGCGGGCGGCGGCCCCGTCGGAGACCTCCACCACCGATGAGACCTTCACGAAGTCGGCGGCCCGGAGGCCCGAGGAGAACCGCGCGGTGCCCGCCGTCGGAAGGACGTGGTTCGAAGCAACGCCGTAGTCGCCGAACGGAACCGGGGTGAACCCCCCGACGAAGATGGCGCCGGCGTTCCTGATGCGCCGAGCGAACGCGGGGGCATCGCCCACCACGACGTGGAGGTGCTCGGGGGCCAGGCGATCGAGGACCTCGACGGCCTGGTCGTCATCGGCGACCAACACCGTGTGCGCGTGCGCGAGCGCGGCCTTCACCACGTCGCCCCGGCCGGCCCTGGCCACCTCGGCCTCGAGGGCCTGCCCCACCCGATCAGCGACGTTCCCATCGAAGGTGACCAGGACGGCGAGTGCCTCGGGATCGTGCTCGGCCTGGGCCACCAGGTCGGTGGCGATCCAGGTGGGGTCGGCCGACGCATCGGCCACGACGGCGAGCTCCGTGGGACCGGCGAGCCCGTCGATGCCGACGAATCCGGCGACCTGCCGTTTGGCCTCGGTCACGTACACGTTGCCCGGCCCGACGATCCGGTCGACGGCCTGGATCGACGAGGTGCCGAACGCCAGGGCCGCCACGGCCTGGGCCCCGCCGACCTTCGTCACCGCGGTCGCCCCGGCCCGGGCCGCCGCGTACAGCACCGCGGGGTGGATCGAGCCGTCCGGGGAGGGCGGCGTGCATACCACCACCCCCTCGACGCCCGCGACGACCGCCGGGACGACGGTCATGGCCACCGAGGAGGGATACTCGGCCCGTCCACCCGGCACGTAGCAACCGGCCCGTGCGAGGGGACGCACGATCTCGCCGAACCGAACGCCGTCGCGTTCGTCCCACCACTCCATCGGGAGCTGTCGGCGGTGGAGGTCGGTGAGACGATCGACCAAGGCGTCGAGCGCTGCCTTGAGCTCCGACGGGACGGTTTCCTCGGCTCGCTGAAACTCCTGGGGCGAGACGGTGAGGCCGGCCTCTCGGAGGTCCGCGCCGTCGAACTTCAGCGTCAGGTCGAACAGGGCCTCGTCGCCCTCGGCGCGGACGCGTTCGATGATGCCACGTACTGCGTCGGCTACGGTGGGATCGATCTCGAGGCTTCTGGGCTCGAGCCGCTCCCTCCGGTCCCGGAGGTCGAGGAGCTCGAGCACCTACCGCTCCTCGTGGACCTCGTGGTGCGCGTGGGTTGCGGGCGAGGTGATCGCGTCGGGAGTTCCAGCGACCGTCCCGTGGGGTCGTTCCGCCCGCCGGTCCCAGACCAACAGGATCCAACCGCTCGCGGAGACGAACGCCGCGGCGGCGATCAGCAGGCCCAGGGCCAGCAGGAACGTCGCTTGACGGTCCATGGGGCCGTCAGGGTACTCGATGGACGGGTCAGCCGCGACCGTCGCTCGATGCGCGCTTGGCCTCTGTGCGGCGCTCGGCCTCGAGGCGTTCGAGCTCGACGTTCGAGTGGTCCGCGTACCGCATGGCCATGGCGATGGCGTGGTGGCCCGCCTTCTCGTCGATCAGCCGGTGCATCTGCTGCACGACCCGCCGATACACCGGATGTCCCTGTGGCGTGGACCGAAGCTCGATCACGTGCATGGCCTCTCGGGCGTTCATCTGCATGACGAACCGGATGCGGTAGGCCATGGCCACCGCGTATTGGGCGGCGTCGTCGAGGCCCTCGGCGAGCAACGCCTCGTTGACCTCGTGTGAGCGTTCCATGACCGAGCGCCATTCCTCTGCGAACCCGGCCTCCTCGATCTCTGGGGGCAGCTCGTACCCGTGCCGCGTGGTCAGTCGTTGCCATTCCAGCGTCAGCAGCCGATGGCGCTGGAGGTCGCGGAACGCCCCGTAGTCGCACAGCACGTCGAACCGGTACTGGGTGCGCTCGAACGCGCGTCCGGGCTTGTGCCGCCGGTTACTGCGCTCGCCGACGTAGGCGGCCAACGCGGCCTCCCTCTCGGCCGGCGACATCCTCCGGGCGATCTCCAGCAGCTGGTCGTCGGGAAGGTCGCTGACCGCGTACAACGCCGCCGCGACCGCCTTCACCTCGCCCTCGGGGTCCCAGTCGACCAG
>DATDKZ010000014.1:0-5825 GCA_036519575.1 Actinomycetota bacterium | reverse complement strand
TCGCCGACGGGATGGGGTTCGATGGATCCTCGATCGAGGGCTTCAGCCGCATCCAGGAATCCGACATGATCGCGGTCCCCGACGCCGCCACCTTCCAGCTGATCCCGTGGACGACCGAACAGCCGGTGGCGCGGATGTTCTGCGACGTCTACCAGCCGGATGGCTCGCCGTTCGACGGGGACCCCCGCGGCGTCCTCAAGCGACAGCTCCAGAGGGCGGCCGACCTGGGGTTCACCTTCTACGTCGGACCGGAGCTCGAGTACTTCTACTTCAAGGCCGAGGACGATCCCACGTTCCTCGACAAGGGGGGGTACTTCGACGAGACGCCCCTGGACGTCGCCACGGACTACCGCAAGCGCACGGTCGTTTACCTCGAGTCGATGGGGATCCCGGTCGAGTACGTCCATCACGAGGTCGCCCCCTCCCAGCACGAGATCGACCTGCGCTACGCGGACGCGCTCACGATGGCCGACAACGTGATGACCTATCGGATCACCGTGAAGGAGGTCGCCGAGGAGTTCGGGATCTACGCGACCTTCATGCCGAAACCGGTCGCGGGCGTCAACGGGAGCGGGATGCACACGCATCAGTCGCTGTTCGAAGGCGACCGCAACGCGTTCTTCGACGACACCGACGAATACCACCTTTCGAAGACCGCGAAGCACTACATCGGGGGGCTGCTGCAGCACGCGCCCGAGATCACCCTCGTCACGAACCAATGGGTCAACTCGTACAAGCGGCTCGTGCCCGGGTTCGAGGCGCCGGTGTACGTGTGCTGGGCTCGGCGCAACCGGAGCGCCCTCGTCCGGGTCCCCCAGTCCAAGCCCGGCAAGGAGGAGGCGACGAGGATCGAGTACCGATCGCCCGATCCGGCCTGCAACCCCTACCTGGCCTTCGCCGCGATGCTGGCGGCCGGGCTCGCCGGGGTCGAGGCCGAGATCGAGCTCCCGCCGGAGGCCTCGAACAACATCTACGAGATGACCGCCGCGGAGCGGGAAACGGCCGGGATCGCCTCCCTCCCCGAGGATCTGCCCGACGCGATCGCCCTGGCCGAGCGCTCCGAGGTCCTTCGGGATGTGCTCGGGGACCACGTCCACGAGTTCCTGATCCGCAACAAGCGGGAGGAGTGGGACGCCTACAAGTCCTACGTGACCCCCTACGAGCTGGAGCGGTACCTGCCCGTCCTCTGAGAAACCGAGCCGGGTGGGGAAATGGCCCTACAGGGCCTTGACCAGCGGGGGTCCCGGATGACAGCCTGAGCGGTCGGCCACACCAGCCCCGTCGGGCGTGGCCGGCTGGGGTATCTATGGGGAGGGAGTCATCGTGGTTGGAGCGTCGCTACACCGCAACCGGGTTTTGCTCGCGTTTGCTGGCACCGTACTGCTGTCGTTGCTGGTATCGATCCCGAACATCGCGTTCGCGGACACAACGCCGAAGGTCCAGCTGACCATCGTCGCTCCGGCGACGGTCGACGCCGGGTCGACCGTCGGATTCACGGTCGACATCAAGAACGAAGCCGTCCCGCAGCAGTTGGGATCCGCCAACCTCACGATCCCGGCCGGCTTCCTGTTCAATAGCGCGGCGTTCTCGGGACCGACCCCCGCCGGGGCGACGATCAACCCGCCGGGGTCAGGCGGCAGCGTGATCGAGCTGCGGAACCTCCAGCTCCAGTCCACGAACACCCAACGGGTGATCGTCACCCTCCTGGTGCCGTGCGACTACACCAACCCGAACTCCTGGACGATCCGAGCGAAGCAGTCGAACGACTTCAGCGGGCTCCCGGGGAACGACTTCGCCCTCGACCCGGCGAGCCAGCTCACGACGACGATCCAGAACCACTGCAGCACCGACTTCACCTCGGCGTTCTCGGGACAGCCGACATCCGCGGTGAAGACGAAGACGATCTCGACGTCGGCGTTCGTCCCAACGGCAGACCCCGTCCAAGTGGCGCTGCTCGACGGGGGGGGCAACCTGATCACGGCTCCCTCGTTGCAGACGTCCGTGACGTTGAAGAACGGGGTCGTCCCAACGCTGCCCCCCGCCGCCGCGGGTGCACGTGACCTCAAGGGAACGCTCACGCATACGACGAGCGGTGGCACCGCCACGTTCCCGAGCATCCACATCGACACGACCGGGGTCGGCTACACGATCGTGGCGGATGCAGCTGCCCTCAGTTACACGGACGGGCAGTCTCAGACCTTCGACATCACCGACGACGGTAAGCCGTGCACGGGCGTGGGCAACTGCACTGGGCATGCGAGCGATGGCACAACGACGATCGATGTCACGACGGCCGGGGCACCGCCGGCTGGCACCCTGCTCTCGGTGGCGATCGGGGTCGAGGACGTGACCTGCGGGAGCTACGTGCCGATCAGCTCCGAGGTGACGTTCGGCGTCAACACGACGTCCGTGGGGTCGATCGTCACGCTCACGATCGCGAAGTCGGCCATCCCCAAGAAGCGGACGCTCGCATCGGTCCAGATCTGCTTCGGGAAGTCGGCGACCGGGACGATCCTTCCCGACTGCTCCGCGAACGGAAACGTGCCGCCGTGCGTGATAACGCGGACCCACGACCCTAGGGGCAACTGGGTGATCCAGTACAGCGCCCCCGCAGGCGATCCGAGAGGTCGCGGCTAGAGACGTCGGCGCAGCGCCGGGCTGAGGGCTCGGCGCTGCGCGCCCGTTCCACCGTCATACACTCGCCGCATGCTGCGCTGCCCATCGTGCGGTGAGGAAAACCCCGATCGGTTCCGCCTGTGCGGCTATTGCGGCGCCGCGCTGCAACCCGAGGCTCCACCCCAAGACAACCGGCGCGTCGTCACCGTCGTCTTCAGCGACCTGAAGGGTTCGACGTCCCTCGGAGAGTCGCTGGATAGCGAGGCACTCCGCGAAGTCCTCGCGATCTATTTCGAGGCGATGAGCGCAGTGCTGGTCCACCACGGCGGCACGATCGAGAAGTATATCGGCGACGCGATCATGGCGGTCTTCGGGCTGCCTCGCCTCCACGAGGACGATGCGCTCCGTGCGGTGCGCGCCGCGGCCGAGATGCGCGAGACCCTCGAGGTCGTCAATGAACGACTCCAAGCCGACTACGGGATCCGTCTGGAGAACCGCACTGGCGTCTACACCGGCGAGGTCGTCGCCGGCGACATCACCATGGGCCAGCGCCTGGTGACCGGCGACACCGTGAACGTGGCCGCACGGCTCGAGCAAGCAGCACCTCCCAGCGAGGTGCTGATCGGAAAGCCCACCTACGAGCTGGTGCGCGATGCAGTCAAGGTCGAACCCGTCGAGCCGCTCGAGCTCAAGGGGAAATCGGAACGCATGCCGGCGTACCAGCTCCTGCACGCAGGCCCCGGCGAAGGCCGAGTCCGGCGGGTCGATCTGCCGTTGGTGGGGCGTGCCGAGCAACTGACCGAGCTGTCCGGGGTCCTCGATGTGGCTCGCGAGACAGCTCGTCCCCAGCTCGTGACGGTGGTGGCTCCGGCAGGGACGGGCAAGTCGCGACTATTGCACGGATTCCTCGACGGTCGCGGCCACGACCTGACCTCGTTGGTGGGTCGCTGCCTACCCTACGGCGAGGGCATCACATACTGGCCGATCGCCGAAGCCGTCCGAGGGTTGGCGCACGTCCAGCAAGACGATCCCGCCGAGGTGGTGGTCGAGCGGGTCGGCGCACTGTTCACCGACATCCCCGATGCGGGTCAGCGCGTCGCATCGGCGATCGGCCTCACCGACGACGCGTTCCCCGCCGAGGAGATCGCGTGGGCTGTCCGGCGGCTCGTCGAGACGCTCGCAGCCGGCGGTCCCGTGCTCATGGTGCTCGACGACATCCACTGGGCCGAGCGTACGCTGCTCGACCTCGCGAGGGATCTGGTGGAGACGGTTGAGGCGCCTTTCCTGCTGCTATGCGGCACGCGCAGAGAGCTGCTGGACGACCATCCGGATTGGCCGACAGACGGACCCCGGGAGCAAACGATCTATCTGCCGCCGCTGACCTCGGATGAGAGCGACCTCGTGCTCGGGAGTCTGCTCGGCGCCGGGGCCGTCGACCCCGCCGTAGCCAGCTGGCTGACCGCGGCGGCGGAAGGGAACCCACTGTTCCTCGAGCAGCTGATCTCGATGCTCGTCGAGGACGAAGCGGTCCGGCAGGATGACGGCCGGTGGGTCGCAGTGAAGCCGCTCGACGAGCTCGAGGTCCCGGCAACGATCACGTCGCTGCTTGCCTCGCGTCTCGATCGACTCGGTCCCACGGACCGGACAGTGATCGAACGGGGTGCCGTGATGGGGCAGTCCTTCTATCGCGGTGGTGTCGAGGCGCTCTCTCCGGAGCCCGTCCGGCCGCTCGTTGCCTCCAGCCTGGATTCGCTCGAAGCGAAAGAGCTCGTGCGGTCGACAGGCGACGTGTTCGCCGGCTTGCCCACCTACCGATTCCACCATGTGCTGGTGCGCGACGTGGCGTACGAGGCGATGCTCAAACGCACCCGCGCTGACCTCCACGTGGCCTTCGTCGATTGGCTCGAAGAGGTCGCGCCGGACCGTCTGTTGGAGTTCGAGGAGATCCGCGGCTACCACCTCGAGCAGGCCTTCCTTATCCGGGTCGAGATCGGCACTTCCCTCGAGTCGCTCCGCCGCCTGGGGGAGCGCGGCGCGGCGCACCTAGGTGCGGCCGGTCGGCGCGCGCTCTCGCGCGCCGACATGCCCGCCGCGGCGGCGCTGCTCCAGCGCGCCGCCGCGCTGCTCACCGACGGTCGAGAACGGGCGACGTTGCTCCTCGATGCAGGCGAGAGCCGGCTCGAGATGGGCAAGCTCCCTGAGGCACACGAGATGTTGGAGGAGGCCGGCGCGACGGCCGAGCGCATCGGCGACGACGCGCTCGCCGCCACCGCGAAGATCTCCTTGCTGCGACTCGCTGTGGAGACCGAAGGGGTCTCGTGGGGGGAGGCAGCCGGCGACGTCGAGACTGCGATCAGTCTCCTCGAGGCGCAGAGAGACGAGGACGGCCTCGCACGTGCGTGGCGGGTGCTCGCCCAACTCCACCTCCAGGCGGGTCGATACGCGGAGACGGAGCGCGCGATCGCCCGGATGACCGAGTACGCACGAAGCTCCGGGAACAGCCGGCTGTCGGCCGGGATGACCGGGATGCTTGCCCAATGCCTCCTCTACGGGCCGACGCCGGTGGCCGAGGCGCTGCCGCGATGCCGAGCGCTCCTCGAGGAAGCGCACAACGACGCGAAGGAAGAGGCACTGATCATGTGCGCGCTCGCGTTGCTCGAGGCGATGGACGGCCACTTCGACGAGGCCCGGGAGCTGTACAGGCAGAGCCGGGAGCTCCTCGAACGGTTCGGGTGGACGTTCTTGGCGGCACTGACCTCGATCGACTCCGGTCCGATCGAACTGCTGGCGGACGACCCGACGGCAGCGGAACGCGAACTCCTCGAGGATCACAGCGCTTTGCAGCGGATGGGTGAAAAGAACTACATCTCGACGGTGGCGGCGTTACTCGCAGACGCTGTGTACCGCCAAGACCGGTTGGAGGACGCAGAGCGGTACGCCGCCGAGAGCGCGGAGGTCGCCGCGCACGATGACGTCACATCTCAAGCCCTCTGGCGCACCGTGCGCGCCAAGGTGGCCGCGCGGGGCGGTTCCGTCGAGGAGGCGCGCCGGCTCGCAACCGAGGCCGTGGAGCTGGCACGCACCTCCGAGGACCCGGACCTCCTGACGCGAGCGCTCGTAGCGGCCGCTGAGGTCAGTGGGAGCACGGCCCGTGCCGAGGAGGCGTGGGCTGCACTGGATGAGGCGCTCGAGATCGTCCGCGCGAAGGG
>DATDKZ010000013.1:0-8755 GCA_036519575.1 Actinomycetota bacterium | reverse complement strand
TCCTTACCGCATACCGGGCAATCGGCATCCCACCGGACGCGCACTGTGGTGAAGTCCATGGCCTGGGCATCGAACAGTAGGAGGCGGCCGATCAACGGCTCGCCCACGCCGGTGACCAGCTTGATTGCCTCCGTGGCCTGGATGCTGCCGACGATGCCGGGCAGCACGCCGAACACGCCGCCCTCCGCGCACGAAGGGACAGTGCCCGGCGGTGGCGGCTGGGGGAACAGGCACCGGTAACACGGTGCCTCGTGGCCCGGCATGAACACGGTTGCCTGTCCATCCCACTGGTAGATCGACCCGTAGACGAGGGGCTTGCCCAGCATCTGTGTCGCGTCGTTCACCAGGTAGCGCACGGGGAAGTTGTCGGTCCCATCAACCACCACGTCCCATGGCTCCAGGATCTCGAAGGCGTTGGACGAGGACAGGATGGTGTCGTACGGAACGATCTCGATGGTCGGGTTGATGGCCTGGAGCCGGTCCACGGCGCTCGCCACCTTCGGCCGTCCCACATCGGGGGTCGAGTGCAGGATCTGCCTCTGCAGGTTGGACTCGTCCACCCGGTCGAAGTCCAGGATCCCCAGCGTTCCCACCCCCGCGGCCGCCAGGTACATCGCCACCGGAGAACCGAGGCCGCCCGCCCCGATCACCAGGACCTTCGAATCGAGCAGCTTTCGCTGGCCCTCCCCCCCGATCCCGGGCAGGATGATGTGGCGCGAGTATCGGCGGACCTGATCCTCGGTGAACCCCGGGCTCATCGGATCGACAGCTCCTCCTCGGCGACCTCGCCGTCGGTGATGCGGAAGGCCCGGACCACCGGGTTGTCCCGGTCGGACAGGGACATCAGCACGTAATACACGTCGGGGTAGAACGGTTGCACCCAACGCGCTCGGTCGCGATCGGTCTCCGAGGGATAGGCCTCTGTGTGCGTGTGCGTGTGGTAGATGCCCCACAGCTCGGAGCCCGTTTCCTCGATCTCCTTCGTGACCCGCAGCTGCTCGGTGGGGTCGAGCCGATAGGACATGGCGCTCTCGTCCATGTTGCGCATGGTGAACACCCTCACGGCGCTTCCGTCGCTCCCCGCGATCAGCCCGCAGGCCTCATTGGGGAGCTCCCGCAGCCCGTGTTCGAGGATCTCCTTGACGAAGAGGGTGTCCAGCTCGACCATTGCAACAGCGATAACTGTAGCAGCGGGCCCCTATTCCCTGAATCGCGGTTCAGTCGGCCGTGAGCCTTCCCTCGACCGTGATGTGGCCGGGCTCACCCTCCTCGGTGAGGCCGATCTCCACCGCCTGAACCCCTCGTCCCACTAGGCGAAGCCGCATGTCCTCGGGGTCGGCGGCGGCGATCAGGAGGCCGCCGGAGGTCTGGGCATCGGCCAGGACCAGCTGCTCGGGCTCGGTGAGCTCCCCCCAGTCCAGGAAGGGCTGGAGGTAGGCGTGGTTGCGCCTGGTGCCGCTCGGCACGACGTCCGCGTCGGCCAGGTCGAGGACCTCGGGAAGGACGGGGACGGCGCCTGCGAAGACCGACGCGGCCACGCCCGAGGCGGCCAGCATCCTGTGGAGGTGCCCGAGGAAGCCGAACCCGGTCACGTCGGTGGCGGCGCGCGCGTCGCCCTCCACCATTGCCGCCGATGCGTCGGCGTTCAGCATGGTCATGACCTCGACGGCGGCCTTGACCTGGAGGTCGGTGGCCATCTGCCGTTTGATCGCGGTGGTGATGATGCCCAGGCCGAGCGGCTTGGTCAGGAACAGGGCGGCTCCGTGTGGGGCCGTCGAGTTCCGGACGATCCGCTCGACGGGCACGAACCCCATGGCCACCATGCCGTACTTGGGCTCGGGATCGGTGATGGAGTGGCCGCCCACCACGGCCACCCCGGCCTGCTCCGCAACGTCCTGTCCCCCCTGCATCACCCGGGCCAAGAGCTCGAGGGGGAGGTCGTCCACCGGCCAGCTCGTCAGGTTGAGGGCCAGGACAGGAGATCCGCCCATCGCGTACACGTCGCTGAAGGCGTTCGCTGCGGCGATGCGGCCCCAATCGTACGCATCGTCCACGATCGGGGTGAAGAAATCGACCGTCGCCACGAGCCCCCGACCGTCGGGCAGCAGGTACACCGCGGCATCGTCACCGGTCTCGGCGGAGACGAGCACCTCCCTAGGCATGGCCGGGGCCTCGAGCTGACCAAGCACCTCGTCCAGATGGGCCGGTCCGAGCTTGCAGGCGCAGCCGGCACCATGGCTGAACGTCGTGAGCCGCACGTCCTCGCGCATGATCCGAGGATACCGCCGGCCACTCGTACCAGATGCGACACTCCCTGCCGTGCGAACGGCGGTGGTCGGCCACATGGAGTGGATCGAGTTCGGCCGGGTGGATCACGTCCCGAACGCCGGGGAGATCGTCCACGCCACCGAGTGGTGGGAGGAGCCAGCGGGCGGTGGCGCCGTGGCCGCGGTCCAGCTCCACAAGCTGTCCGGGGACTGCACGTTCCTCACCGCACTGGGAACGGACCCCGTCGGAGAGCGGGCCCACCTAGAGCTCGAGTCCCTCGGTCCACGGGTCGAGGCCGCAAAGCGGAAGGAGCCCACCCGCCGCGGTGTGACGTTCATCGACGCAACCGGCGAGCGCACCATCACCACCCTCGGCGAGCGGCTGCAGCCCCTTGCCGAGGATCCCCTCCCGTGGGACGAGTTGGCGTCAGTGGACGCCCTGTTCCTGACCGCCGGGGACGTCGCGGCGGTCCGTGCGGCCCGAAGGGCACGGGTCCTGGTGGCCACCGGTCGCGTAATGGGGCTGCTGGCCGCCGCCGACGTGCCGCTCGACGCCCTGGTCGGCAGCGGACGCGATCCCTCCGAGCGGCTCGACCCCTCGTTCCTGTCTCATCGGCCGGGGCTGCTCGTTCGAACCGACGGCATGAAGGGCGGCTCGTTCGAGACCGCCGACGGCGCTTCGGGCACGTACGATCCGGTCCCGCTCCCCGGGCCGCTGGTGGACACCTACGGCGGAGGGGACAGCTTCGCCGCCGGGCTCACGTTCGCCCTCGGCGCCGGGTACGCCGTGCCCGAGGCCCTGCGCCTGGCGGCGACGTGCGGGGCGTGGTGCGTGACCGGCCGGGGGCCCTATCAAGCTCAGCTCACCGCGGCCGATATCCACTGACAGCGGGAGCAGCGCCGGACCGAGTTCGGCCGACCCCGCGATCCTTCGGGCATCGAGGAGGGTGGGTGGACAGGAGCCGCTGCGCCTGGTGCGGGACGGACAACGATCCGGGCCGGGCCTCCTGCGCGTCCTGCGGCACCCGTCTTGTTCCTCTTCAGGAAGGCGAGGCCGGCTGGGCGGCGCCACCGGAATCGGTCACGCCGGTTCCGCCGCGATCCACCGCTGGATCGTCCGTCCCACCCGAGCCTGCTGGGTCGCCGCGGTCCGACAGCTGGGGGGCCGGCCCGGATCCGAGCACCCCTCCGGTCCCGGCGGCGCCCTCTGGTGTCCTCCACAACACGGCCGCGGCCCCGCCACAGTCGGTTTCCATGCCGAGCTGGCCACCCACGACCACGTGGCCCGGCTCGGCGCCGAAAGCAAGCGGATCGATGGCCGGCCCGTTGTGGGCGGGCATCGTCGTCGTGGTCCTGGTCACCTTGGGCTTCTTCCTCGTTCAGCGGTTGCAGTCGGGGATCACCTTCCCCGACACGATCGCGGGGTATCAGCACGACGAGTCACAGATCGCCGATGCGGCGACGGAGTTCATGGAGAAGACCTTGAAGAGCGCGGGGGTCGAGGCCAAGGCTGCGATCTACGGTGACATCTCCACGACCGGCTTCATGGTCATCGCCTTCGAGACCGATGGCTCGTCGCTCCCGGGCGGCCTGGAGGACTTCGCCACCGGCTTTGGCGCTTCGAGCGGCGGCTCCGTCGACACGGGTCAGGCCGTAACCGAGACCAGGGACGGCGTGACCTACCGGTGCGCCGCGATCATCCTGGACCGCCCGACCACCATCGGCGACCCCCGGGCCGTGTGCGTGTGGAACGATCAGGACACGGGGGGGTTCGTCATCGACGCCGTCTCCTCGGACACGACGGCCGCCATGGACCTGGCCTCGAACGTCCACGACAGCGTCGCCTAGCCTGGCGCCTCACGGCATCCCGTTCTCCCAATGGTGGTCTCGCACGTGCTGTGCAGCTGCCACGGTGGCCGGCCCGAGCGTCCGATCCTTGCCCGGCAGGTGCTTGCGGATCTCCGCCAGCTCGCGCCGGGTGAACTCGCACCTCGTCGTGACCGGATCAACGCCGTAGAGCCGGGCCCCGTTCAGGCCCAGGATCTTCGCCTTCAGCTCCTTGGTCAGCCGGGGGTAGCCGTACCGCTCCTGGAGCTCGTCGCTGATGTGGAAGGACCGCAGGGCCTGGATCTGGTCCTGGGGTGAGCCGTAGAACAGGCAGTCGGTCCCCCACACCACGTTGTCCTCCCCCACGTACCGGAGGAGCTTGCCCAGGACGTGCGCGGCCTGGTCGGGCGCCCGGAACACGCTCCACCAGGTCGACCCGAGCTCGGCGTAGACGTTCTCGTTCGGACCGATCCCCGCGCGCTTCAGCGAGGACACCAGACGATTGATCCCGACATCGGCGGTGGCCGCCGTGTAGGGACCCTCGGGACCTCCGGCCTCGTAGCCCGAGTGGTAGACGACGAAGTCGACGTCGGGATGGCGCCTGGCTGCGGGACCGATGTCGACCGGTGAGCCGAACCGGCTGCTCCCGGAGAATCCCTTGTGCGTGCAGATCCGAGGGATCCCGAGCTCGACGGCCTTGCGGATGAACGCCTCCCCCACCTGCGGCACTCCGCGTTCGTGGTCGTCGAGCCACCAGGCGTTCCCGTCGTGCTGGAAGACGTCGGGGAAGTGGGTGAACGTCTTCCACGCCACGATCGGGTACGTGCTCGTCAGGTCCTCCATGGCATCGAGGTTCGCCCTGAGCGGCCCGACGTTCGGCAGGGCCTGGCCGTGGAGCAACACGCGGTCGTCGCGGCACAGTCCCTCGGCCACCCTGCGGGTCTCGGCCATGACCTTGGCTGACAGCGGGCTCCCCTCCGGATAGATCGGGAGCGCCGACAAGACCAGCATCGACGTGTCGCTCCGCAGGAACATCAGCTCCATGAAGTGGTCGATCGAGTAGCAGGTCCGCGGATCGTCCTCGCCACAGTACTGCTGCGGGAACCGCGTCCAAAAGTCCTGGCCGTTCAGCACGGGGTTCAGGTCGTACTCGAGCAGATGACCCTGGATATCGAACACGAACTCCTCGCCGCCGATCGCGCCGTGCGCGGCATCGGGTTCGGTCGTGGCCTCGGGTGGGATGGAGTAGCCACCACCCGGGGTCGCGCCGGGCGAGCCGGACACGTGGCGCACCGCCTCGCGCGTGCACGCGTCGAGCACGAGGAGAGTGGTGGCCGCCCCGCATACCGAGAGAAGGAACTCTCGCCGGCTCATCCCCAAGCGCTTCGCGTTCCGATCGCATTCTTCGCTCGCCCGCCGGACGGTCTCTCGCATGACCGGCGAGAGGGGCTGCGGATCGTACTCGCCGTTCGAGCACGGCCCGAATTTGATGGGGAGCCCAGGGTCGTCGTCGCGCCAGCCCGCCACGGTTCAAGGGTAGACCGCGCGGAACCGGCAGGGGTTCCGCCGAGACCTACTCGGCTTCCTCGGGCAGCGCGGAGCCGATCGCGTGATATCCGCCGTCGACGTGGAGGATCTCCCCGGTGATCCCCGAGGCCCAGTCCGACAGAAGGAACACCGCGGCCTTCGCCACCGGGGTGGGGTCGCCCGTGTCCCATCCAAGCGGCGCGCGCGCGCCCCACCCGTCGGCGAGCGCGTCGAACCCCGGGATGCCCTTGGCGGCGATGGTTCGAAGCGGGCCAGCAGAGACCAGGTTCACTCGGATCCGGTGCCGGCCGAGGTCGCGCGCCAGGTAGCGCGAGACCGACTCGAGGCCCGCCTTGGCCACGCCCATCCAGTCGTACAGGGGCCAGGCCACCGAGGCGTCGAAGTCCAGGCCCACGATGCCGCCCCCATGCTCACCCATCAGCGGCAGCATCCCCACGGCGATGGCCTTCAGCGAGTACGCGCTGGTCTGGAGCGCCGCCTGGACGCTCTCCCACGGCGTGTTCAGGAAGTTCCCCCCGAGCGCGTCCCGAGGCGCAAACGCGATGGCGTGCAGGAATCCGTCGACCCGTCCCCATCGCTTCGCCAGGTCGTCGGCCACCGCCTGGATGTGGTCGGGGTTGTTCGCGTCCATCTCCAGCACGTCCACCTGTTGTGGCAGCCGTTTGGCGCTCTTTTCGGTGAGGCTCATGGCCCGGCCGAACGAGGTGAGGACGAGCTCCGCGCCCTGCTCCTGAGCGGCCTCCGCGACGGAGTACGCGATGCTGTCTCGCGTCAGCACGCCGGTGATCAGGAGTCTCTTGCCCTCGAGCAGCATCCGTCCCTCTCGCGACTCGGACCGGATGCTAGCGGCTCGCGTGCTGGGACGCCTTTCGCGGGCGCTCGCCGGAGCGCACCCGGGCGACCGCGGACGCTAGGCTCCCCGGCCATGAACCTTCGCTCGCTCCCCAAGGTTGAGCTGCACCGACATCTTGAGGGGGCGATCCGGCTCCAGACCATCATCGACCTGTATCGGGAGGCGGGCCAGCCACTCGCGGCCCGAACCCCCGAGGAGCTCGCACCTGAGGCCCAAGTGCTGCAGCCCATGAGCAGCCTGGCCGAGGTCCTGACGTATTTCCGCGTCGCCCAGGAGGCGTTCCGAGACTACGGTGCGGTGGAACGGATCGCGTTCGAGGCCGTCGAGGACCTGGCGACGGACAACGTGAGACTGGCGGAGCTCAGGTTCTCCCCCGAGTTCCTGTGCAAGCCCTTCGCGCTGGACTGGGACCGGGCCCTGGAGGCCATCCGTACCGGGGTCGATCGGGCCAGGAACCTCGATGTCGCCGTCGGACTGATCGCCATCGTCAGCCGGTCCTACGGGATCGAGTCCGCCGAGCGAACTGTCGAGTTCGCCCTCCGCAACCGGGAGCACCTGGTGGGCTTCGACCTGGCCGACGACGAGCTCCACTACCCCGCCGCGACGTTCGCAGGCGTGCTGGCGCCGATCCGCGAGGCCGGCATCCCGCTCACGGCCCACTACGGGGAGTCCGGGGGTCCCGAATATCCGCGAGAGGCCGTCCAGGCCCTGGGGGTGAGCCGTCTCGGCCACGGCGTGAGCGTGGCGTGGGATCCGGCGGTCACTGCGCTCGTGATCGATCGCGGCGTTGCCCTCGAGATGTGCCCAACATCGAACGAGCGGACGAACGCGGTCCCCGACCTGGAGCATCATCCCGCGCGACGGCTCCTCCAGGAGGGCGCGCTCGTGACCATCAACACCGACGACCCGGGGTTGTTCGACATCGACCTCACGCACGAGCTGTCGGTGGCGGAGGACGTCCTGGGGTTCGTCGACGGTGAACTCAAGCGGGTCACGGCCAATGCGCTCCAGGCCAGCTTCCTGCCAGAAGCCGTGAAGGCCGACGTCCGCGAACGGCACTTCGGCTGGGTCGACGAGGCCTGATGCGGGCTTGGGCCGAAACGCCCTGTCGGCCCGCGGGACTAGGATGAAGCCATGAAGGGCGACCGCGTCGAGATCGTGATCGACATCGGGACGGGCGTGCAGGCGTTCGAGATCGACGCCAGCAAGTCTGGGCGGCACGTGGAGGTCACCACCTCCCGTGGCGTCGTGGAGGTGGCCGAAGTCACCCGAACCGGCAAGACCGTGAGGAGCGGACGGTTCATGTCCGACCGTGTCGTGGCTCTGGTGGAGCACCCAGCCGAGTCGCCCCGCCGCCGCCGCGCACAGCGCGTGGCCCGGGGCCAGTCCGCCCTGCTCTAGATCAGGCGGGTTTCGTCGCCTTCAGCGAGTACATCAGGGGCATCGTCCCGTCGAGCTCGCCCGGCATCCGCCACCACCCATCCCGCTTCTCCAGGAACGGGACCTCCCAGTCCACGAACGGCCACTCGTGGAGGAACTCGATCCGCAAGCCGGCCTTGGCCAGCGCCGTGACGATCTCGCCGAGGCCGTGGTTCCAGCTGTACTCCTTCTCTGTCCTCACCTCGGCGGCGGGATCCGCGTAGGAACCTCGGACTTCGATCGCCACCGGCTGCTCGTGCTCCCAGTACGGGAATTTCAGCGTGAAGTCGTCCTCGTACGCCCACAGGATGGGGTGGGCCTCGGTGACGTAGAAGCACCCACCGGGCCTGACGAAGCGCGCCACGACCTCTGCCCATGGGCCGATCTTCGGCAACCAACAGAGCGCGCCCCTGGACGTGTACACCACGTCGAAATCCCCGTCGAGGTGCGTGGGCAGCTCGTAGACGTCCGATCGGATGAAGGATGCGTCGAGGCCGAGCTCGGCCCCCACAGCGGTCGCGAGCTGGATGGCCCGCTCGGAGAAGTCGACGCCGGTGACCGTTGCCCCCAACCGTGCCCACGAGAGCGAATCGATGCCGAAATGGCACTGGAGGTGCAGCAGGGTCTTGCCTGCGACGGAGCCGACCTCCCCGATCTCGTAGTCGCGGAGCCGGACGCCGCCCCGCTTGAAATCCTCGAGGTTATAGAAGCCGCTCCGGGCATTGATCTCGGCCCACTCGTCCCACAGCGCTCGGTTCGATGCGAGGTGCTCGTCCATACCATCAAGGATGGCAGACGGCCCGGAGTCAGGTCACGCCGGGGCTCAGCGAATGGAGCGGAG
>DATDKZ010000012.1:0-4176 GCA_036519575.1 Actinomycetota bacterium | reverse complement strand
TCATGGCCTCTTCGCTGGTGAGGTAGAAGGCCGCCGCCGCCAGCACATCGGGATGCTCCAACGCGACCAACCGAGCGGCCATCTCCACGAGGGGGATGTTCGAGCCGTGGCCGTTCAGGTACAGGATCCGTTTGAACCCATGTCGCGCCAGCGAGGTTCCGATGTCGGTGCAGTACCGGACGAACGTGTCCCATCCGATGGTGATTGGGCCCGGGAACTCCATGTGATGGGGCGTGTACCCATGGATGATCGGCGGCAGCAGCACGACCTGTTCAGGGATCTCCGCGGCGGCCCGCCCGCAGATCTCGGTGGCGATCCGGGTGTCGGCGTCGAGGGGCAGGTGCGGCCCGTGGTCCTCGAGGGTGCCGGCAGGGATCAGGCACACCCGGTCCTCGGCCGCCGCCCGCCGGACCTCGGGCCACGTCAGTCGCTCGTAGAGGAGCGGCGTCGTCCAGGTCACCGGGATCCCCGCCTCGTCACGCCAGGTCCGTCAGGTCGATCTCCACGTAGTCGTTCCGGCACGGGTTCCCCGGGGCGACCCACATCCGCGAGGCCTCCAGGTCGGCCACCATGGAGAACATCACTGCCGTGGCCTCGTCGCCCTCGGCCGGATCCGGGTGGAGGCAGATCGCTTCGGACCCGAGACCGTGATCGCGAAGGACCTCCATGACGGCCTCCGGGGTCTGTGGGCGGCGCTCGGCCAGCAGCTGGTCCAGGCGGGCCAGGCGGGACCTGCTGCCTTCGGAGGGCTCGACCCCCAGGGAGGCCAGCCGTGGGTCGAGATAGTGGTTGGTGTGGGCGCCCGGACCGTCGAGTACGGCGAGCTCCTTCCCCGTCGTCTCGATCGTCATCGAGCCTTCTCCTCGGAAGGCCATCACGTGGCCGTAGCCACCCGCGCGCGACGCCGTCCCGGCTCGTCTGATGGCGTCGTCGCGGTCGGCCGCCTCGAGCGAGTGCCGCGACACGAGCACGCGCGGTACGCCGACGTGGTCGTCCACGGCGGTCACCGAGCCGATCCCCTGAGCCGCGCCGTGGCCGTTCACGCCCACCGCCGGAAGGCAGGACACGATCGTCGGGGACGCGACGGGCACGGAGCCGTCGTCGGGAACGTCGATCACCACCGCGACGTTGCCGAGATCGCCCGCCAGCCATTGCTCGTTGTGCCCGAGGATGGTGACCCCCGGCGCGGCGACGGCGAAGCTAGAGCACCGCTCGATCCTGGGCCGCTCGGCCGGCCTCGGATCCTCTCGCTCCTTCGGCGGAAAGCCTCCCTCCTTGCGCCGGAGGAAGAGCGTGCCCCCCTCCGGTGCCTCCAGGAGGGGCTCGAGCTCCTCGAACGCATTCACCGCGAACAGTTCCAGGAATGGGACGGTGGCGCCCTCCGACATCCCCTTCAGGATGGCCATGAACTGGGGGAAGCTGGACTCGGCCCACGCGAGGTACGGCGTGAGCAACTCCTGGAGCTCGTGCGACGATACCCCACGGCGCGACATGTACCGTCCGTAGTAGTCGATCGACTCGTTCACCAGGTCGCGAAGCTCACGGCCGATCCGTTGGCCCCGTTGGACGGGGTCGCCCTCGGCCCGAACGATCCGGAGCTCGCTCATGCTCGCGCCGCCAGCGCGATCAGCGTGTCGAACAGCGCCTGGTGCGCGGGGTCGCGCTCGGCGTCGTCCTCCGGGTGCCACTGGACGCCGAGCATCCATCCCCCTTCGCGCTCGATGGCCTCGACCAACCCGTCCTCTGACCAGCCGGTGGCGGAGACGCCGTCGCCCACGCCGTCCACCCCCTGATGGTGATGGGTCGAGCAGGACAGCACTTCCGAGCCGGCTGCCTCCGCGATCAGGCTGCCCGGGGCGAGCTTCACATCGTGTCGAGCCAGATCCTGGCCGCTGGGGGTGCCGTGCTCCACGTACTCGGGGTGGTCGGGGAGGTGCTGGATCAACGTCCCGCCGAAAGCCACGTTCATCACCTGCATGCCTCGGCAGATGGCAAGCGTCGGCATCCCCCTCTCGTCGGCGGTTCGCAGAAGCGCGATCTCCAAACGGTCGCGATCGGGCTCGAGACCGTAGACGTCGGTGTGCGGTTCTCGGCCGTATCGGGACGGTTCGACGTCTCCCCCGCCCACCAGGAGCAGGGCGTCGAAGGGCTCGAGCATCTCCTCGACCGGGGTATCGTCCCCGGGCAGGAGGAGGGCCGGACGCCCGCCCGCCCTCCGGACGGCATCGATGTAGTTCTCCGGGACGCCGTATCCGCCGACATTCCAGAACGAGACCCGGCCGGGCCGGAGATGGTAGGCGACCACCGCGACCTGAGGGATGTCCATCGGACGTTCCCGCTACCGCGCCGTCCGTCGGACGACGTCGGCGAAGCGGCGGAACACCTCTCGGCCCCGCTGCTCGTGGTCTGCCATGTGTTCCTTGGCCTCGAGGCGGATGTCCTCGGATGATTTCCCCCACGTGGCCTCGAGGTCCATCAGCGAGTCGGCCTCGTCCAGCCACGCTTCGAGCTCGGCACCGTCGACCTCGAAGTGGAACTGGATCCCCCAGGCCAGGTCACCGACCCGAAATGCCTGGTGAGGGACGTCGTCGCCGGTTGCGAGGAGCGTGGCACCCGCCGGGAGCTCGAAGGTGTCCTCGTGCCATTGGAACACCCGGTCGCCGTCCGAGTACGCCGAGAGGAGAGCGTCGTCCGCGGCCGCCTTCGTGGGATGGACGGTCTGGAATCCCAGCTCGCGCCGGGCTGCCTTCAATACCGGGCAATCCAGTGCGCGGGCCAGGATCTGTGCGCCGAGACAGACGCCGAGAAACGGGACGCCCGCGTCCACCGCCTCTCGCGTGAGCGTGCGGTCCTCGAGCAGGAACGGGTGCCGATCGACCTGGTCGGCGTTGACCGTCCCCCCGAGCATCACCACGCCGGCGACCTCCGAGAGCTGCGGGAGCGGTTGTCCCTGGAACGCGTCGATGAGCAGGAGCTCGGCGCCTGCGGACCGAAGGGCCGGCACCGCCACCCCGTACGTCTCGAACCCGTCGTTCCGTACGAGGACCAGCGGCTTCATGGCTCCGAGTGTACCGGCAGCCTGAGGGCTGCCCCCCGCTCTTTCGAAGCTCAGCCGCGCTCGAAGTACCGGGTCAACTCCCAGTCGGTCACCGCGGTGTTGTCGAAGATGACCTGCTCCTGCCGGGCCGTGTTCAGCAGGTGCTCGAAGACGAAGTCGCCGAACGCCTCTCGAGCCACCTCGCTCTTGTCGAACGCGTCGATGGCCTCGTGCAGAGACGAGGGGACCCTGGGCACGTCCTTGGCCTCGTAGGCATTGCCCTCGAACATGGGAGGGCACTCGATCTTGTTGTGGATGCCGTGGAGCCCCGCGGCGATCGTCGCCGCGTACGCCAGGTAGGGGTTCACGTCGGCGCCGGGGATCCGGTTCTCCACCCGGTTGCCCCTACGGTGGCCCACCACCCGGAACCCGCAGGTCCGGTTGTCGTGGCTCCACACGATGGCGGTCGGCGCCCACGATCCCAGCTGGTACCGCTTGTAGGAGTTGACGAAAGGCGCGAACATCCAGGCCATCTCGCCAGCCGTCGACATCATGCCGCCGAGGTAGTACCGGAAGGTCTCCGACATGTGGTGGGGGTCCGCCTCGTCCCACATGAGCGAGTCGGATCCGTCCTCGGTCCACAGGCTGGAGTGCACGTGGCAGGACGACCCGGCCTCGGCCATCGTCCACTTCGCCATGAACGTCAGCGCGGCGTTGTTCAGCGCGGCGATCTCCTTCGCCCCGTGCTTGTAGAGCGCGTGGCGGTCGGCCGTCTCGAGCGCGTCCGCGTACACGAGGTTGATCTCGTGCTGGCCCTTCCCGAACTCACCCTTGGAGAACTCGACGGGCACGCCGGCATCGTTCATCCCGTTCCGGATCTGGCGGATCAGCCACTCGTCCTTGGTGGTCTGGAGCATGTGGTAGTCCATGATGTAGGTCGACGTGGGGTGCAGGTCCTGGTACCGGTTGTCGGCGGCCTCGTCGAAGGATTCTTTGAACAGATAGAACTCGAGCTCCGATCCGCCCATCACCGTGTAGCCCGCTTCCTTGGCCCTCTCCACCTGGCGCTTGAGGATCTGGCGGGGCGCCACCTCAACCGGCTCGTCGGTCTCCTCGTCCGCGATGTCGCAGATCACCAT
>DATDKZ010000011.1:0-7690 GCA_036519575.1 Actinomycetota bacterium | reverse complement strand
GGAGGCACGCGACGGCGTGGCGGCTCTCTTCGCCCTGGGTGCCGCGCTCTCCTTTGGGATCAGCATCTACGCCACCGGTCGGGTCAGCCAGGACCTGCCCATCCCCTGGGCGGTGCTCCCGGCCCGAGCGGTGGGCGTGGCCGCGGTCGCGGTCCCCCTCGCGGTGACCGCTCGATTGCGCATCACCCGGCCCACGGTCCCGCTCGTGGCGGTGGCCGGGGTAGCTGAAGTCATCGGCTTCGCCTCCTTCGCGATCGGAGCCCGCCACGGGATCGCGGTCGCCGCGGTGCTCGGTGCCCAATTCGCGGCGCTCTCCGCGCTCGCCGCCCGGGTGCTGTTCGACGAGCGGCTGACCCGACTCCAGCTCGTCGGCGTCGTCGCGATCGTGGCCGGGGTGTCCATCCTGACCGTGCTCATCGCCTGACGCCTTCCTGGCTCGTGTGAGGGCGTCGCGCCGGTCATCGCGAGGGCGTTTGCTAGGCTCCGCGGGTGCCCGATCCGTTCTCCTGGCATCCCGAACCCGAGCTGATCGGCTTCCGCGACCCGGGCGAGGCCAGAGAGGCATTGGAAGAGCTGGGGCGGCTCACGTGGGGCACCGCGCTCGACTGGCTCTACGAGGACGGCATGCGCCGCCCGGTACCGACCGAGTCGTACTCCGAGATGCGAAAGACGTACTTCGGCCCGGGTAACGAGCCGGCGCCACCGCCTGAGAAGCCGGCCCGTTCCAGCGAGGTGCTGACCGAGTTCCGCGAGCGCGTGGCCCCCTTCGCGTTCAGCTCGCAACACCCCGGGTCCTACAGCTACTTCACCCCGCCGCCGCTCCCGATGTCGATCTCCGGCGAGGTCCTGGCCCATTGGCTGAACCAGGGGGTCGACGTGTGGGCGGCGGGGCCGATCGGGGCGTTGGTGGAGGAAGAGGTCACGGCGTGGCTTCGGGAGCTGGTGGGGTTCGGACAGGGGAGCTGGGGAGTGCTCACGTCTGGCGGCGTGATGGCGAACATCATGGCCTTGACGGCGGCCCGCGACGTGCATCTGCCGACGTTGCTCGAGCGCTCGGAGCCCTCGCGGGGAAGCGCGCTCGAAGGCGTGCGTGTGTACGCCTCGGATCAGGCCCACTTCTCCATCGAGCGAGGGCTCTCGGTACTGGGGTTCCCGCCGGAGACGCTTCGGATCGTGCAATCGGACGAGCGGTTCCGTTTGCAGGGCCGGCCTGTGGCGGAGGCTGTGGCCCAGGACCGGGCGAATGGCTTGCTCCCATTCGCCATCGCCGCGGTGAGTGGGTCGACGAACACCGGGTCGGTCGACCTGGTTGGGGAGCTGGCCGACATCGCGGAGCGCGAGCGCATGTGGC
The DNA here is from genome assembly GCA_036519575.1 of Actinomycetota bacterium. GTDB lineage: Bacteria > Actinomycetota > UBA4738 > UBA4738 > HRBIN12 > AC-69. Next base: position 6,339 of record DATDKZ010000011.1, on the reverse strand, counting down.
TGCACGTCGACGCGGCGTACGGCGGCGGGGCCCGGTTCTCCAAGCGCGATGCCGGCCGCGTGCCGGACCTGGAGCGAGCCGACTCGGTAACGATCGATCCGCACAAGTGGTTCTTCCAGTCCTACGACATCGGTGCCCTGGTGATGAAGCGCCGGGAAGACCTGGTGCGGACGTTCCATCGGGAGCCCGAGTACTACCGCTATCCGAACCCGGAGGACGCGCCGCTCAACTGGATGCAGTACTCGATCGAGGGGACGCGCCGGTTCCGCGCGCTGAAGCTGTGGACGTCGTGGAAGCATCTCGGTACGGAGGGTTTCGGGCGGTTGATCGAACACAACGACGATCTGGCCGCGTATCTGGTGAAGGGGTGCAAGGCGTCCGGCGAGTTCGAGGTCGTTCCCGAGGAGCCGGAGCTCTCGGTGGTGTGCTTCCGTCACGTGCCGTCGGGGATGGATCCCTCCGAGCTCGACGCCTACCAAGACCGGCTCCAGCGGGCGCTCGAGGTGAGCGGGGTGGGCTGGGTGTCGACCACGAAGCTCCGCGGCCGCACCTATCTCCGGGCCGGCGTCGTGAACTACCTGTCAACCGAGGCCGACGTCGATCGGATCCTGGACGCCCTCCGCCGCTTGTCAAAGGATGCCGCCGCGGGCCTGTGAGGGCGGTCAGTCCGACTCAGTGGGCTCATTCTCGGGCTCCAACTCGACGGTCAGGTCTTCCTGCGAGGATCGAGCCATCCCCGAGTAGATCCGTTTCGCCGCGTACAGCACCATCAGCAATCCGAGCGTGAGGATCGTCACCGGCCAGATCCACGTCGAGCCGATGTCGGCCACGCTTCGGTCGCCGGTCAGGAAGAACCACCCCGTGAGGGCGAACAGCAACCCGAAGACGAACGAGAAGGGATCGATGGTGTGGGGCTTCACCCGGCCTTCGCCTCCCTGCGCTCTTTCCCTGTTGGGTCGCGACGGTAGACCCAGATGTCTCCCACGCCGGTCTGCAGATCGAGCGTGATCGTGGGCCCGTCACCGTATCTCGGTTCCCACGCCCGGTGCAGCGACCGGTCGAGCCCACGGTCGGTCGAGAATGGACCGACCATGACCATCCCGACGCCTGCCTTCCCTGTGGCGACGACGTGGGCGTCGAACGGGACCAACACGTCGATCTCTCCGACACCGGTGGAGGCGCCGATCACCGGGGCCACGACCGTTCCCTGCAGCGACGTCAGGTCGAGGTAGATCGACCCGGCCGCCACGCGATACGAACCAGCAATGGCTTGGGGCGTTTGGGGGAAGGCGTGGATCTCATGGACGCCACCTTCCAGCGGCACGTCGATCAGGCTCGCCGCGAGGACGATGGGGACGAGCAGGAGGCCCGGCAGGATCAGCCACCGGGCTCGCCCGACGAACGCGCCGACCAGCAGGCCGACGCCCAGCACGAGCAGGGCGAGGGCGGGGAACCGCACGGCCGAGAAGTGCACGGCGTCGAGGTTCTGGAGGATGGCGACGCCGCCGACCGCCAGGAGGGCAACCCCGAAGACGAGCCAGCCGAGGGGCGATGCCTCGCGCGGGGCGCGAGGCATCGCCATCGGGCGCGTCACCGCCGGGGGCAAAGGCGGTGTCGGTTGGGCCCAGGCCGGCTGCTGCGGTGAAACCGCGGTGCCCGGCTCGTCCTGGGCCGGCGGGACAGAGCCGCCATCTTGTGTCGCGTGATGGGCATCACGACGGAACAGGACAACCCCCAGGCCGATCAGCAGCACGGCCCACAGCACGTTCGTGTCCCACAGGCCCAGCCTCCCGGCGAGCAGGACCACGCCCAGCCCGAGCAACGCGATCCCCAACCAAGACGGTGCGTCGGGGAATCGTCGGATCAACCGCTCGGCGGCCGAGTCGGGGAGGTCCTCGCGAGGGATCAGCCACCACAACAGGAGATAAACGAGGATTCCGATCCCGCCGATGAACGCGAACACCAGGAATACCAGGCGGAAGACCAGGGGGCGGGTTCCCAGGTGGTCGGCCACGCCGCCCGCGACGCCGGCGATCAGTCGATTTCCGGCCCGGCGTCGAAGGGGGCGCCGAATGAAGGGTTGGGCTGGCCGCTCATCCGGAGTCGTCCCGGTCGGGGCACCAGGTTCGGAAGTCCCGCGCTCGTCCATCGGGGTCATCATGTCCGGCGGCCGCTCGGATTCCATCGGGGATGTCCCTGGGAAGACCCCGACCCGTGCCCGGCCGGCTCGGGGTTCTCCCCGATTCCCGTCCATCGCCGGGCTGTGAGAGCATGCGGTCGGGTGTTCAGGCGCAGCTCGAGCGACCGGGTCCTGACGGGCGTCGCCGGGGGGATCGGTGAGCGCCTGGGCATCGACCCCCTCGTCGTTCGGCTGGCCTTCGTCGTGCTCTCGCTGGCCGGCGGCGTCGGCGTTCTGCTCTACGTGGCGGCCGCGCTCGTCTCGCGCGGGCCCGACCCCGAGACGCAACCAGAGAGCCCGCCCCGCACCGGTGCCCGGCAGTCCATCGCCGTAGGGATGGTCGTCGCGGGTTTCCTGCTTCTGCTCCGCCGAGCCGGGCTGTGGTTCGGCGATGGCGTCGTGTGGCCGGGGGCGCTCGCGGTCCTGGGGTCGGCGGTGATCTGGACCCGGGGCGACGACGCCGATCGTGCCCGGTGGGGGAACCTGATGTCCAGGGTGCCAGGCCATCTCACCGACGCTGCCAACGGACGGGGTGCGCGCATCCGCCTCATCCTCGGCGCGGTCCTGATCGTCCTCGGCCTCACGACGTTCCTGACGTCGAACAGCCCGCTCGCGCTTGCCGATAACGCGCCGCTCGCGGTCGTCGCCGCGTTCACCGGGGCGGCAGTGATCCTGGGCCCGGGGGTGTGGCGCCTGGCACGACAACTGGCCGAGGAACGGCGGGAGCGGATCCGGCAGGAGGAGCGAGCCGAGATGGCGGCGCACCTGCACGACTCGGTGCTCCAAACCCTGGCGCTGATCGTGCGGGCGGAGGCCCCGGGCGAGATGCGGACACTTGCCCGGGGACAGGAGCGGGAGCTGCGCGCGTGGCTGTACGGGAGGGCCCAGCGACGAAACACCGACATGCTCAGTACGGCCGTGGACGCGACCGCAGCTGAGGTCGAGGCGATGCACGGTGCGCTGATCGACGTAGTGATGGTCGGCGACTGCCGGCTCGACGACGGCGTTCGCGCGCTCGTGGACGCGTGCCGCGAGGCAATGATCAACGCGGCGAAGCACTCCGGTGCCGCAACCGCCTCGGTCTACGTCGAGGTCGAGGATGACCAGGTCACGGCGTTCGTCCGCGACCAGGGCGTCGGCTTCGAGCGTGAGCGGGTGCCGGGTGACCGTCGCGGCATCGTCGACTCGATCACGGGGCGCATGGAGCGGAACGGGGGGAACGCGCTGGTCCTGACAAGGCCCGGCGAGGGAACCGAGGTTCGCCTGCGCATCTCGCGGGCACGATGATGACATCCATCCGGGTCTTCTTGGTCGAGGATCACCACCTCTTCGCATCAGGCGTTCGTACGGAGCTGGGGCGTCAGTTCGAGATCGTGGGCCACGCGTCGACCGTGCGGGAGGCGGTCGAGGCCATCCCGGAAGCGGTGCCCGACGTGGTGTTGCTCGACGTGCACCTGCCAGATGGAGACGGAGCCGGGGTGGTCGAGGCCGTCGCTCCACAGCATCCGGGCGTGCGCTTCCTGGCACTCTCGGTGTCCGATGCCGCGGACGATGTCATCGCCGTGATCCGGGCCGGCGCCCGCGGATACATCACCAAATCGATCGCCCCGGCCGACCTCGCCCTCTCGATCCGCCGGGTCCACGACGGGGACGTGGTGTTCTCTCCCCGGTTGGCGGGGTTCGTGCTCGACGCGTTCGCCGGCACGACCCCGCCCTCCATCGACCCGGAGCTCGACCAGCTCACGCCCCGGGAGCGCGAAGTCCTGCGCTTCATCGCCCGGGGGTACGCCTACAAGGAGATCGCGCGTGAGCTGCACATCTCGGTGAAGACGGTGGAGAGCCATGTCTCGGCCGTGCTGCGGAAGCTCCAACTCTCGAACCGATACGAGCTCAGCCGGTGGGCCACCGACCGCCGGCTGATCTAGTCGGCGGCGACCGAGTGGCACGACGTGGCCAGGCCGTGTTTCTCGTAGTACCGCTGGTGGTAGTCCTCGGCCTCCCAGAACTCCGGAGCCGGCGTGATCTCGGTGAGGATGGGGACGGCGAATCCCGACTGCGCGGATTCCTTCGAAGCCTCTGCCTGACGCCGCTGCTCCTCGCCATGGACGAATACAGCTGAGCGATACTGCGAGCCCGGCCCCCGGTTCGCCGCGGTCGGGTTGTGCATCGACCAGAACAGGCCAACCAGGTTCTCGTAGGAGACCCGCCTCGGGTCGAACTCGACCTCCACCGCCTCGGCATGGCCGGTCTCGTGGCCGCAGACCTCCCGGTAGGTGGGAGTGGTCGTGTGGCCGCCGGTGAAGCCCACACGAGTCCTGGTCACACCGGGAACGGTCCTGAATGCGGCCTCGACGCCCCAGAAGCATCCGGCTGCGAACGTCGCCTTCAACGAGCCTCCTTCGCTTGGCACCACCTCGTAATCTCCGGCACCCGGTTGGTCGTTACTGCGTGAGGCGGCTGAGGGCCTCGTCCACTCGGGCCAGGCCTTTCATCGTCTTCTCGATGTCGTTGCCGAAGCCGATCCGGAACCCCTTGCCCAGTCCGAACATGTCGCCCGGGACCAGCAGCACGGATTGCTCCTCGCGGATCAGGTCGATCAACTTCGATGAGGTGATCGGCAGCCGATAGGTCACGTACGCGATGGCTCCGGCCTGAGGGCGGACGTAGGTGAGGACGCCCTCGTGGCTCCCGATCCACTCCTCCAATCGCGGGAGATTGGAGCGGATGATGCCGCGCGTGCGACGGAGGGCCCATTCCCGTCGAGCCGGTTCCATGGCTACCGCCGTCAGCCGGTCGCTGACCATCCCCGGCGTGAGCGTCGTGTAGTCGTGGTGGATCCAGAGCTTCTCGATCACCTTGGGCGGGGCCATGGTCCACCCGATCCGAAGCCCGGGCATGGCGAACGCCTTCGACAAGCCCGCCGTCACGATCACCTTGTCGTACCGCCCCCAGAATGTCGGCGAGGTCTCGTCCGAGTCCACCTCCGCACCCCGGTAGACCTCGTCCGCCAGCAGCCATGCGTTCTGCCCGCGCGCCACGTCCATCACCGCATCCATCTCGTCATCGGTGAGGATGTGGCCGGTTGGATTGTTCGGGTTGCACACCATGATGATGCGGGTCTTCTTCGTCACCACTCGGTTCAGCTCGTCGACGTCCAGGGCCCACCGCCCGTCGCGGAGCTTCAGTCGGAACACGTCCGTGGCCTCGCCGAAGTGTCGGCCCAGGCCCCAGCCCTGCATGTAGTTGGGAATCATGAACGCCAGGCGATCACCCGGCTCGAGCAGCGTCCACAGGCTGATGAGGTTCGCCTCGGACCCTCCGTTCGTCATCGTGACGTTCTCGACTCCCGCGCCCGGATACCACTGCGCGATCAGCTCGCGCGAACGCTCCGAGCCCTCCGAGAGCGGATACCCCAGGCGCGTCCGGAGCAGCTCGCTGGGATCCTCCTTATCGCCGAGCAGCTCCTCGATCGAGAGCGGCGTCACCCCGCTCTCGGACAGGTCGTACTCGACCTGATGCCAGTACCGCGCCTGCATCCGCTCCATACGGAACAGATCGATCCGCGCCATGTCATGCCTCCTCAGCCGGAGGCGCGACGGTAGCACGTCGTCGACTTTGCGATGATGCCCGGTCGTGGAGGAGTCGCTCACCGAGGAGGAGCTCGCCTGAACGCGCCGGAGTCACATCCGACTATGCGTTGAGATCCTGTTATCGGCTAGCGTTTTCGCCGTGGAAGGCGAGCGAGACTTCGGGCTCGAGGAGGCGACGATCGCCGAGCTCGGCTCGATGCTCGATGAAGGTAGCGCCTCGGCGCGCTCGCTCGGCGAGGCCTATCTCGATCGGATCGAGCAGCTCGACGGCAGCCTCGACTCGGTGATCGAGGTGAATCCGCAGGCGCTGGACATCGCCGACGCTATGGACCGGGAGCGACGGGAGGGCCGCGTCGGCGGGCCGCTGCACGGCATCCCGGTGATGGTGAAGGACAACATCGCCACGGCCGACCGGATGAGGACGACCGCGGGGTCGCTCGCGATGACGGACGCCCGGCCGAGCCGCGATGCGGCCGTCGTGCACCGCCTGCGCGACGCGGGCGCAGTGCTGTTGGCCAAGACGAACTTGTCGGAGTGGGCCAACTTCCGCTCGGAGCGCTCCTCGAGCGG
>DATDKZ010000010.1:0-5538 GCA_036519575.1 Actinomycetota bacterium | reverse complement strand
GCGGTGCTGGCCGACCGGGAGGGCTTCGGCCTGTTCGTTTCGGAAGATGGTGGGCCCTCGAGGGAGATCCTCCGCGGACCCGACCGCATGTCGATCGCGCAGTCCGATGATCTGGAGCTCGAGGGGTTCACCCGCTCAGGGCTGTCGGCCGAGGAGGATCTGGTGTGCCTGCTGGTCTCGCAGGATGGTGACGACATCCATCACGGGCTGCTGGTACTCGACCCCCGTACCGGCGACGTCGTTGGGGAGCAGGCCGACGGACCAGGCCTGGGGCTCTCGGCCTACGCGTGGTCGCCCGTCCCGGGCGACTGGCGCCTGGCCATCGCGCACGAACGCGGCGATCTCCATGGCCCTGCTATCTGGAACGTGGCCACCGGCGAGCGCACGGACATCGAGATCGACCTGCCCGGCGAGGTCTTCCCGGTCGACTGGTGGCCCGACGGGTCGGCCCTCCTGATGCTCCACCTCCACAACGGCCGTGACCAAGCGCTTCGCTTCGACCTGGCCTCCGGCAGGTACACGGATATCCCTCATGCGAGGGGCGAGATCCACGGCGCGGGCGTCCGGCCGGGTGGCGAGGCCTGGTTCCGCGTGTCGAGCGGGGAGACCGCCTCTCGGTTGGTCGACGAAACAGGCCGTGAGGTCCTGGCTCCGGAAGGCGATCGCGCTCCCGAGGGGCGACCGTATCGATCCTTCCACCTGACCGATCGCAGTGGCGATCGGGTCCACGGCTTCGTCGTGACCCCCGAAGGGCCCGGACCCTTCCCCACGCTGATGAAGGTCCACGGCGGGCCGAACTGGCTGTACATGGACACGTGGACACCGGAGGTCCAGGCGTTCGTGGACCACGGCATCGCTGTGGCCATGGTGAACTACCGCGGTTCCACCGGGTACGGTCGAACCTGGCGCGACGCCATCATCGGCAACATCGGCTTCCCGGAGGTGTTGGACACGGTCTCCGGACTCGACCACCTGATCGACGAGGGAATCGCCGATCCCGAGCGGACAGCCATCGGCGGCTGGTCCTGGGGCGGCTACGTCACACTGCTGGCGCTCGGCCTCCACCCCGATCGGTGGCTGTGCGGTATCGCCGGCGTCCCGGTCGGCGACTACGCGGCCTCCTACGACGACTCCGCCCCCTCGCTCCAAGCGTACGATCGTTCCTTGCTCGGCGGCACCGTGTACGAGGTCCCCGACCTGGTTCGGGAGCGGTCACCCATGACGTACGCGGACCAGGTGAAGGCCCCAACGCTCGTGATGATCGGCGAACACGACACGCGATGCCCGCCGGGCCAGGCCATGCACTGGGTCGAGGCGGTGCGGTCCCGCGGAGGTGAGGTGGAGGTCTACCGGTTCGACGCAGGCCACGTGTCCTACGTGCTCGACGAGGAGGTCCGGCAGGTCCACGCGAAGCTCGAGTTCCTGCTTCGCCACCTCAAGCCCTAGGTCAGCGTCGGCTTATCTCCGCGGTCACCAGTTGCCGCGGAGGCGCTCGGCCTCCGCCACGCGGTCGACCGCGAGCTCGTAGGCCGCCTCGCGATTGGTGACGCCCTTCTCGTGGGCTCGTCCGAGCACGGCGTCGGTGGCACCGTACATCAGCTCGGCCAGTCGCCCGTTCACCCGGTCCTCGCTCCACCGTTCTCGTTCCAGGTTCTGAACCCACTCGATGTAGGAGACCACCACGCCTCCGGCGCTGGCCAGGATGTCCGGGATCACGGTCGCGCCCTTTGCCTTCAGGATCTCGTCCGCCTTCGGCGTTGTTGGATAGTTGGCGACCTCAAGGATCAGATTCGCCTGCACGGCATCGGCGTTGTCGTCGCGGATGTGCTCCTCCATGGCCGCGGGCACCAGGACCTCGCAGTCCAGCGCAAGGAGGTCGTCGCCGGCGATGGTGTCGGCCTGCTTGTAGTCGATCACGCTCGACGTGGCATGTTTGTGCTCCAAGACGGCAGTGGGATCGAGGCCCTCAGGATTGTGGATGGCGCCCTTGCTGTCGGACACGGCGACGATCCGGTAGCCGGCGGCGCTGGCGAAGATGGAGAACCAGGACGACGCGTTGCCGTACCCCTCGACCGCGATGCGGATCTTCTCCCGGGTCCACCCCCGGTGGTGGGCGATTCGGTCGAGGCACAGAAACCCGCCGCGGCCTGTGGCCTGTTCGCGCCCCAGCGAGCCGCCGAGGGCGATGGGCTTGCCGGTCAGGATGGCCGGCGTGTCCCCGTACATCCGGCTGTACTCGTCGTACATCCACCCCATCTCGCGGGCCCCGGTGTTCACGTCCGGAGCGGGGATGTCGGTGTACGGCCCGATCACGGGGGCGATCTCACGGATGAACGACCGCGAGAGCCGCTCGAGCTCTCCCTCCGACAGCTTCTTGGGGTCGACGGCCACGCCCCCTTTGCCGCCGCCGAACGGGATGTCGAGGAGCGCGCACTTCCATGTCATGAGCGCGGAGAAGCACTTGATCTCGTCTGGGGCCACGGTCTGGTGGTAGCGAAGGCCGCCCTTGTACGGGCCCCGCGCGTTGTTGTGCTGGATCCGGTACCCCTCGAACGTGGCAAGCGCGCCGTCGTCCATCGGAACGCGGACCTGCACGGTCGTTGACCGGCGATGGGTATCGAGCAGGGCGCGCATCGAGCCGTCGAGCGCCAGTCGGTCCGCAGCTGCCTCGAAGAACCCTCGTACCGCCTCGTACGCGCCCAGACCGCCTCCTGTCATCGGATCCCAAGGGATTGTGTCACGAGGCCGGCGGTTTGGGATCGACCCGCCGTGCGTAGACTCGGAGGGGCGCGACCTGAGGAGGCACCGTGCGCGAGGCGGTCATCGTCGAGGCCATCCGAACTCCCATGGGCAGGCGAGGCGGTGCCTACACGGACGTCCATCCGGTGGGCCTCCTGTCCGTCGTCCTCCGGGACTTGGTTGACCGAACGGGCCTCGACGCCGCGCTGGTGGATGACCACATCGCCGGATGCGTGTCGCAGGTCGGCGACCAATCCCTCAACGTGGCCCGGAACGCATGGCTCGCGGCCGGGCTGCCGGAAGGCGTCCCCTCCACCACGGTCGACCGGCAGTGCGGGTCCTCGCAGCAGGCGATCCACTTCGCCGCGCAGGGGGTCATGGCCGGGGCTTACGACCTCGTCGTGGCCTCGGGCCTGGAGCACATGACCCGGGTGCCACTCGGCTCATCGATGGCGGGCGGCAACCCGTTCCCGCCCTCGCTGTCGGTTCGGTACGAGGGCGAGCTCGTCCCCCAGGGCATCTCCGCCGAGCTGATCGCCTCGAGATGGGGAATCTCGCGCGAGGAGCAGGACGACTTCGGCTACCGCTCGCACGAGCGGGCCGCCCGGGCCACCCGCGAGGGGTGGTTCCGGGAGCACCTCGTCCTGGTGAAGCCCGACGGCGGGGGGGAGTTGCTTGACCGCGACGAGGGCGTTCGGATGGAGCCCGACCGGGATCGGATGCGGGCCCTGGAGCCGGCGTTTCGATCCCCGGCCTTCGAGGAGATGTTCCCCGGCCGGCTCGGGTGGACCGTCACTGCCGGGAACTCCTCGCAGATCTCCGACGGGGCCGCCGCGGTGCTGGTGGCCTCAGCGGAGTGGGCCGAGGAGCTCGGGCTTCGACCACGTGCCCGGCTGGTGTCCTTCGCCGTGGTCGGCGACGATCCGGTGCTCATGCTGACCGGCCCCATCCCGGCCACGCGCATGGTGCTCGACCGGGCCGGCCTTGCGCTCGAGGACGTCGACGTGGCGGAGATCAACGAGGCCTTCGCGTCGGTCGTGCTTGCGTGGAAGCGAGAGCTCGAGATCCCGGGCGCCTGGTTCGATGAGCACGTGAACCCGAACGGCGGCGCCATCGCCATGGGTCATCCGGTGGGGGCGAGCGGTGCAAGGCTCACGGCCGACCTGGTCGCTGAGCTGGAGCGACGCCGGGGCCGGTACGGGCTCCAGGTCATGTGCGAGGGCGGGGGGATGGCCAACGCGATGGTCCTGGAGCGCATCCCGTGAGTTGGTGGGTGGTGCTCACGGCGGTCCTGATGGCGATGGCCATCGCCTGGGTAGGAATGATCGCGCTCCGTGCCGCCTCCGGTCCCGGGCCCAGGGAGAGCCCGGAGGTCGAGGACGTCGAGGAGCTCGATGTCTTCCTGGTGTGCCGGGAATGCGGCACGGAGTTCCGCGTGACCCGGCTGGGGGAGCTCCAGATCCCCAGGCACTGCGGTGAGCCGATGGAGGTGGTTCGGCGGCCCGCCGCCGGGGACCTCACTCCTGGCTGAGGTTTCCCACAGCTGTGGAAAATGCTGTGAAAGATCACATGGATGTGATTCGGGCACCGGGCAGCGCTGAGGTCAGCGCCACTGGGTGGCGCCGCCGAAGCCCAGGGCGATCAGGCCGAGCCCGAGCCACAGATAGAGGTTCCGGGCCCCGAACTCGGTGCCCGGCAGCAACCCCATGTAGTTCAGGACGATCATGGCCACACCGACGCCCATCAGTCCGAGGATCAACACACCGAACCAGCGAGGGCTGGGCTTGCGCTTCTTCTTCTGAGGCGGCGGCACGTACGGCCGGCGCCGCTGCTTCTGTCGACCTCGAGACTCCGGCATCGCTCGGCTAGGTTACCGCGGCACCAGGGTGAGAGTTGCCTCGGCGTGGGCTTCCACCGCCTGCCTCGTGAACGCCAGCGGGTGATGCTCGCCCTTGGCCCACAGCGGGAGGAGGTCGTTCCAGTGCCCCGACGCCGGATGCCCGGACTGGCCGGTCGTATGGACCCCCACGGCGGCATCCACGTCCGAGAGATCCAGGATCTGGCGCCATGAGGACACCACCGCGACGTCGTAGGAGTGGTCGGGCTCGAACCCTCCCTGGCTGATCGTCTGTTCGTCCCCGCCCGCCTCGACCACACCGCCGGTGAAGAGCTCGGCCAGGTCGGGGATCAGAGCGAGCGGCCCGGCGAACACGACTTGGTGCACCGCGCCCCACCGCCAGGCGTCCATGTCGTTGCCGAGCCGCTCCTCGAGCTCGTCGATCGCGTCGTCCAAAGCGCGGCGGAGGACGTCGTCGAGGGCTCGACGCCCGTCCGCCCCGAACCATCTGGCCGTCGGGTTCGCCAGCAGGTTGGGGAGCGCCTGGAGCTGGAAGCCGTTGGACCCGTCGCGCCGACCGTAGTAGTGGATGTACAGCTCCGGTCCCAGCCTGGGAAGAAGCACCTGCCGAGCGACGTGCTTCAACCATACCTGGTAGATGCACGCGGTCACCGATCCGGCGGCCTGGTCACCGTCCCAGTCCTGGAGATGAGCGATGGCCTCCTTCTGCCGGTCGGTCGCCGGTTCAACCTCGACGAGCCGCCGCGCGTTCTCCCGAGCCGGGATGGACACCGTGTCGAGCTGGATGGCCGAGAAGGTCTTTTGGGTGTGCCGCTCCGTCGAGGTCAGGAGCTCGACGATCCGCCTGGCCCGGAACGGGGGGAGGAAGTCATGGCCGATGAGATGGGGGTAAGCGTCGCCGTGAACCTTGTTGTTGGCCGTGGCCAGGAAGCCCTCCTCGG
>DATDKZ010000009.1:0-13466 GCA_036519575.1 Actinomycetota bacterium | reverse complement strand
GGGGCTGGGCCCTGGCAGAAATTCCGGCACGTGACCCTGCCAATGATCTCACCGGTCATCTTCTTCTCGGTCGTTATCGGGGTCATCTTCGGGTTCCAATACTTCACCCAGGCCTACGTCGCCTCCGGCGGTCAACTTCACCTGGGTGATCCGCAGGGGTCGATGCGCTTCTACGCCGTGTGGATGTTCCAGCAGATCCAGTACGCCCACATGGGCTACGCCTCGGCGCTCGCGTGGGTGCTGTTCCTGGTCGTCATGGCGTGCACCGTGGCGCTCATCAAGGCGTCCAAGCGGTGGGTCCACTACCAGGGAGGGTTCCGATAGCCACCGCCTCTGTTTCCGGCCCCGCTATCCGCCAGCAGATCGTGCCTCGGGCCATCCCGGTCGAGGAGCGCCGGCGGCGCCTGCTGATGGCGGTGGCGAACCACTCGATCGCGATCGTCATCTCGGCCGTGTTCGTCCTGCCCTTCATCTTCATCCTGCTCACCGCGCTGATGACCCAGCAGCAGGCCCTAACGGCCCGCTTTTGGCCAAGCCCGTTCCAATGGGGGAACTTCGCCAGGGTCTTCAGCGAGATCCCACTCATCAGATATACGTACAGCACGCTCGTCTACGCGGTCCTGGCAACGATCGGCGTGGTGGCTTCGTCGATCCCGGTGGCCTATGCGTTGTCGCGGATGAGCTGGCGCGGCCGCAACGTCGCGTTCCTGTTGGTCATCTCGACCTTGATGCTGCCGGTCCAGGTCACGATCGTTCCGCTGTACGTTGTGTTCGTACGCCTTCACTGGGTGGGCTCGCTGAAGCCACTCATCGTTCCCGCGTTCTTCGGTGACGCGTTCACGATCTTCCTGCTTCGTCAGTTCTTTTTGACCATCCCTCAGGAGCTTTCAGATGCCGCTCGCGTCGACGGCGGCGGGGAGTTCCAGATCATGACTCGCGTGATCATGCCGTTGGCGAAGCCGGCCATCGCAGCGGTGGCGTTGTTCCAGTTCCTTTACTGTTGGAACGACTTCTTCGGGCCGCTGCTGTACACAGGGAGCAATCCCAAGATCTGGACCCTCGCTGTCGGCCTGGCCCAGTACAGCGAGACGGTGCACCGAAGCGTTCTGTGGAACATCCAGATGGCCGCCTCGGTCCTGTTCATGCTGCCGGTGATTCTGCTGTTCTTCCTGGCCCAGCGAGCGTTCGTCGAGGGCGTCACGCTGACGGGCGTGAAGGGCTGACCGGAAACCGTTAGAGACTCGCCAACCTGTTCCTCACCGGCACTTGACTGTGGTCGTCCTTACGTCGCTGAAGCCGCCCGGTTGACCGGCGGCCGTGGCCCACTCCCACGAGTAGCCCGCTCGTCGCAGCGTGATCCGAAGGATCCCGAACGCGTCATCCTGGGCCACTGCCAGGTTGGCTGGCCTCTGTCCGGTGAGCAACGCGTATTTGCTGGCCCCGCCCGTCCCCACGACGAACTCGCGGATCCCGTGCTGGACGTCCAGCCTGCCTCCGGGCGCCTGCGGCTTCCACCGCTGGTAGTTGTGAGAGTGGCCGTTGAGGACGACATCGGCATGGGCCCGGTTCAGGAGGCGCCAGAGCGGCCTCGTGGCCGGAGACGCGCCGCTGCCGCTGGAGAACGAGAACAGCGGATGGTGCCAGTACGCGAGGGTGCAAGCGTACGCGGTGGCCGGATGGGCCACGAGGTCCTGCTTCAGCCACTCGCGCATCCTGTTCCCCGGTCCGGGGTTGGCCGGATCCGATGGCGCGCCGCAGCCACCGCTCGCGAAGCACAGCTCGGAGGAGAGCGCGATGAAGTGCCAGCACACCCCCTGCCCCGGCGTGCATCCCTGTGGCACGTCGAAGCTGTAGTAGCCGAGCCCGTCGGGTCCCTTCACCCGATCCCCGAAGTACCGGAAGTAGCCACTCGGAGTGGAGCTCGGATCCTGTGCGTACTCGTGGTTCCCGGGAACCGGATTCGTTTTCGCCCGGTACTGACCCCATGTTGGGTCGTAGTACGTCGTGTATGCGGCGTAGCTTCCCGTGTCGTATTGGTTGTCTCCGAGGGCCAGCACCAACATGAGTTGGGCGAGCAGGTCAGCTGTGTTGTCGTACTGACAGTTGTCCGGCCTGGTCTGCGGGTAGGGATTGCTCGGGCAGGCGATGTCACCCGCGGCCCCGATCACGTAGGAGGCGCCGGCGGTTGCTCGGGAGGGGCCGGCCTCGCCGATCACCTCGGCCGGAGCCGGCGACACGGACGAGCCGAGCACGACGATCCCGAGCACGAAGGCAAGCCTCTTCATCTGTGGAACCACACCCTACGCGGTCAGGCGAAGCCGATCTTCGTCACGAACGCGTCGCGATCGCCCCTGTTGACCTCACCCGCGAACGCCCCGTGGGTCTCGCCGGCCACATAGGCACCCTCGGCGTTCGCGGTGAGCGCCGAGCCAGCGTCGAAATCGTTGGTCCCGAATTGGGTCGTCCAGAGCTGCGCGCCACGCGCGTTGTATTTCGCTAGGAACGCGTCGGTCTCGCCGACCGAGGTATGGTCGGGCAACGCCCCGTCGGTGGAGCCGGCGACGAAGATCCCGGCGGCCGTTGCGGTCACGCCATTGACGTCGTCGATCGCCGGCGAGCCGAACTGCCGCGTCCATACCTCGTCGCCGTGGTGGTCGAGCCGCCGGACGAACCCGTCGATCCCTCCCTGCGCTACCTGATCGGGGAACAACCCGTCCGTTGACCCCCCCACATAGATCGCCGACCGCCCGGCGGCGATGGCCGAGATCTCGTCGGTTCCGGTTGTACCGAACTCCGACACCCACCATGTGGACCCGTTCGACCGGTACGCCTGAACGAACCCGTCGAATCCTCCGTTACTCGTGGACTCGAACGCGCCGTCGGTCGTCCCGGCGACGTACACGCCGAGGAAGTCCACGGCGACGGCGCGGACGTCGTCGGTGAGTTCGGTCCCCAGCTGCTTCGTCCACAGCTCGGCGCCCGCATGGCTGTACTTGCGAACGAACCCATCCACGCCTCCCCGACGGGATTGGCCCAGCCTGCCGTCGGTGGTGCCGGCGACGTACACACCTCCGCCGTTCACAGCCAGCGCAAGAGCCCGGTCGTCTCCGATCGAGCCGAACTCGCGTGTCCACAGCACGTTGCCCCCGAGACCGTATGCCCGGACGAACGCGTCGAAGCCCGCCCGATGCTTCTGTCCGTGGAGAGCTCGATCGGTCGAGCCGGCCACGAAGATGGTGCTCGCGGTGGCGGCCACGGCAGACGCCTGGTCGATCCCAGACGTGCCGAACTCGTCGGTCCACAGCTCGCTGCCTTTCGAGCCGTATGCTCGGACGAAGGCATCGGTCCGAGCTCGGAAATCCTGGCCGGGGAGCGCCAGATTGGTCGACCCAACGACGAACACGCGATCAGCTGCCTGGGCCAGTCCCAGGGCCAGGTCGTAGCGGAGGGTCCCGAACTCCTGGGTCCATGCGGGCTTGGGGGCCGGCGTCACCGAACCGCACGCCACGTGGGCTACCAGGCAGTCCGCCACGAGCTGGTCCAGCCTGGGCTGCTGCCAGGTGTTCCAGAAGTCGGCGTGCAGGGTGTAGTAGGGCCCGCTCGAGAGCGTCAGACGGACGGTCCCGTCCGGATTCAGCGGATTCATGATCCCGAAGTGGATCCGCTCGCTGACCCTGGCCAGGACGTGGTTGAAACCCGCCGGACAGCTGCCCGCGACCGGGTAGACGACGTCGGAAGGCTCGAACCCAACCCCGTTCCAGCAGTTCGGCATGTCGACGATGCCGACGACGCCATCGACGAACCTGTATTGCGCCCACGGTCGGCAGTCGTACGGTGCGTCCATCCTCGGTGTCTTCACCGAGACGTTCGCTCCGCAGTTCCAGGAAACGTGCGGGTTGTCCGCTGCCGACAGGGCATCCTTGTTGCCACCGATGTACTTCAGGCCCTGGGGGATGGCCTCGACCGCGACGTCCCTGACCCCCAGGTAGTAGATCCGCATCACCCGCGGCTTGACGGTCTCGCCGCCGAGGGAGGCCCTGGGAGACCAGTATCCAGCCGTATCGCTGGGGATCCGGCAGGTCGTTTCCCCGGCGAGCATCGACGCTTGGGTCGAGTTGGCGTTCGTCGTCTTGTTGCCGAAGAAGTCGTGCATGTGCGAGGCGCCGGGCTGGCCCGGGAAGACGATCGGATCGTCCATGGCCGCATGTGAGAAGGGGCACCGAACCCAGAACTGTCCCGCGCCCTCTTGGGCCCCGGCGCGTGACGGGACGAGTCCCGCGAACAGCACGAGCATGACCATCGCGGCAACGCGACTGGAACCGGGTCCGATCGACTTCCTTCGCACGGCACCCCCTCGGCGCAGGTCCCTCCGATCACGCCCCGGAGGACCCTGGACCACGGACCCGGCCAGCATAGAGAAGGCTCCCGCGGTGGCAAACATCCCTGCTGAGGATAGGTACGATCGCCGAGTGACGCGAGCCGTCAGAGCGACGCTGGGGCTCATGGCATGCGCCGCGCTCCTTGCCCCGCGGGCAGATGCCCTGGGCACCGGTGGGCAGCGTGCCGCCCAACTCGTCGACCCGTCTTCGCTACAGCCTTCGATCGTGTGGAAGAAGATCCCGTTCGGCGCGAAGCGCAAGCAGCAGATGGCGGCCTACTCGGAACGGCACTACGGCGAGCGGACCTGGGAACTCACCGACCCGCACGTCGTGGTGGAGCACTACACGGATGGTCCGTCGTTCTCCAGTGCTTGGAACACCTTCGCGGCGAACAGCCGGCATCTGGGCGAGATGCCCGGCGTCTGCGCCCATTTCATCGTCGACACGGACGGCACCATCTACCAGCTGGTCAACATGGCGATCCGATGCCGACACGCCATCGGGATGAACTGGACGGCCATCGGCATCGAGATGGTGGGGACGAGTGAGGCGCAGATCCTGGACCGCCCGCCCCAGCTCCGCGCCGCGTTGGAGTTGACGCTGTGGCTGCTGGCGAGGTTCGGCATCGAGGTCCGAAACGTGATCGGGCACGCGGAGACGCTCATGAGTCCGTACCACCACGAGCTGTATACGTCCTGGCGCTGCCTGACACATAGCGACTGGCAGCACGGCTATATGCGGATCTTCCGGCGCAAGCTGAAGCGGATGGCCACGCGGGCCGGGGTGCCGATCGGGCCTCGGCCGAAGTGGGTCGACCCGAACTGCTGAGGCAGACGAAGCCCCCGGGACGTATGTGCGCGTCCCGGGGGCTCGCCGTCACGAGACGGCTGGTTAGGCCGTGGTGCCGGTCTGCTTGGCGGTCTGCTCTATCCGGTCGCCGGCCTGTTCGACGCGCTCACCGGTCTTCTGGATCTTGCGGCCGGTGTGCTCGACCACGTCGCCCACCTTGTAGCCGGCGTCGGTGACCTTCTCGGTTCCGCGTGCGGCCATCTGGTCCATCTGGCCGCGCATCTCGCTCATCCATCCCTTGACCCGTTGAAACGTGTCCGTCCTGGTGCCGACGGCGTAGATCGCCCCGGCCGCCAGGAGCAACCGGAACAGACGGAACCGGCGCTTCGTGGGCTCCGCCACGGCGAACTCGGCCCTCTCCAGAAGGTCCAGTACGCGCTGACGCTCGGATCGGTTCTCCTCGAGCTCGTCGCGAAGCACCCGGTTCTCCGCCTTCAGCTGCTCGTTCTGGGACTCTGCCCGATCGGCCTTCATCTCCATCATGCGCTGTCGTGCCCCGGTGCGCATGCGTTCCATCCGGCCGGTGATGTCCATGACCATGATTGCCTCCTTACGAGACGTCCCGTCTCTCCCTCCATACCCAGTTGAGCGTCCTTCTACCCTCCACTGGACATCCCATTTGGTCAACCCCTCCTGGCCGAGCGATGAGGCTGGAATGGGCGCCAACCCTGTGTTTCCGCAGGCTGGGGCACGGGTACATGACGCGGTGAATCGCCGAGGGCAGGAGACGAGATGCCAAATCAGAGTGACAGGAACAGCCAACCCGCATTCGATCGGCTCGCCACCCTGGCTGCCAGGTGGATGGGTCAGGGCGTCACATTTGCGATCGCCGCCCTGTTCATGCTGGGCTGGGCGGTCTCCGGGCCCATCTTGCATTTCTCCAACGCGTGGCAGCTGATCATCAACACGACCACGACCGTCCTCACCTTCCTCATGGTGTTCCTGATCCAGAACACCCTGAACCGGGATTCCGCCGCCATCCATGTGAAGCTCGACGAGCTCGTCCACGTCACGGCGCAAGCACGGGACCAGCTGATCGGGGTCGAGCACCTCGGGGACGAGGAGCTCGAAGGCCTCCGTCAGGCCGAGGAGGACGACGCGGGTTCCGAGGTCAAGGACGACCCGGGTTCCGCGAGTCGTCGGTCCAGTATCCGGCGAGTTCAGTCGGGGAGCAGAGGCACCGCAGGGCCCTGATCTCGACCGAGGAGCACGGCCCGGGTGATGGCGGTCGATCCGAACCGGTCCCGCACCCTGTCGAGTGTGGCATCGATGGGATGAGCGAGCGGACGATCGAACGGGAGCGCGAGTTGGATGGCGTGGTCGTCATCGAGGTTACTGAGGGTTACGCCGACCAGGGTGATGCCCTGACTCCGGATCATCGGCATGGATGCCGCGAGCAGCCCCCTCGCCGTGGCGAGGATCGTCTGGGTGTTCGCGGTCGCCTCCGTCACTGTGTGCGACCGCGTCGCGCGAGAGAAGTCGTCGAACCGCAGCCGAAGCACGACGGTGCGGCTCACTCGGTGAGCGGCACGAAGCCTCCGCGCCAAACGGTCGACCAGCGCGACGAGGTCGGCGTCGAGGGTTTCGGGTGATCGTGGTTTTCGGCCGAGCGCGCGCTGAGTCCCTATCGAGTGGCGACGGCGGCCCACCTGCACCGGCCGGGGGTCGCGGTTATGGGCGAGGGCGTGGATATGACGGCCGGCTGCCCGGCCGAGCATCCGAACCAGCGCGCTCTCGCCAAGTTGTGCTACCTCCCCCACGCTCGTGATGAACCGGTCGCGGAGCTTGGCTGCGGTGACGGGCCCGACGCCCCACAGCCGTTCGACAGGGAGCGGGTGCAGGAACTCCAGCTCGGCGTCGGTCGGCACGACCAGCAGGCCGTCGGGCTTGGCCACCCCGCTGGCCACCTTGGCGAGGAACTTGGTCCTGGCAACCCCCACCGTGACGGGCAGACCGACCTTCTCGAGGACGTCCCGGCGCAATTGCGCGGCGATCTCCGTGGGCGTGCCCGAGATCAGCCGCAGTCCACCAACGTCGAGAAACGCCTCGTCGATCGACAGCCCCTCGACGAAAGGTGTCGTGTCGTTGAACACCTCGAACAACGCCTTGCTCGCCTGGCTGTAGGCCTCCATGCGGGGGCGGACGACGACCGCCTGCGGGCACAGCCTGCGAGCCTGCGCCCCGCCCATCGGGGTGCGGATACCGTATGCCTTGGCCTCGTAACTGGCGGCGAGGACGACGCCGGCCCCGACGATGACGGGGCGGCCGCGTAGCAGCGGGTCATCCCGCTGTTCGACCGACGCATAGAAGGAGTCCACGTCGGCATGCAGGATCGTCTCCTCGTTCGACACGAACGTATGTTCGCATCTGAGGGCGACGTCAGACTGCGGCCCCGTGACCAGCGCCGACGTCTCACGCGGGTCTGTTACGGTGGCCACATGAGCAGGTCCGTGCTGGGGGACGCGTTCGGGCACCATGTGTGGGCGACGCTGCGGGTGGTCGATGCGTGTCTCGCGCTCACCCCCGATCAGCTGGGGATCGCCGTCCCGGGGACCTATGGCCCGATCCTCGAGACGGCGCGCCACCTCATCGGGGCCGACGCCTCGTACCTGTTCGCCACGACCGGTGGACGCACCACCCTCATCGATGAGGACCGGATGGATCTCCCTGAGCTTCGGGCGGCGATGGAGCGCCACGGCCCTGCCTGGTCGGGGCTCCTGGAACAGGACCTCGACCCGGACGCCATCACCGTGAGGCACCGCGACGACGGATCCGAGACCCACGCCCCCATGGGCATCCGGCTCGCGCAGGCGCTGCACCATGGGACCGATCATCGAAGCCAGATCTGCACCACTCTCACGACGCTGAACATCGAACCACCCGCTATCGACGTCTGGGACTACGCCGGACAGGATGGCCGCGTCGTCGAAATCCCACCCACGTCCTGACGACCTCGGTGTTGGATTGAGCCGTTACGACCATTCCGGGCCCAGAGCCGTCATTGCCCAGCGGGACCGGTAGGCCTGCCGAGTTCTGCCAATCGCCGCTCGAGCAAGCGGCGCTCGGCTTCGTCATGGGCCAGCGCCAGCGCTCGACGGTACGCATCGCGGGCCTCGTCCGTTCGACCGAGGCGCCGCAGCAGCTCGCCCCGTGTCGCGTGCAGGTAGCGGTAGTCCTCTAAGGGGAGGCGGTCGACGATCTCCAGGCCCGCCGCGGGACCCTGCACCTCGGCGACCGCGACCGCTCGGTTCAGCTCGACGACGGGCGAGTCGGTCAGGCCCGAGAGCTCACCATAGAGGGCGGCGATGTGGGGCCAGTCGCGTGGCTCGTCGGCATGCAGCGAAGCGATCGCGGCCTGCACCACGTAGGGACCCCGGCCGAGGAGACCCAGGGCCCGGTCGAGCGCTTTACGACCCTCGGCGATCTCCGCGGCGTCCAGGCGTGAGCGGTCCTGGTCGGCGAGCAGCACCAGCTCGCCGTCGCGGAACCGCGCCTCCCGGCGAGCGTCCAGCAGCAGCATCAGCGCCAGCAGCCCCTGCACCTCCGGCTCATCTGGCATCAGCTCGGCAAGCGCACGCCCCAGCCGGATCGCCTCGGCTGCCAGGTCGCCCCGGCCACCGTATCCCTCGTTGAAGATCAGGTAGACGACCGCGAGCACGGCGACGAGGCGATCCGGCAGCAGATGATCGGGAGGCACCCTGAACGGGATCCCCGCAGCCTTGATCTTGCGCTTCGCCCGCACCAGGCGCTGGGCCATCGTCGTTTCTGGGACCAGGAAGGCGCGGGCGATCTCGCCTGTGCTCAGGCCGCCGAGCGTCCGCAGCGTGAGCGCGACCTGTGCGTCGACCGAGAGCGCCGGATGGCAGCACATGAAGATGAGTTCGAGCCGCTCGTCTGGGAAGGTCGTTGGGTCCACACGTTCCTCCGTCGGCTCGGGCACCTGCAGCAGGCGGGTCTTCGCGGCCAGCGTGCGATCGCGGCGGATGCGATTGATGGCTCGGTTGCGCGCCGTCGTCACCAGCCAAGCGGCCGGATTGGTGGGAACTCCCTCTCGCGGCCACCGCTCCGAAGCGATCGCGAAAGCTTCCTGCGCGGCTTCCTCGGCGAGGTCGAAGTCGCCGAGGAAGCCGATCATCGCAGCGAGAACACGTCCCCACTGGTCACGGAAGACCTGTTCGAGGATCGCTACCACTCCACGATCGGACGCACCTCGACCGCGCCGCCCAGGCGGGCCGCCGGGATCCGCGAGGCCAGCTCGATCGCCGCGTCGAGGTCGTCGGCCTCGAACAGCAGGTAGCCGCCGATAGCCTCTTTGATCTCGACGAACGGGCCGTCGGTGGTCAGCGTCTTGCCGTCCTGCACCCGCACGGTGGTCGCCGTCTCCGGCGAGTCGAGGCCGAGGCCGGGGGTGACGCCCGGGGTGTGGTTGATCGCCTGGTAGTCGGCGTACACGGCCTTCTGCTCGTCCTCCGAAAGTGTCGCCCACGCCTCCGGCGACCGCGGCGTCGGGGAATCGCCCTGGTGGATCAGCAACATGTACTTCATGGCTCCCTCCTTCTCGGGATGGTCGCCTATGAGACAAACGGGGAGCGACGAAATCGACAGCTCCGCCGAAAAAGGGAGGACTCGCCCGGACGATATCGCGGTCCGCCAACAGTCATCCAAGCACCCCGGTCATCGAGTTTGGTGGGTGGATGCTCGCACCTGGGGGGTTGGGGTGTCCCACGTCCGGGGTGCTGGCCTCCTCAGCTCAGGAAGGTCCCTGCACGCGAGCCCGCAGGTCTTCCTCCTTGGACGAGCACGCAGGGCCGTGCAAACATGCCGGCATGTCGAGCCAGACCGACGATCTGCCGATCTCCGCCACTTCGCGGTCTTCGCTCTGGCTGGCCAGGCTCATCCTCGCCCTGACCCTCCTGGCACTGGCCGGGGGCATCGCGTTTGGGGCCCTCGATGCCTCCCGTCAGGGCGGAAGCTCGGCCTCGCTCTCGGACCTTCCCTTTGCGATCGCGTTCGTGGCCTTCCCGGCTGTGGGGTATGTCCTAGCCTCGAGGCGCCCGGACAACGCCATCAGCTGGCTGATCGCAGGAGTGGGAGCAGCATTCGCGGTAGATAGTCTCTTGAGTTCCTACGCCGCTTACTCGCTCCACGGCGGGCTCGGGGGCCGCCACCTCGGGGCCGTTCTCTCGGCCATCGAGGCGCCGATGTGGGTGCCCATCGTGGTCCCTCCGGTCACGTTCCTGCTCCTCCTGTTCCCTAGCGGCCATCTTCCGTCGCCCCGGTGGCGATGGTTCGCCAGAGTCTTGGGCGGTGGGTTGGTGCTGGTGTTCCTCGGGATCGTCTTCAGTCCGGGAGCTCTCGAGAACGGTCCAGTCGCCGGCCTGGAGAATCCCTTGGGCCTCGAGTGGCTGCGACCGGCCCTGCCGTTCGCGCTCGCCTTTATCGCCCTGATCCCGGTGGGCGTGGTCGCCTCGCTGGTGAGCTTGGTCCAGCGTTTCCGACGCTCCACGGGGATCGAGCGTCTTCAACTGACGTGGCTGGTCACCGCCGCAGCTATCGTGGGCGTCCTCTACGCGATCGCGATCCCCGTGGGACTGGTGACCGGTTGGGGCCAGAGCACCGCCCCCTTGTGGGTGGAGGTTCTCCAGAACGTGGCGATCGTCTCGTTCGCCCTCATCCCGATCGCGATCGGTGTCTCCGTGCTTCGGTACAGGCTCCTCGAGATCGACCTCGTGATCAATCGGGCTCTGCTCTTGGGGACGTTGGCGATCTTCATCAGCATCGTCTACTTCGCGATCGTCGTCGGAGTCGGTGCACTCGTAGGGAGTCGCGCGGATCCGGTCCTGTCGGCGGCGGCTGCGGCCGTCGTGGCTCTCGCCTTCCAGCCTGCGCGGCGGCGGGCCCAGCGGCTGGCCGACCGGCTCGTTTATGGGAAGCGCGCCTCGCCCTACGAGGTCCTGTCGGAGTTCTCCGAGCGGCTGGGCAAGGCATACGCGAGCGACGATCTCCTGTTCCGGATGGCGCGAGCGCTGGCCGAGGGCACGAGCGCCGCGCGTGCCGACGTGTGGATCAGGCTCGGTGACCAGCTTCGGCCCGAGGCCACATGGCCGCGGGAAGAGAAGCCGCTCCCTCCGATGCCGGCCGCCGCCAGCGAGGACGGCTCGGCATCACCGATGTCGATGCTCGAGCCGATCCACCACGACGGCGAGCTCCTGGGGGCACTGTCGATCAGGAAGAAGGTGGGAGAAGCGATCACTCCCACCGAGGAACGGCTAGTGCGCGACCTCGCGGCGCAGGCCGGCCTGGTCATGCGGAACGTGGCGCTGACCCAGCAGCTGATGGAGAAGATCGACCAGCTCAGAGCCTCGCGTCAGCGCCTGGTCACCGCGCAGGACGAAGAGCGGCGCAAGCTGGAACGTAACCTGCACGACGGCGCGCAGCAGCAGATCGTCGCGCTTGCCGTGAAGCTGCGCCTGCTGGGACAGCTCATCGAGCGGGATGCAGCGAAGGCGAGATCGATGGCGACCGACCTGCAGGGTGACATCGGCAGCGCTCTACAGGAGCTGCGCGACCTTGCCCGTGGGATCTATCCTCCGCTGCTGGCCGACCAGGGTCTGGTGGCGGCGCTGGAGTCGCAAGCCCACCGGTCGGTGGTTCCCGTGGCCATTGAGGCGGACGGGATTGGTCGGTACCCTCGCGATGCCGAAGCGGCCGTGTACTTCTCGTGCCTGGAAGCGCTGCAGAACGTCGCGAAGTACGCGCGAGCCTCACGAGCGACGCTCCGCCTGTGGGACGGAGACGGCCATCTCCGGTTCGAGGTGATCGACGACGGCGTGGGGTTCGACACGGACGAAACGTCCTACGGGACCGGGCTCCAAGGGATGATCGATCGGCTCGCGGCGGTCGGCGGGGAGCTCCATGTCCGATCGGTGCCGGGGACCGGCACGACGGTGACAGGTGGTATTCCGCTCGTGCTGGCCGGCTGACACCGGGATGCGCAAGACGCGACTTAGCCCTGGTCGCGACCGAACGCGCGGAACGGCTCTGGCTCGTATTCGCTCAGAGCCCGCGACCAGCCGCCAAGGGCTTGCTTGATCGCCTCGTCTTCCCCCATGAGCCATGCGAGGTGCCGAAGGCCGTGCTCCACGACCTGGGACAGGTGCACCTGCGGCGGCGGGCCGGTCGCGTGCCCACGTGCCAGCTCAGCCCGTGCGACGAGCTGGACATCGTAGTTGTCGGGGACGTGCCTGGGTGGCTCGACGGCCACGAGGAACGTGAGCAGGATCAGCTGGCGCACGACCCTCCAGGACGTTGAGTGCACCATGATCGGCAGGAGCCCAAGCTCAGCCACTGCGTCGACGATGGATTCGTGCGGGTCCAGGTCTGGGTCCCACGGCGCCTGTATCGTCTGCCGCCCGTGGGGAGAGAGGTGTGCGATCCCACCCTCGTCGAGGTAGAGCAGAACAGCTTCCAGCGATGGAGGGTCCACACGCGAACCCTACCGGCAACAAGAGATCGCCCGGCGGCTGTCCCGATCCGCAGAGGTGGTTCGTGGATCACCAGGGGTGAGGAGGCTGGGCGTCAGCGGCAGGAGCAGCGGCGAGACGATCGAGGTCCGCTGCCCGATAAGGTGGGATGAGGCCTATGGTGGAGGCTTGACTCGGGCCGGGCGGCGAAGGGAGATGTCATGTTGAACCTGACCACGGTCATGATCTGCTCGGATGACCCGCAGGCGCTGAGCGCCTTCTACACGAAGGTGCTGGGAGAGCCGGCCTGGCAGGACAGCGGGTACGTCGGCTGGCAGGCTGGGAGCGCCACGCTGATGATCGGGCCGCATTCGGAAGTGAAGGGCCGCAACGAGATGCCGGGGCGGATCATCGTGAACTTCGAGACCCCGGACGTGCAGGGAGAGTTCGATCGGATCAAGGGCCTGGGTGCCGGGGTGGAGCACGAGCCCTACCAACCGGGCGACGGGGCCGAGATGTGGCTGGCGACGTTCGAGGACCCGGACGGCAACTTCTTCCAGCTCGCGTCGCCGATGCCGGGCTCGTAGGACCCGCGCCGGCAAGGCCGCTAGTCGTCCAGGCTCCCCATGGTCAAGTTGACGGTCGTTCCAGTCATCCCGCTCGCCTTATCGGAAGCCATGAAGACCGCCGTGTTTGCCATCTCCTCGAGCGTCATGAGCCGTCGCGGGTGGGTCCTGCTCGCGAGCAACTCTTGCCACTGTTCCCAGGTCATTCC
>DATDKZ010000008.1:0-24472 GCA_036519575.1 Actinomycetota bacterium | reverse complement strand
CGGAACACCTCCCGCATCTCCTCGGCGGACTTCATGTAGAACTGATCGGAGTCGAAGCGCAGGCGGTTCGTGTCGGTCTGTACCTTCTGCTGCTGGATGCACAGCAGGACGTCGTGGGGCTTCGCGTCCTCCCGCACCGTGTAGTGGAGGTCGTTCGTAGCAACGAGCGGGATCTCCGTCGTTCGGGACAGCTCCACCAGCTTGGCCAGCACGGTCCGTTGTTCCGCCAGCCCGTGGTCCTGGACCTCGAGGAAGAAGTTCCCCTCCCCGAACAGGTCCCGGTAGGACGCCGCCACCCCCGCGGCCTTCGCGTCCTGGCCACCGACGAGCAGCCGAGCCACCTCCGAGGCCAGGCATCCCGAGAGACCGATGAGGCCAGCGGACCGTTCCGCCAGCAGTTCCTTGTCGATCCGGGGCCGGTGGTAGAACCCCTCGAGGTGGGCGTCGGTGACCAGCCGGAGGAGGTTTCGATAGCCGGCGTCGTCGCGGGCCAGGATCGTGAGGTGCCGGTACTTCTCCTCGCTCTCACCGGGCGTGCGGTCGAACCGCGATCCCGGCGCGACGTAGGCCTCGACGCCCACGATGGGGGTGACCCCGGCCGCTCGGCCAACCTCGTAGAACTCGAGTGCTCCGAACATCGACCCGTGATCGGTCACCGCCAGGGCCGGCATCCGGAACTCCCGAGCCCGCTCGAACAGGGCGCCGATCCGCGATGCCCCGTCGAGCAGTGAGTACTCGGTATGCGTGTGCAGGTGGACGAAGCTACGAGCCGCCATGCTCCCCTCGCCACCTCGTCGACGGAACGGCCGGGCGCCGTGTGGACAACGTGTGCATTCGTTGTTGAGAACTTACAGACTTGTAATTCGCTGCCCGCCAACTCTATACTGCCGAGACCCGCTGTCAAACGTCGAGGTGGTCGGCCTGAGGCTCTCGTACAGCAGCATCTCGACCTACGAGACATGCCCCGCCAAGTTCAAATTCCAGTACGAGGACAAGGTGCCGACGGCGTCCTCGCCCGCCCTGTCCTTCGGCGACTCACTGCATCAGGCGCTCCACCGATTCCACAGCCGGCCGGTTCCCGTAGCCCCGTCGCTCCCCGAGCTCCAGGAGATGCTCGACATGGTCTGGGTCCGCGACGGCTTCACCACCGAGTCCGAGGAGCACACGTACCTCGAGCACGGTCGTCAAGTGCTCGAGCAATACCACCGAGAAAACGCCGAGCGCTACCGGATCCCCGCGGCGCTCGAGTTCCGGTTCCGGATCGATGTGGAGGGCGTCCAGATCGCCGGCACCATCGACCGGATGGACCGCATCCCCGGAAGCGGGTACGAGATCATCGACTACAAGACCAGCCGAAGGCTTCCGCCGCAGTCTGCCATCGACCGCGACCTGCAGCTGTCGATGTACCACCTGGCGGCCAAGGAGGTCTGGGGCATCGAGCCGGAGCGGCTGACCCTCTACTACCTGTTGCCGGGGCAGCGGATGACCACCACCCGATCCGCCGCCGACGTCGACGACCTCCGGCGGCGGATCGCCACCGTGGCCGAGCGGATCGAGGCCGGCAAGTTCGAGCCGCATCAGAATCCCCTGTGTGACTGGTGCGAGTACCAGCGTCTCTGCCCACTGTTCCGGCACCAGTACGAGAAACAGGAGGGCGACCCCGCGCCCCGGATGAGCGAGATCGTCGATGAGTGGATCTCGCTCAAGCGCCAGGGCCGGCAGGTCTACCGGCGCATCGACGAGCTGGCCGCGCTGATCAACGCGTTCTGCGACGAACACGGCTACGGACGGCTGTTCGGCTCGGACGGGGCGGCGGTGGATCGCAGGCCCCAGCACGTGACCGCTCCCGACGAGGAGAAGCTCCGGGCGATCCTCGAGCCGCTGGGTCTGTGGGAACGGGTCCGGTCAGTCGATCCCAAGAAGATCTCCGACCTCATCGAGTCGCGATCGCTCCCCCCCGACGTGGAGGACGCCATCCTGGCTTCCCGGGAGGAGGTGCGAACGCAGCACGCGCTGTACCTGAAGGAACCCGCGCGAGTGGGCAGATGAGCCGGCGGGTCAGCCCTCTCCCCCGACCCGCCGAAGGGCCATGATGAGGTCTGGTGGCAGCGGATCCTCCACGTCGATCCGTTCGCCTGTGATCGGATGGTCGAACGAGAGCCTCCAGGAATGGAGGAACGGCCGGGTCAGCCCGAGGCGCTTCGCATCGTCCCCTACCCCGCCGTAGGCCCGGTCGCCCAAGACCGGGTGGCCCACCGCGGACAGGTGGACTCGGATCTGGTGGGTCCGTCCGGTCGTGGGCGCGGCCTCGAGGAGCGTGGCACGGTCGAACCGCTCGCGGACCTCGAAGCGCGTCTCGGACTCCCTCCCCGTCACCGCCCGCACCCGGATCCGCGATCCCACCCGCCCCAGCGGCGCGTCCACCGCGAACCGCTCGTGCGCCACCGCGCCGCGGACGAGCGCCAGGTACCGACGGTCCACCTCGTGGCGCCGGAGCATCGCCGTCAGCGCATGATGGGCCTGGTCGGTGGAGGCAACGATCAGCAGGCCCGAGGTCCCGGCGTCCAAACGGTGCACGATGCCGGGGCGCAACGGCCCTCCGGCCGAAGAGAGCGGGACTTCCATCCCGATGAGGCGGTTGACCAACGTTCCGGTGAGCCGGCCCACCGTGGGGTGCGTGGGCAGCCCGGCCGGCTTGCTCACGATCAGGAGGGAGGGGTCACGATACCGGACCTCGACGGGCGGGCCTTCGGGCGGCACGTCGCCCATCCCGGCCAGGTCCACGGACACTCGCTCGCCCCCCGCGAGCCGATGCGACTTCGCCCGAAGAGCGCCGTCCACCAGGACCCGACCGGCGGCGATGGCTCGCTGTGCGTCGGCCCGGGTCAGCGAGAGCCGGTCGGCGACCACGGCGTCCAGCCGGCCCGCGGTCGCCTCGAACTCGTCGGCCACCTCACGCCTCCCGCTCCCGGCGGATGCCTCCCATGGCCAGGAGGACCGCCCCGATCACGATGGCCGAGTCGGCCACGTTGAACACCGGCCAGACGTGGAAGTCGATGAAGTCCACCACACGTCCCGACAGGAGGCCGTCGCCCCTCACCGCGCGATCGGTCAGGTTGCCGAACGCCCCACCGAGGATGAGGCCGAGCGCCACTGCGGTGGGGCCGTTCCGGAGCCGGAACGATGAGGCGACGATCGCCGCCGCCACCAGGATGGTGGCGGCGGCGAACACCCACGGCGCGCTCTGCCCCAGGCCGAAAGCCCCTCCGGAGTTCGTCGTGTAGTTGAGCTGGAGCACATCGGGGATGACGGTCACCGGAGGCCGCCCAGCCAGAGCGCGCTCGGCCCACAGCTTGGTGAACCGATCGAACAGATAGGTCAGGCCTGCGGTGGCGTAGAGCCAGGCGGCCAGACGCCGCGCCCCGGTCACGGCCGTCCCGCTATCTGGAGCGTGCCTGGGCTTGGGCGTCCTTGATGCAGAGGTCCGCGTACGGCAGCGCCTTCAGCCGGGCCTTCTCGATGGGCTTGCCGCACCTGGAGCAGATCCCGTACGTGCCTTCATCCATCCTGGCCAGGGCCCGGTCGATCTTGCTGAGTAGGTCCCGCACGTTGTTCTCGATCGACAGGTCCCGCTCCCGCTCGAATGTGAACGTCCCTGCATCGGCGTTCTCGTCGTCGAAGGAAACCTCCCCCGACATGTCCGACTGCGAGGTGGCGAAGGTCGCCTCCTCGATGGTTGACAGCTGGACCTGCAGTTGCTCCTTCTCTTCCACAAGCCGTTCGCGCAGGTCATCGAGCTCTTTCTTGGTAAAGGCGGTCTTCGCAGCCATGGGACAGGGACGGTAACACCGCCCGATGCGACCGACAAACACGGGCCCGACGTTGTACGACAAGGCATCGCCGCCACGAGCCGGCCGGTTCGCGCCCGGCGGCCCCCGTCCGTGACCTCGATGCCTCCGGCATGTAGCATGGCCCGCGACAAGCGTTGACGGGAACGAGTAAGGAGGGGAAGCCGAGGCAGGGGCGAGCCGGGGGAGGTGGAAGCCCGGCGCCCGGTTCCGTCCATCATCGTCCCGAGCGGCCGCCGAGAGGTGCGGCAACGCGGGATGGTACCCCGGGGCTTTCGCCTCGTCCCTGCACGGGACGAGGCGTTTCGTTTGTCGGGAGGTGCGAGTGGTGCGGTTCGAGCCGGTCGATCCGAAGGTGAGCTTCCCGGAACTCGAGCGACGCATCCTGCGGTTCTGGGACCAGGCGGGCATCTTTGCCAAGAGCCTGAGAGCCAGACAAGGCGCCCCAGAGTGGGTGTTCTACGAGGGCCCGCCCACCGCGAACGGCAAGCCGGGGATCCACCACACGGAGGCCCGGGCGTTCAAGGACCTCTACCCCCGGTACAAGACGATGACCGGCCACTCCGTCGGGCGAAAGGCGGGGTGGGACTGTCACGGCCTGCCGGTCGAGCTCGAAGTGGAGAAGGAGATCGGTACCCGGACGAAACGAGACATCGAGGCGTTCGGCATCACGGAGTTCAACCGACTGTGTCGCGAGTCGGTCACGCGATACGTCGACGACTGGGAGCGATTCACCGAGCGGCTGGGGTTCTGGATCGACACCTCTGACGCCTACTGGACCATGGACACCGAGTACATCGAGAGCGTCTGGTGGTCGCTCAAGCAACTCCACGGGCAGGGGCTCCTGTTCGAGGCCGACCGGGTCACCGCGTACTGCCCTCGATGCGGCACGCCGCTCTCCGATGCCGAGGTCGCGATGGGCTACGAGCAGGTCGAGGACCCGAGCGTGTACGTGAAGTTCAGGATCGAGGAGGCCACCGATCCGTCCCTGATCGGAGCGTCGATGCTCGGATGGACGACCACACCGTGGACGCTGATCTCCAACACCGGGGTTGCGGTCAAGCCCGATGCCGCGTACGTCGAACTCGACGCCGCCGGGGACCGGCTGATCTTGGCCGAGGCGGCACTCCGTGCGCTCACCGGCGATCCCGGCTGGGCCACCATGGCCCGCGACTGGAGCGTCACCCAGACACTCCTCGGCGAGCGTCTGGTGGGTTCGCTGTACGACCCGCTGTACCCCAACGTCGAGGGCGCGCACCGGGTGGTGGCCGCAGACTTCGTCTCGCTCGAAGAGGGGACGGGCGTGGTCCATCTGGCCCCGGCATTCGGTCCGGAGGACCTGGAGATCGGGCGCCGCGAGGGATGGCCGACGTTCAAACCGCTCGATGGCGAGGGGCGGTTCACCGACGACGCGCCGGCGTTCGTCCGAGGGGCATTCTTCAAGGACGCGGACACGCTGATCATCGAGGACCTCAGGAGCCGCGGACTCCTCGTCCGGGCCGAGACGATGGAGCACACCTACCCACTGTGCTGGCGGTGCGGCACACCGCTCATCTACATGGCTCGAAGCTCGTGGTACATCCGCACCACGGCCGTGAAGGACCGGCTCCTCGAGGTGAACGAGTCGGTGAACTGGTACCCGGACCACATCAAGCACGGCCGGTACGGCGACTGGTTGGAGAACAACGTGGACTGGGCGCTGTCCCGAGAGCGGTACTGGGGCACGCCCCTGCCCATCTGGCGTTGCTCGAAGGGCCACGACACCGCGATCGCGTCGTTGACCGAGCTGTCGGGATTGGCCGGTCGAGACGTGACGGGCATCGACCCCCATCGCCCCTCGATCGACGAGGTCACCGTGCGCTGCGCCAAATGCGGTGAGGAGGCCCGCCGGGTCCCCGAGGTCATCGACACGTGGTACGACTCGGGGGCCATGCCCTTCGCCCAGTGGGGCTACCATCCCGAGCTCGGCCGGGGCCAGGAGACGTTCGAGCGGAGGTTCCCGGCCGATTTCATCTCCGAGGCCATCGACCAGACGCGGGGGTGGTTCTACACGCTGATGGCCGAGGGCGTGCTCCACTTCGACTCCATCTGCTACCGGAACGTCGTCTGTCTGGGGCTCATCGTCGACGCCGAGGGCAGGAAGATGTCGAAGAGCCTCGGCAACGTCATCGAGCCCATGGACGTGATGGACCGGGTGGGGGCCGACGCCCTCCGGTGGTATCTGGTGACCGGCGGTTCACCGTGGGCGGACCGACGGGTCAGCGCCGAGATCCTGAACGACGTGGTGCGGCAGTTCCTGCTGACGCTCTGGAACGTGTACGCGTTCCACGTGACCTACGCCAACGCGAGCGGCTTCGAGCCCGAGAGCGTGGCCATCGCCCCGGAGGACCGGCCGCCCCTCGACCGGTGGATCCTGTCGCAGCTCTCGCAGGTCACGCATGAGGTGCGCGATGGACTCGACCGCTACGACGCCACGGGCGCCGGGCGTCGCATCGCCCGGTTCGTCGACGACCTGTCGAACTGGTACGTCCGCCTGGCTCGTCGCCGCTTCTGGGATCCGGGGGGCGCGGGGGGCGCGGACACCGGCGCCGCGTTCGCCACGCTTCAGGAGAGCCTGGTCGCGGTGGCTCGGCTCCTCGCCCCGTTCACCCCGTTCGTTTCCGAGGAGATCTGGCGGAATCTGGCGGCAAGTCGAGGAGACCTCCCGGAGTCGGTTCACCTCTCCGACTACCCCCAGGCAGAGGACTCGATGGTCGACCGAGCCCTGGACGAGATCATGCAGGCGGCCCGGCAGATCGTGGAGCTCGGTCGGCGGATCCGCAGCGAATCGAAGGTGAAAGTGCGCCAGCCACTCCTCGAAGCCGTCGTGCACTACCCGGGTGATCACGAGGCCCTTCGGCCGCTGCTGCCGCTCGTGACCCAGGAGCTGAACGTGAAGGGCGTGGTCTTCGCCGAGTCGGCCGATCAGCTGGGCCGGTGGCGCGCCAAGCCGAACTTCCGGAGCTTGGGGCCGAGGCTCGGGCCTGGGGTGAAGGAGGTGGCGGCCGCCCTGGCCGCCGATGACGGTTCGCTCGCGGCGAGCCTGGCACGCGGCGAGCGGGTGATCGTGGGCATCTCCTCAGGTGAGGTCGAATTGGGACCCGGGGACGTGGACCTGACCCAAGAGACCGCGGGAGGATGGGGGATGGCGGCCGAGGGCGGGCTGACCGTGGCCATCGAGCTCGAACCGACCGAGGAGCTACGGCTGGAGGGGCTCGCCCGCGAGCTGGTTCGGCTGGTGCAGGACGCGCGGAAAGCGGCCGCTCTGGAGATCACCGATCGCATCGAGCTCGGCATCCAGACGACCGGTGACCTCGCTCGCGCGCTGGCGGCGCACCGCGACGAGATCGCCGGTGAGACCTTGGCCATCAACATCATCGATGAGGCGGTGGACGGAGCCGGAGCCAGTGAGGAAGCCTCGATCGAGGGCCGGGCCGTGAGGATCAGCCTTCGGAAGGCCTGAGTCCAGCCCACACGATCCGTCCGGGATCTCGTTCGACCCGAGTCAGTCCTCGCCCCAGAACAGCTCCCGGACGGAGCGATGCCGGCCCGGCGCCGAATCGCCCCGCGCTTCCTCGGCGCGCGGCTGGACCGGCGCGGCCATGGGTTTGACTGGGGCCGGTTCGACCCTGACGCGGGGAACCTCGTCCACGTCCTCCCCGGCCGACGATGGGGTCGCGGCCTGCTCCTTGGCCGACCGCACCATCCGCCGCACGGAGTCCGCGTGCTGCTGCACCAGCTGTCCCAGGCTCTGGAGGAACTCGCGCTCGCGGTTGAGGTAGGGGGCGATGACCCCTCGGGGGTCAGCGGGACCCGCCCCGGCCGCGGCCAGGATGGCCGCCGCCCGCTCCTCGGCCTCCGCGACCGTGGAGGCAGCATCCGCGCGGGCCCGCTCGAGGATCCCCTCGGCCTCGCGGGAGGCCCACGTCACGTCCGGACCCCCCACCGACTCGACGTTCGAGTCCGCGCGGTCTTGCAGGCGGCGGTTCTCCTCCGTGTAGGCGGCCAGCTCCTCGGTGACCAGATCGAGGAACTCGTCGACGTCACGCTCGTTGTACCCCCTGAAGGCCAGTCGGAACTCCTTCTGTTGGACGTCGATCGGCGTCAGCCGGGGCCGCGTCGCCGGGGTGGTGAACCCGGCCTCCTGCGTATCCCGCTTCTTCTTCCTCATGCCTTCCCCCAGGGCTAGCAGAACACGGACCGAAGGACGAAGAGGATAACGAACGCGATCAGCGGCGAGAGGTCCAGTCCCACGCCACCCGCCCGGATCGGCGGCATGAGGGCCCGCAGCGGGCGGAGGACGGGATCGGTCACGGCGTCGATCAGATCGAGGATCGTTCGGACCGGCCCCGAGTAGGGCGGGCGCCATCCGAGCGACATCGCCCACGACAGGATGATCCGAGCCAAGAGGATGATCCAGTAGACGGTCAGCAGAACGCACAGCACCTGCGCGAACGCGCTCTGGGCGCAGATCATGATGCTGGGTGCGCCCTCGGATGCGTCCTAGAACTGGTTGTAGAAGTCACCGCCGGCGATCCGTTCCCGATCCTCCGCGGAGACCTCGATGTTCGCCGGCGTGAGGAGGTAAACGCGGTTGGCGACCATTTCGATCTTCCCATCGAGGCCGTAGACCAGGCCGGAGGCGAAATCGACGAGGCGCCGGGCGATCGTGTCGTCGGTGCTCTGCAGGTTCATGATCACCGGGACCCCGTCCTTGTACCGGTTGGCGATGTCGCGGGCCTCGTTGAACCGGCGAGGCTCGGACTTGTGGATCGATGACGCGGTCGAGCGACGGGAGGGGATCGTCCGCACCAGGCCGATCTCGTCCTGCTCGACGTGCACGTCACGGACGGCGTGAGGCCGCTGGAGGCGGCGAACCGGCGCCGCTTCGGCTTGGGCGGCAACGTCATCGAGTTGCTCGAACTCATCCTCCTCGACGAGGCCGAGGTACGTGAGTGTCTTCTTCCACACGCCTGGCATGTCTCCTCCTACGTACCTGCGGGAGGCCGTTCGCCGAACAGGGCCGTCCCGACCCGGACCATCGTAGCGCCTTCCTCCACTGCAACCTCGTAGTCCATCGACATTCCCATCGAGAGCTCCTCGGCCCGGGGATGCGTGGCCTTCACCTCCGCCAGCAGCTCACGCAGGCGGATGAACCACGGTCGTGTTTCCTCGGGCACCTGGGGCATGGGCGGCAGGGTCATGAGGCCACGCAGATCGAGGCCGTCCAAGGCCGAGACCTCGTCGGCGAAGTCGACGCACCCCTGCGGAGCCACGCCGGTCCGCTCGCCGGTGAAGTCCACCTCGATGAGCGCCGGGATACTGCGGCCGCGCTGCGCGGCGCGCCGGGACAGGCGCCCGATGGCGTTCCCAGGCGTGAGCGTTTGCACCACATCGGCCAGGTCGGCCACCCGATGGGCCGTGTGGCTTTGCAGGGTCCCGATGAAATGCCACCGTGGACCCCTCACCGCCTCGCGCTTGGCCTCCAGCTCTCGCACGTAGTTCTCTCCGAAGTCCTCGACCCCGTCCTCGTGGGCCCAACGCACGGCCTCTACAGACACCGCCTTGCTCGCTGCGACCAGCCGAACCTCGCCCGGGTCCCGGCCGGAGCGCTCGCAGGCCCTGGCGATGCCGGCCCGGACTCGGGCCAGGTTGGCCAGCACGGCCTCGCGGGAGTCTAGCACCATGAGTGAACAGAAGTTGATAACAGTTGAAGGTCGTTGACCCTTTTCACAGGGTGGGATGCACGGCGTCGACGGCGACCAGGGCGTGCGGGCCGCCCTCGAGGGCTCGTGGTCCGAACGGGCTCACCGGGGGATGTTCGCAGGTCGACTCCTGATCCGGCCGCGGGAGGTGAGGGGCGGGGGGCGTGCCCAGAGGCGGGGGAAGGGCGCCTCTCGAACCATCCTGCCTCCCCGCCCCACGACCGTTGGCCGCAGGACGAAGGTCCTGCCCTCAGCTCTTCAGGAAATCCGGGATGTCCAGGTCCTCTTCCGCGTCGAACGGCACTCGCTCGGGCACCGACTTGAAGATCTCGTCCTCCTCGTCGATGAGGATCGAGGGCACGGGTCCCGGTTCCTGCTCTTCGTCGAGCGCTTCGGGGACCAACACCGGCTCCTCCAGGATCCGGGACAAACGCCCTTCACGCCCGGCCCGCTCGACGAGCTTGTCAAAGCCCGCCGCGATGACGGTGACCCGCACCTCCTCCCCGAGTGCATCGTCCACAACCGCTCCGAAGATGATGTTCGCGTCAGGGTGCGCCACTCGCGTGATCGCGTCGGCCGCCTTGTTGACCTCGTGCAACTTGAGGTCGGTCGGACCGGCGATCGACAGCAGGACGCCGCGCGCGCCTTCGATCGATGACTCGAGGAGCGGCGAGGAGACGGCGGCCTTCGCGGCTTCCTCCGCCCGATCTTCCCCCGTTCCGTGGCCGATTCCCATCAACGCCGAACCGGCCCCGAGCATCACGGCCTTCACGTCGGCGAAGTCCAGGTTGATGAGGCCGGGGGTCGTGATGAGCGAGGTGATCCCCTCGACGCCCTGATACAGCACCTGGTCCGCCATGCGGAAGGCATCGACGATCGGCGTGTGCGGATCGGAGACTTGCAGCAGCCGGTCATTGGGAACGACGATGAGGGTATCGACGGCCTTCTTCAGCTCCGAGATTCCCAGATCGGCTTGGGTGGCGCGCTTGCGCCCCTCGAACCCGAATGGTCTCGTGACGACGCCGATCGTGAGGGCTCCGGCCTTGCGGGCCAGCTCGGCCACGACGGGTGACCCGCCGGTCCCCGTGCCGCCTCCCTCACCGGCGGTGATGAACACCATGTCGGAGCCCTTCAGCAGCTCCTCCATCTCGTCGCGATGCTCCTCGGCGGCTCGCCGCCCCACCTCGGGGTCCGACCCCGCGCCGAGGCCTCGCGTGGTCTCCCGGCCGATGTCCAGCTTGACCTCGGCGTCGGACATCAGCAGCGTCTGGGCGTCCGTGTTCACAGCCACGAACTCCACCCCTCGGAGCCCAGCCTCGACCATGCGATTGACCGCGTTCACCCCCCCGCCGCCGATACCAATCACCTTGATCACGGCGAGGTAGTTCTGAGGAGTCTCCATCCTCGACCTCCGCTCCCCCGGGTGCTTCCGCCCCCGGTCTACCTGGGGAAACGCCGCTTCGAACCCCCTCGGATGTGAACCTCTAGTTGAGCGTTATTGGTATATCTACTTTACGTTCGACGGGTCACGCTACTATCAAACCCCAGGTCCGTCAAGGGATATGCCCTGGTCACTGCCCGTATCCCTGGCAGCCAGGCGGGCGGCTCCAGGCTCAGGCGAACGTCGCCGTCGGGGAGTCGGGGGCGATCACGTTCACCCTCGCCACCGAGGCCCGCTGCAGGGAGGCCCACCGGAGGATCCGCCGGGCCGCCGCAACCTTGGCCTCGATCCCGATCGGTTCTCCGAACTCCACGCGGGTCCCGCCGTCGAGCTCCACGGTGAGGGTACCGGCCCAGACCACCGCCCTGACGACCGCCGGCCGTCCGCCTCCATCCAGCCCGGCGATGGCCCTGGCGGCGGCGGCTCGAGCCTGCGCATTCCCCCATCGGGAGGTCGAGCCGGCCACGACCTCGATCTCGGGGAGCGCCGGATCGGCCGCCACGGTGCTGAGCGCAACGCCGTCGGTGGCGACAACCCTGAAGCCCCGTTCGTCCCGGATCATCGCCACGGGCGCACGCTCGACCACCGAGATCCGGATCGTTGCGGGCAAGCGCCGCGACACCGTTGCGGTGGCGACCCATGGATCCGATTCGAGGCGCCGCTCGACGGCCCCGGGATCGAACCACAGGACGTTCGTCGACGACGAGAGACCAGCGAGCCGTACCACCTCCGCGCGGGTCAGGCTCGTCGTCCCGACCACTTCCAGATGGCGGAGGTGAAGCAGCGATGACCGGGAAACCACGAGCGAGGTCGCGACGATGGCCATCGCCGCAGCGATCACGGCAACGACCAGGCGTCGGCCGCGAACGGTGGCCACGAGCTCAGCGAGGCGCGAAGTCGAAGTGGCCAACGAGATGGACCTCCGGATCGAGATGGATGCCGGAGCGGGCGAGGACCAGATCCTGGATCTTCGCGATGAGCTCGACGACGTCGGATGCCTTCGTCCCGTCGGCGGCAACGATGAAGTTCGCGTGCTTCGCCGAGACCACCGCGCCACCAACGGACAGATCCTTGCCACCGGCTTCCTCGATCAACCGGGCGGCGTGTTCTCCGGGCGGGTTCTTGAAGACGCTCCCGCAGTTCGGCTCGGCCAGCGGTTGCGTGCGCCGCCGCCACTCCCGGGCTTCCTCCATCAGTTGGCGGATCTCCGAGCTTTCCGCCGGCGCCAGGCGCACCGTCCCTCCCACGACGACGGCGTCCGGGGGAAGGTCGCTGTTCCGGTAGCGGAACCCGGCGGCGGTCGCGGAGACGATTCGAGCCGCCTGGGTGGCGAGCTCGAAGACGTCCACCGACTCGACCGCCTCGGCGACCTCTCGGCCGTGAGCCCCGGCGTTCATGCGGACGGCTCCACCGAACGACGCCGGGATGGCCACCCCGAACTCGAGCCCCGTCAGGCCGTGCGACAGCGCCACGCCGGCGAGCGCGGGGAGCGGCATCGCCCCGCCGGCCGTGATCCGGTCTCCGCTCCTCGCGGCCCACCGGTACCCCCGCCCCAACCGAAGGACCAGTCCATCGAACCCCCGGTCGGCCACCAGGATGTTCGATCCCTTCCCGATGACCACGACAGGAATGTCTGCCTGGCGGACGGCCTCACCCGCCGCCACCAGATCGCGTTCTGATTCGGGCTCGAGGTACAGGGCCGCAGGACCACCGATCCGAAACGATGTCAGGGGCGAGAGGGGGAACTCGGTGCGGACGCGCTCGCCGCAGGCCGCCCGAAGGATCGACTCGGCCCGTCGCAGGGCGTCGGTCACGATGCATCCCCCAGCCGCTCCAGGACTTCATCGGTGATCATCGGGATGTCGCCGGCACCCATCATCAGGACGAGGTCGCCCTGGCGCACCTCCGCCACCAGGAAACGCACGACGTCCTTTCGGTGCGGCAAGTACGCAACCCGTTGCCCGGGGGCGGCGGCGGTGAGCGCGTTCACCACCAACTTGCCCGTGACCCCTGGGATCGGATCCTCGTCGGCGTGGTACACGTCGGTCACCACGGCGAGGTCCACTCCCGCGAGGCTCTCGCCGAGCTCTCGCGACAGCGCCCGGGTCCGCGTGTACCGATGCGGCTGGAACACAACCACCACGCGCGAGCGATGATCGACGGGCGCGGCTTCGAGCGTCGTGGTGACCTCGGTGGGGTGATGCGCGTAGTCGTCGTAGAACGCCGCGCCTCGCGCCGAGCCCCGGAACTCCAGACGCCGCTTCACACCCGTGAACGAGGAGAGCGCCTCGGCCGCCTTCGCCGGCGGCACTCCCACCTCCCGAGCGGCGAGCAGCGCGGCCGTCGCATCGAGGATGGTGTGGGCGCCGATCACCTGCAGGCGAAGCTCCACCGATCCGCCGTCCTCCATGATCACCGTTCCCCGAGCATGGCCGGCCTCTTCACCGATGATCAGCCGCACGGCGTTCCCCGGATCGCAGCCGTACGTGACCGCCGTGGTCCCCGATCGTTCCAGGACGGCCCGCGTGCCGGGGTCGTCGCCGCACGCCACCACCCTCGCGGCCTGCCGGACGAAACTGGCGAAGGCGCCTTCGACTTCAGGCCGTCCGGCCGGATAGAAGGCGTGGTGGTCCGCCTCGACGTTGGTGATCACCGCCACCTCGGGATGGAACAGCAGGAACGAGCCGTCGCTCTCGTCCACCTCCACGACGAACAGGTCTCCCCCGCCGTGCTTGGCCCCGGAGCCGATCTCGTTCAGATCGCCGCCCACCACGAAGCTGGGGTCGAGGCCCGCTCGTTCCAGGATCACCGATAGCATCGACGTCGTCGTGGTCTTGCCGTGGGTACCGGCCACCGCCAGGGTCCGAAGGTCCGCGGCGAGGGCCGCCAGGACCTGGGCCCGGGCGAGGACCGGCAAGCCGAGACGCCGCGCCTCGCGGAGCTCGACGTTTCGTTCCAGGACGGCCGAGGACACGATGACGGCGTCGGGGTCTCCCACCTGCTCGGGCCTGTGGCCTACGAAGACGGTGGCCCCCAGGGCCCGGAGCTCGTCCAGCCCACGGTCCTTCAGGTCCGAGCCGGCGACCGTCACCCCTCGCGCGATCAACATGCGAGCGAGCGAACGCATCCCATATCCCCCGATACCGATCAGGTGGACGGAACGGATCCCCGAGAGATCCGGGACCTCGAGCGTGGCGATGCTGCCCCGCGGTGGCACGAACGCGTCGCTCACCCCTCGGCCGCCTCCGCCACCGCCTTCGCCAACGCTTGGGCCGCGTCGGGACGGGCCACGGCCGACGCGCGCTCCGCCATCCCTCGAAGGCGTGGCCGGTCCTCGAGGAGCCCGATCACCTTCGATGCCAGGAGCTCGCCGGTGAGGGCGTCGTCCATGATGACCATGGCCGCCCCCGCGCGCTGAAGGGCGCGCGCGTTTGCCTCCTGATGCCGGCCCGTCGCGTACGGATAGGGCACGAGGATCGACGGCAGGCCGCACACGGTGACCTCGGCGACGGTGGTGGCACCCGACCTCGACACGACCAGGTCGGCCACGGCGTAGGCGAGCTCCATGCGGTCGAGGAACGGGAGGGCCCGCACGAGCAGCGGGCCGCCCCGAGACAGCCGACGCTCCGTCTCCTGAAAATGTTGGGTCCCGGTGAGGAGCACCACCTGGAGGTCGCTCCGGTCGCGCAGACGTTCGAGCGCGTCGGTCATCGCACGGTCGAGGTGGAGCGCGCCCTGGCTCCCGCCGAACGCGAGGACCGTCGCCCGGCCGGTCTCCAGCCCCAGGGTCGATCGGGCTTCCGCGGCGAACGCGGTCCGGTCCGGTTGCACGGCGAGGATCTCCTCGCGGACCGGGTTCCCCGTGACCTCGGTGACGATGCGCCTGGGAAGCAGACGCGCCGTCTCACCGAACGACAGCGCGACCGTCCGGGCAGCCCGGGAAAGTGCCCGGTTGGCCAGCCCGGGGACGGCGTTCTGCTCGTGGAGCACGAGTGGGCGCCGCCACCGGATCGCGGCGAGCGAGGCCGGGGCGCTCACGTAGCCGCCCATCCCCACGACGACGTCGGCCCGCGCCACCAGAGGCCGGGTCCGACCGATGGATCGCAGCGCCCAGAGCGGTGCCGTAACGGCGCGGAGCGAGAGTTTCCTTTCGAACGGCCGAGCTTCGACCGTCGTGAGCGGGAACCCGGCCGCGGGGACGAGGTCCGCTTCGAGCCCGCCGGCGGTTCCCACGAACGCGACGCCGGCCCCATGCCGTTCGGTCAACTCCTTCGCCAGGGCGAGCGCGGGGAACACGTGCCCCGCCGTGCCGCCCCCTGCGATCACTACCCTCATCGGGTCGTCCGGGTCCGCGCGCCCTGCGAGGATGTCCCGGCCTTGCCGATGTTCACCAGGATCCCGACGGCGGCGAGCGACACGACGAGGGACGACCCCCCGTACGAGAGCATCGGGAGCGGCACGCCGGTGATCGGCAGCAGTCCGGTGACTGCTCCGAGGTTCACCACGATCTGGAGGCCGAACCACGAGACGATCCCGGACGCGAGGAGCCGGCCGAACACGTCCGGCGCGCCCGCCGCGATCCGGATCCCGGCGTAGATCAACACCCCGAACGCCACCACCACGACGATCTCGCCGATGAGGCCGAGCTCCTCGCCGAGGATGGAGAAGATGAAGTCCGTGTGCGCGTTGGGGACATACATCCACTTCTGGCGGCTGGTCCCCAGCCCCACCCCGAACCACCCGCCCGATCCCAGTGCGATGAGGGACTGGATCAGCTGGTATCCGGTGTTCTTCGCGTCGGCCCAGGGGTGAAGGAACGACAGGAAGCGGGCCCGCCGGTATCCCTCCGCCATGATCAGCGCGAACCCGATCGCGAGCCCGAGGATCCCCACCGCTGCCAGGTAGCGGAGCCGAACGCCCGCCGCGAACACCAACAGGAACACCGAGCCCGCCAGGATGACGGCGGTTCCCAGGTCGGGTTGGAGGATCACCATCCCGCACACGAGCACCGCGACGGGAAGGAGCGGCAGGGCGAAGTGCGTCGGTTCATCCATCCGGCTCCACTTGCGAGCCAGGACGGTCGCGACGAACACCACGAGCGCCAGCTTCGCCAGCTCCGACGGTTGGATCGTGATCGGTCCGAGCGACATCCATCGCGACGACCCGTACGCTTCGATCCCGGCTGTCGGGTGGAGCACCAGTGCGAGCAGAACCACGGTGAACCCAAGGAGCGGAACGGCCAGGCGCTGCCATGCCTCGTACCGCATCCGCGAGGTGACGACGAGGGCGGCCGCCCCGACAACCGCGTACGCAGCCTGCCGCTGGAAGAACATGAAGCTCGAGCCGTACTGCGCGTACGCCGTCACCGAGCTCGCGGACAGCACCATGATGAGGCCCCCGGTGGTGAGGAACGCGGTGGCTCCGATCAGCATGGTGAGGTTCCGCCGTGCCGTTACCTCCGTCCGGGACCGGGGCCCGTGCATAGCGTCGCGGCG
Source organism: Actinomycetota bacterium (assembly GCA_036519575.1). Taxonomy (GTDB): domain Bacteria; phylum Actinomycetota; class UBA4738; order UBA4738; family HRBIN12; genus AC-69. The sequence continues at coordinate 7,944 of DATDKZ010000008.1, read as the reverse complement.
AGCCACCACTCGGAGCCGAGGTCGGGCCGGCGCCACGACCTCAACGCGGGCCATCGGCCATCTCCTCTGCCAACCGCCGGGCGGCCCGGGCGAATCGCTCCCCGCGCTCGGCGTAGTCGCGGAACATGTCCCAGCTGGCGCAGGCCGGCGCGAGCAGGACGGTGCCCCCCCGCGTGGCCAGCTCGAACCCCTCGCGCACCGCTTCCTCGATCGAACCGGCCTTGCTCACGGCCACCTTGGACTCGAAGAGCACGGCGATCTCCGGCGCCGCTTCTCCTATCGCCACCACGGCGGACAGCGCCGGCGCGGCCTCCGCGAGCGGCGACAGGTCGACGCCCTTGGCCACGCCCCCCGCGATCAGGACGACATCGTGTCGACCCGACAGCGCGTGGAGCGCCGCATGGACGTTCGTGGCTTTGGAATCGTCAAGGAAGACGACGGATCCCACCCGGGCCACCTCCTCGCCGCGATGTGGGAGGGGAACGGTCCGGCGCAGGCCCTCGGCCACCGAGCTGGGAGGGAGACCGAACGACAGGGCGGCGGCGGCCGCGGCTGCGGCGTCGGCCCGGAACCCATGGGCGTCGGACACCGGGGTCCCCAGGCGGGCCTCGCCGTTCACCCGGGCGACGAGCTCCCGGCCCACGAAGCCGACCTCGCCGTCGCCCGGCGGACCCATCCGGAACCACACCACCCGGCACGGGGCGCCCACGGAGATCTCCCTCCCCCGATCATCGTCCGCGTTCCCGACGTGGACGTCGTTCTCGTTCTGGCGCGCATAGACGCGTGCTTTGGCCTCGGTATATCGCTCGAACGATCCGTGCCAGTCGACGTGATCCTGCGCCACGTTCAGCAAGACCGAGACGCGTGGATGCAGCCAGTGATGGAAGCGCAGCTGGAACGAGGAGGCTTCAACTGCCAACGCCGCGTGTCCCTCTTTCGCGGCCAGGGAGAACGCATGACCGATGTTGCCGCACGCCGCGGCGTCGAGGCCGGCGGCCCGCATCATGGCGGCGACCATCATCGTGGTCGTGGACTTGCCGTTCGTCCCGGTCACCGCGACGAACGGCACGTGACACAGCCGAGCGCCGACGTCCAGCTCGCTCCAGATGGCCACGCCTCGATCAGCCGCCCACCGCAGGATCGGCGCGCCCTCCGGCACGCCGGGGCTGGCAACCACAGCGGTGACGCCGTCCAGGTGCCAGGGCTCGTGGCCGCCCGTGAAGACCTCCACGCCGAGCTCGCGGATCTCCCTCGCCCCGGCGGCCTCCGCGCGCTCCTCGGTCACCCTGACCTCGGCTCCCTCCTCCACCAGGACCCGTGCGGCGGCGCGGCCGGCGACACCGAGCCCCACGACCAGCACCCGATCGCCGGCGAACGCGTTCGTTCCGTCGACCACACCTCGTCGGTCGCCGTCGAGCCTCATCCCGTGCCCCCTCGCGCCAGGAAGTCGGCGTAGAACAACCCGATGCCGATCGCCACGCACATCCCGGCGATGATCCAGAACCGCACGATGACCGTGAACTCCGGCCAGCCGGCAAGCTCGAAATGATGGTGGATGGGGGACATCCGAAAGACCCGTCGCCCCAGGCCTCGGAACGCGATGACCTGGATGATGACCGACGTCGTCTCAAGGACGAACAGGCCGCCCAACACGACGAGCAGGAGCTGCGTGCTGGTGACGATTGCGAGCGCGCCGATCAGGCCACCGAGCGCCAGCGCGCCGGTGTCGCCCATGAAGATCTGGGCCGGAGCCGCGTTCCACCACAGGAACCCGGCGACCGCACCGACGGCGCCGCCCGCGACGATGGCAGTGTCGAGAGCAGCGTTGACTCCCACCGGGTAGCAGGCGTCCACGACGCCCAACACGCCGCACGTGTGGCGGTACTGCCAGAAGGCGATGTACACATAGGCCGACAGCACCAAGATCGTCGCGCCCGATGCCAGGCCGTCGAGCCCGTCGGTGAGGTTCACCGAGTTGGACGACGCCGCGAGGATCAGGAACACCCATGGGTAGAACCCGAGGCCCAGGTTCACTCCCGCGTCGCGGATGAACGACAGATCGGGGGGAAGGTGCGCCAACTTCACGGCGATCAATCCGAAGATCAGGGCCACGAGCGCTTGCCCCGCGATCTTCGCCGCTTTCGACAACCCCAGCGACCGTTGCCGGCGGACCTTGATGAGATCGTCGATGAACCCCACCAGGCCCAAGCCGATGGTCGCGAACACCACCGACAGCCCCGCGGCCGTCACCGTGGTGAACACCACGCGCGTGACCAGGTAGGACCCGACCATCCCCGCGATGATCACCGCGCCGCCCATCGTGGGGGTGCCCATCTTCTCCAGATGGGTGTGCGGCCCGTCCTCTCGGATGTGCTGACCCCACCCCCACAAGCGGAAGGCCCGGATGGCCACGGGTGTCCCGAGGAGCGTCACCGCCAAGCCCACCGCGGCGGCCAGCAGGATGGCCCTCACCGAAGGGCCTCAGCCACGCGTTCCAACCCGGCCACCCGCGACCCCTTGACCAGGACCACGTCCCCCGCTCTGGCCCAGGCCCGAACGTCGTCCGCCGCTTCGGCGGGCGTGTCGACCGAGACCACGCTCTCCGGGACCGCGCCTTCCCGAAGGGCGGCCCCCGCCACCGAGCGGGCCACCGGGCCCACGGTGACGAGGCGATCCACCCCCAGCCGGACCACCAGCTCTCCCAAACGATCGTGCTCGTCACTCGAGATGGCGCCGAGCTCTGCCATGTGACCGAGGACCGCCGCGAGTCGGCCGCCTCGGGCCATCCACCTGGCCGCCCGAAGCCCCGCAGCCATGGACTCGGGATTCGCGTTGTACGCGTCGTTCACCACCCGCACGCCGTCCTCGGTGGTGAAGCTCTCCATCCGCCACCGGGAGACGCCAACTCCTTTCAGCCCCGCGGCGCACTCGGCGGCCGACAGCCCCAGCGCGATCCCGCACGCCGCGGCGGCGAGCGCGTTCGACACCATGTGCTCACCCGGAACGACGAGCTCGGCACGCTCGCGTTGGTCCCCCACGAACAGGTCGAAGCCCGCCCTCCCCTCGTCGTCGAGCACCACGTCCTCGGCCCGCACGTCCGCGTCCTTCGTCAGCCCGAACGTGATGACCCGGGCCCCGGTCCGCCCCGCCAGCTCGCGTACGACGGTTTCGTCCGCGTTCAGGATGGCCGTGCCGACATCAGCCAGGGCCTCCACGGGCTCCGCCGAGGCCTCCACGATGGCCTGCCACGATCCGAAGACCTCCATGTGCGCGACCCCGATGTTTGTCACGACCACTGCGTCGGGTCTGGCCACCCGGCACAGCTGCGCATGGTCGCCGCGACGCCGGGCACCCATCTCCGCCAGCATCACCTCGACGCCTTCCGGGGCCCCCAACAGCGTGAGGGGGAGCCCGATCTCGTTGTTGAACGACCCCGGGCTGGCATGTGTCAGGAATCCCGTCGACAGGATGGAGGCCGCGAGATCCTTCGTGGAGGTCTTCCCGTTCGCGCCGGTGATCCCGATCAGCGTGGCATCGGGCATGCTCGCACGCTCGTCGGCGGCCAGCGCCAGCAGCGCCTCACCTGGGTCGGCCACCTCCACGGCCGGCTCCGCCGGAACCGGTCGATGCACCACCGAGCCTGCCGCGCCGCGGGAGAGCGCGTCCCTCACGAAGTCGTGGCCGTCGCGCCGCTCCCCCGGCATGGCGAAGAACAGCGAGCCCGGCCCGGCCTCCCGGCTGTCGATGACGACGGCCGTGACGATCGCATCCGAGCCGCGGAGCCGGCCCTTCACCGCGCGCGCCACATCGGAGAGGAGGCGCGGCCTCATGCCATCCCCCGGAGCGACCGGATCTCCTCTGCCGCGACGATCCGGTCGTCGAACGGCACCGTGCGGTCGGCGAACTCCTGGCCGGTCTCGTGTCCCTTGCCCGCGATGACGACGACGTCGCCATCGCCGGCTTCCGACAGGGCGAGCTTGATCGCAGCGCGCCGCTCGGGCTCGATCACGTAACGGCCCCCGCCCTCCCTGGCCCCGGGTTCGATCTCCCCGATGATGGCCAGCGGGTCCTCGCTTCGCGGGTTGTCGCTGGTGATGACGGACAGATCCGCCAGCCCGGTGGCCACCTTTCCCATCAGGGGGCGCTTGGTTCGGTCCCGGTCCCCGCCGCAGCCCAGCACGACGATCAGCCGGCCGGGCGCGAGGAGTCGCGCCGCGCGCAGCACGTTGCCCACACCGTCCGGGGTGTGCGCATAGTCCACGACGACCAGGAAGTCCTGGCTCTCCTCCACGGCCTCAACGCGGCCCGGCACCCCTCGCACGTCCGCGATGCCCCGGGCCGAGACATCGTCGGGGATCCCGAGCGCCCGGGCCGTCGCCAGTGCCGCCAGGCAGTTCTCGACGTTGAAACCGCCCCGGAGGGAGGAGCGGATCTCCAGCTCGCCCACAGAGAAGGAGATGCCGGAGCGCATGGCCCGGACGTCGGTGGCGCGCACGTCGGCACCCGGTCCCTGGCCGAACGTGACGGTAGGCAGATCCGAGCGGAGGAGCCGACGCCCGTGCGGGCTGTCGAGGTTCACAACGGCCCCCTCCGACAGCTCCGGCGTGAAGAGTCGGGCCTTCGCCTCGAAGTACTCCTCCATCGACGCGTGGTAATCAAGATGATCCTGACTGAGATTGGTGAACACCGAGCACCGGTAGCGGATGCCGTCGACCCGGTGCTGGTGCAGCCCGTGCGAGGAAACCTCCATGCCCACCGCCTCGACCCCGCGTTCGGCCATCTGGGCCAGCATGCGGTGCAGGTCGGGAGCCTCGGGTGTGGTCATGGGAAGCGTCTGCGGTTCCCCGTCGATCCGGACGCCCGTCGTTCCGATCACGCCGGGGACCTGACCGTTCCGACGAAACACCGACTCCAGCAGGTATGTGATCGTGGTCTTCCCGTTGGTCCCGGTGACGCCGACGATGTTCATCCGGTCACCAGGCCGGCCGAAGAACGCCGCCGACAGGGGACCCATGGCCTCTCGGACGGAGGGAACGCGGACCTGGACCACGTCGAGAGGCAACCACCGATCGACCACCAGGGCGACCGTCCCCCGCCCCACCGCCTCCCCGGCGAAGTCGTGTCCGTCGTGGCCCGAGCCGGGCACGCAGAAGAACAGGCTGCCGGGGACGGCGTCCTGCGATCTGTACCCCACGTCCACCACGTCCACCGATCGATCGCCTCTGACCTCGTGCCGCTGCAGCGACGCGACGAGGTCGGCGAGCGGGCGAGCCGGGGGAAGGCCGGGCGCAACCAAGTCATCCGAGCTTATCGTCCATACCCCCCCGCGCCCTGCGACGGTCATCGGGCGGGGATCGCGTGGGGCGGAGGCGGCAGCGCCTCCCCCGGCGCGATCCCCAGGCGCTCGATCGCATACCGGGCCACCCGCTGGAACAGCGGGGCCGCGGCGATCCCGCCGTACTCGGTCGTGGGCCGGTCCAGGATGGCCGCGATCACGACCCTGGGGTGGGAGGCCGGGAGGAAGCCGATGAACGAGGCGAAGTAGCGGTCGGCGTAGTAGCCGCCGGTTGGCCTTGGGATCCGCGCCGTCCCGGTCTTGCCGGCCACGCGGAAGCCGGGGATCCGGGCTGCGGCTCCGGTCCCCGCCTTCACCGCGAAGGCCAGCATCCGCGTGACCATCTGCGCGGTGTCATCGGAAACGACGCGACGGGTCGACGATGATGGGGCCGGGTGGAACACTCCCTCGGGGTCGATAGTGCCGCGCACCAGCCGAGGCTGGACCCACACTCCACCATTCGCGATCGTCGCGTACACCGAGATCATCTGGAGGGGTGTGACCGCGATGCCCTGACCGTAGGCCATGGTGGCCAGGCTGGTGTCCGACCACTGGTACAGGGGCAGCATCATGCCGGCCGACTCACCGGGAAACCCGATCCCGGTGACCTGGCCGAGTCCGAACTTCGACAGGTAGGTCGCAAGGCGCGCCGCCCCGAGGCGCTCCGCGACCTCCACCGCGCCGATGTTGCTGGACTGCGCCACGATGTCGCCCACCGTCATCGCCTCGACGCCATGACGGTGCGCGTCGTGGATGACGAAATCGCCCACCCGCATCTTCCATGGCACCGACAGTTGCTCGTCGAGCGCGAGCGAGCGTTCCTGCACGGTCGCGGCCGCCGTAATCACCTTGTTCACAGACCCGGGCTCGAAGACATCGGTCACCGCCTTGTTGCGCCACGTGCTCGGCCTGGCCGTGGCGAAGTCGTTCGGGTGGAACCATGGGTAGGTGGCCATGGCATAGACATCTCCCGTTCGCGGGTCCATGACGATGACCGTGCCGCCCATGGCCTGGTTCGACTTCACCGCCTCCTCCAGGGCGGATTGCACCTGGAACTGGAAGTCGCGATCGATCGTCACGACCAGGTCAGAGCCCGGAGCCGGAGCCCGCTCGGCGTCGATCCCCCCGACGATGGGCTGACCCGAAGGGTCGAGCTCCTGGGTCCGCTCCCCGGGCGTGCCGCCCAGAACCTCCTGGTACTCGAGCTCCAGCCCGGCCAACCCGGTGCCGTCCACCCCCACGAACCCCAGCACCTGGGGGGCGAGGGGGCCGGCAGGATAGGCGCGCCTGCTCGTGGAGAGGAAGCCGATTCCGGGAAGGTGCAGCCTCTCCAACTGCACCGCCGTCTTCAGCTCGACCTGGCGGGCGAGGTAGACGAAGGTCGTGTCGGCGGTGAGCTTGGGAAGGAGGTCGCGGACCCTCAGGTCCAGGACCCCCGAGATCCTCTGGGCCTCGTTCCACGGGTCCGTCACGTACCGGGGGTCGACGTAGACGTCGCGCGCAGGAAGCGAGATGGCCATGGCCTCGCCGGAGCGGTCTACGACCCGACCGCGCGAGGCCGGCAGTGTCAACGTGTGCAGCCGTTGGTCCAGCGCAAAGGACCGGTACGCGCGAGCCTGGCTCACCTGGAGCACCGTCAGCCGAAGGACGATCGTTCCCATGGCCAGGGTCAGCACCCCGAACAGCGCGATCAGGCGCCGCATGGGCGGGCGCTTCACGGGAGGCCCTCGCTCAGCCACCCCGTGGGTTGGTCGTGGTCCGCGGACCCGGCCGGCGCCGCCGTTCTCGCGGCGGGCACGTGGAGGAATCGGATCTCGTCGGGGAGACGCATGCCGTGGCTGCGAGCCCAGGCGGCGATCCGGCCGGGAGCGGACAGTGCGGCCTGCTGCCGGGTGAGCTCCAGGTTCTCCTGCGTGAGGATGCCGACCCGTTCCTCGAGGTCGTCCACACGGAAGGAGCTCTGGGCGAGCAGGGCGTTCAGCGCGACGAGGCCGAGCACCATCGACCCCACCAGCACCGAGGAGAGGATCAGGAATCCGGACCGGCTCCGGCGGGCCCGGTTGACCGCGGTCGAGGGACGCGGGGGGGCGGTTCGGGGGGGCGGGGTAGGCCGGGGAGCGGGCCGGGCTCGGCGCGAGGGAACGGGCGTGGGGAGATGCGCGGGTATGGGGCGGGCGGGAAGGGCCCGAGCCGGCTGGCTCATGCGGCGGCTCCCCGAGGCTCCTGGTCGGCCGGGCGTGTGGCACCGTCGTCCACCAGCTCGGCGGCCCGAAGCTTCGCGCTCCTGGCCCGGGGGTTGCGGGCCGCTTCTTTCGGTGAGGGACGAACGGGCTTCCTGGTGAGCGACCTGAGCCTGGGCTCGGCGGCCAGGAACCGTTTCACCGTTCGATCTTCAAGGGAGTGGTAGGCGATGGTGACGACGCGGCCACCGGGAGTGAGGAGATCCACCGCTCGAGGCAGGGAAGCGGCGAGCTCCTCGAGCTCCCGGTTGACCGCGATGCGAAGCGCCTGGAACGTCCGGCGCGCGGGGTGGGGGCCGCCCCGCCGCCTTCCAACAGCGCCCGCAACCACCCGGGCCAGTTCATCGGTCGTCTCGATGGGCCGTGGCG
>DATDKZ010000007.1:0-19516 GCA_036519575.1 Actinomycetota bacterium | reverse complement strand
GCGCCGGCGCCCGCCCTCCTCACCGTCCGACGTCACGCTTCGACCTTAGCAAGCCGCTAGGATGCCTCGGTCGGGCAATGAGGGAAGGGGAACCATGGGCTGCCTGATCTTCCTGTTGGGGCTCCTGACGCCGCGGGTGGTGTTGTTCATCATGTGGATCTTCACCGACTACCTGAGCCGGGCCTACGGGAGCTGGTTCTGGCCCACGATCGGGTTCTTCATCCTCCCGACCACCACGCTCGCCTACGCCATCGCCCAGAACGCCTTCGACGGCGTGAAGGGGTGGGGGCTGGTCGTCCTCATCATCGGCGTCGTCGTCGACCTCGGGCTCTTCGGAGGCGGCGGGCGCGCCGCCGGCCGCCGTGGCTGGCGCCGTCAAGACGGCTACTCCTAGAGCGTCTCCGAGGTCCACGGGCCCACCCCGCCGATCCGATCCACCGTCACGTGCGTGACGAATCCGGGCGGCGGGTTCGGCATCGGGGGGAACTTCACGTGCGGGCCGATGTAAGTGTGGGCCAGTTCCTGGAGCAGCTCCGGCGCTCCGCCCTCGGTGATCCGGGCGCGCCCATACAGCACGAGGTACTCGGTGAGGCCGGCGGTGTTCCTCGTCGTTGCGTGGACGGTGACGGCGATCCTGGGGTCACGGCGGAGGTTCCGGAGCTTTCGCTGGTCGGGCATCGTGGCGATGACCACTTCCTCACCGTCGACCCCGACCCATGCCGCCGTGACGTGCGGGGTGCCATCGGGGTCGAGGGTGACCACCGTGGCCAGCCCGTCGCCCTTCAGCAGGTCCCTGGCCTCCTCGGGGATCCGCATCCCTCTACGTGGAGGTCGCGCCGATTGCGTCGTCCACGATGTCGAGGCCCTCGTCCAGCAGGCTCTCGTCGATCGTGAGCGGAGGGAGCAGGCGGATCACGTTGTCGTAGGTCCCTGCCTTGAGGATCACGACCCCCTCGCTCAGGCAGCGCTGGACGATGCCGGTTCCGGTGGGACCGTCGACCGGCTCCTTGGTCTCCCGGTCCGCCACGAGCTCGACCGCCGTCATCATCCCCCGACCCCGGACGTCGCCGATCAACGCATGCCGGGACTGCATGTCGCGGAGCCGAGCCAGGATGCGCTCGCCGAGCGTGCGTGAACGCTCCAAGAGCCCCTCCCGCTCGATCTTGTCCAGCACGGCGAGCGACGCCGCCGCCGCAACGGGGTTGCCGCCGAACGTGCCGCCCAGGCCGCCGACGTGGACCGACTCCATCAGCTCGGCCCGCCCGGTCACCGCCGAGATGGGCATGCCGCTCCCGAGTGACTTCGCCGTGGTCACCATGTCGGGAACGATGCCCTCGTCCTCGATGGCGAACCACCGGCCGGCCCGGCCCATCCCGCTCTGGATCTCGTCGGCGACGAACACGATCCCGTGCTCCCGGCACAGCTCTGCAAGGCCCGTCAGGAACCCCGGCGCCGGGACGATGAATCCGCCCTCGCCCTGGATCGGCTCCACGATGACCGCGGCGATGTTCTCCTCGCCGATCTGCTTGTGTATCTCGTCACTCGCGTACGCCAGGGCCTCCTCAGCACAGTTCTCCGGACCGCTCGGCCACCGGTACGCGTAGGCGAAGGGCAACCGGTAGATCTCGGGGGCGAACGGCCCCATGCCCTGTTTGTACGGCATCACCTTGGCCGTGAGCGACATGGCCAGGAGCGTCCTGCCGTGGAACGCGTGGTCGAACGTGACCACCGCCGACCTTCCCGTCGCCTTGCGCGCGATCTTGACCGCGTTCTCCACCGCCTCGGCCCCGGAGTTCGCGAACATCGTCCGCTTGTCGAACTCCCCGGGGGCCAAGGCGTTCAGCCGTTCAGCGAGCTCGATGTACGGCTCGTTCGCCGTGACGTGGAAGCAGGTGTGGGTGTCGAGCTCCAGCTGCTTCTGGGCCGCGGCCACCACCTCCGGCGGAGTGTGGCCAACGTTCAGGACCGAGATGCCCGTGGCGAAGTCGATCAGCCGGTTGCCGTCGACGTCCTCGATGATCGAGCCCGACGCGCGAGCGGTGACGATGGGATGGACGTTGAACACGGCCTGGGGGATGGCGGCTTTCCGGCGCTCGAACCACTCGCGGGACCTCGGACCGGGGATCTCGGTGACGACCTTTCGCTCCTGCGGGATGTCCATCGTCCTTCCTTCCGGCCGGGACTGTCGGTCAAGTGTGCCACGCCGGGCCGCGCGGCCGCGCGGCCGCGGGCGAGCCCCAATCGCGGGTAGCCGGGGTGGTCCCCGAACCGAGACTTTCGGCATACTTGGGGCCGAGCGCCGGCCCCGCCGGGGTCGTCCACGGTCCGAGGAGGCACAGAGATGGCGACCGCGTTGAAGGCCTGGAAGCTGTTCATCGGTGGTGCGTGGGTGGATCCGGCCGCCGGAGAGACCGAGCAGGACATCGACCCGGCGACGACGGACCCGGTCGCCGAGGTCGCCGTGGCTTCGGAGGAGGACGTCGAGCGGGCGGTGAAAGCGGCCAAGAAAGCCTACGAGGAGGTCTGGTTCGACACCCCTCCGAAGGAGCGGAGCGCGATGATGCTCAAGCTCGCGGACGCGATGGAGGGGGACGCGGACAATCTGGCCCGCCTGGAGTCCGAGGACGTGGGCAAGCCCATCGCGGTCTCGGCCGGCGATATCCCGTTCATCGTGGACAACCTGCGGTACTTCGCCGGCGCGGCCCGGAACATGGAGGGGAAGAACACCGGTGAGTACGAGCGCGGGTTCACCAGCTGGATCCGCCGGGAGCCGCTCGGGGTCACGGCCGGGATCTGTCCGTGGAACTACCCGCTCATGATGGCCATCTGGAAGGTGGCCCCCGCCCTCGCCGCGGGGAACGTCTCGATCCTCAAGCCGGCCGAGCTCACTCCCCAGACGACGCTTCGCCTGGCCGAGCTCTCGGCGGACATCTTCCCTCCCGGCGTGATCAGCGTCGTTACCGGCCGCGGCTCGGTTGTGGGAGCCGCGCTGTGCCGCCATCCGGACGTCTCGCTCGTCTCGATCACCGGGGACACCGCCACCGGCAAGCTCGTGGCGAAGGAGGCGGCCGACACCGTCAAGCGGGTCCACCTGGAGCTCGGGGGCAAGGCCCCGGTCGTGGTGTTCGACGACGCCGACGTCTCCAAGCTCGTGGAGATGCTGAAGTTCGCCGGCTACACGAACACAGGACAGGACTGCACTGCCGCCACACGCATCGTGGCCGGGCCGAAGATCTACGACGACGTGCTCTCCGAGCTCGTCCCCGTGGTCGAGTCGCTCGTGGTTGGCGACACGCAGAAGGAGGAGACCGAGATGGGGCCGCTGGTCTCCGACACGCAGCGGCAGAGCGTGGCGGGCTTCGTCGAGCGTGCTCGGGAGAAGGGGGCGAACGTGGTCACGGGTGGGGAGGCCCTGGCGGGAGCGGGGTACTTCTACAAGCCCACGATCGTGGCGGACGTGGACCAGAAGGACGAGATCATCCAGCGCGAGGTGTTCGGGCCCGTGGTCACGATCCAGCGCTTCAAGGACGACGACCAGGCCATCGCCTGGGCGAACGACGTCGTCTACGGCCTCGCGTCGTCCGTGTGGACCCGCGACATCGGCCGAGCGTTGAACGCCGCGCGCAAGCTCCAGTTCGGCGCGGTGTGGATCAACACGCACTTCGGGCTGACCTCGGAGATGCCGCACGGCGGCTACAAGCAGAGCGGGTACGGCAAGGACATGTCGATGTACTCGCTCGAGGACTACACCCAGATCAAGCACGTGATGGCGGCCGTCGACTAGCCGGGTGTTCGGGGGGCTCGAGGGTAGCCCCCCGAAGGACAGAGGTGAGACCGATGCAGACCAGGACGTTCCTCGTGAACGGGGAGTGGCGGACGGGCAACGGGACCTTCCAGGTCAAGAGCCCGTACGACGGGACGGTGGTGGCCGAGGTCGGCGTGCCGACCGAGGCCGACGTCGAGGAGGCGGCGACGGTCGCCGCAGAGACGTTCCGGGAAAGTCGGTTCCTCCCCGTGCATGCGCGAGCCGATGCCCTCGACCACGTCTCCCGGGGCCTGGCCCAGAGCATCGACGACAACGCGGCCCTGATCGCTCGGGAGGGGGGCAAACCGCTCAAGTGGGCGACCGTGGAGGCCACCCGAGCGGTGTCCACGTTCCGGTGGGCCTCTGAGGTCCTTCGCCATGGTGCCGACGAGGTGATGCGCCTGGACACGGAGGCGTCGCTCGGCTCGCGCCTGGGCATCATCCGCAGGTTCCCGTTCGGCCCGGTCCTGGGGATCTCGCCGTTCAACTTTCCGCTGAACCTGGTGGCTCACAAGGTGGCCCCCGCCCTGGCCGTGGGCGCGCCGATCGTGGTCAAACCGGCCGCGGCCACCCCGCTCGGAGCCATCCGCCTGGCCGAGCTGTTCGCCCAGACCGATCTGCCCAAGGGGATGTACCAGGTGCTGCCGGTGTCCTCGAGCGTGGCCGACGGGATGGCTCGCGACGCCCGGTACCGCAAGATCTCGTTTACCGGATCCTCGGAGGTCGGCTGGTACCTGAAGGGCCTGGACCCCAGGAAGCGGGTGACGCTCGAGCTGGGCGGAAACGCCGGGGTCATCGTCCACTCCGACGCCGACCTCGACCTCGCGGCACAGCGCATCGCCTTCGGCGGCTACTACCAGGCCGGCCAGAGCTGCATCAGCGTCCAGCGCGTGCTGGTGCAATCGGAGGTCTACGACGACTTCACCACGCGACTGGTGAAGCAGGTCGAGAGCCTGAAGTACGGCGATCCCATGGACCCGACCGTGGATGTCGGACCGCTGATCGACGCCGGGTCGCTCGAGCGCATCGCGGCATGGGTGGACGAGGCCGTGGCCCAGGGCGCCGAGGTCCTGACCGGCGGCCGCCGCGACGACCCCTTCTACGCGCCGACCGTCCTGGCCGGGACGAGCCCGGAGATGAAGGTGCGGTGCGAGGAGATCTTCGGGCCGGTCACGACCGTGAGCCCCTATCAGACCTTCGAGGAGGCCCTGGCGGAGGTCAACAACTCGCGGTACGGCCTTCAAGCGGGCGTGTTCACCCGGGACATCGACCGGGCGTTCCAGGCCCACCGGGAGATCGAGGTGGGCGGGGTCATCGTGAACGACCAGTCGGCGTTCCGGGCGGACCAGATGCCGTACGGCGGGTCGAAGGACTCGGGGTTCGGCCGGGAAGGGCTCCGGTTCGCCATGGAGGAGATGACCGAGCCCAGGATCATGGTCCTGTCGCACGTCCCGCTATAACGAACGAAACCTCCCGCGGCAACGGGGTTACCCTGGAGCCGTGAACGGGAACACGCTCCTGCTCATCCTGGTCCCTTTCGCCTTCCTGGCCGGCGCCCTGGCGGTGTTCCTGGCGATGTCAGCCCGCCACGATGTGCATGCCCTGGAAGGGCGGATGGAGCCCGAGCGGCGGGTTCGGCCCTGGTGGGGGAACCCACTCCTGTGGGTCGTTGCATCGGTCGCCCTTGCGTTCCTCGGGCTGGTGATCGCTCCCCGGCTGTTCGGGGTGGCGTTCCTGCTCCTGCCGTTGATCTGGGTGGGCGGCCTTCGCCGTCGCGAGCGGCGGTAGCGAGGACCTCCTGGCACCGCGACGGGGTCTGGCCATCCGGGACCCGGTGCCCTGGCCGGACCTGGTGGAGATCGTCCAGACCGCTGAACAGGCCGGGTACGAGGCCCTGTTCGTTCCGGAGAGCTCGGGTCGCGAGGCCTTTTCCACGTTGGCGGGGCTGTCCGGGCAAACCGAAGCGCTCCTCCTGGGAACCGGCATCGTGACGATCGTGGCCCGTCGCTCGTCGACGACGGCGATGGCCGCCGCCACCGTGCAGGAGATCTCCGGTGGCCGGCTGATCCTCGGCCTGGGGACCGGACCGGTGGGTACGGGCGCCCTCGACCGCCTCCGCGAGTCCGTCACCCTGGTCCGCTCGGCCCTCGCCGGTGAGGACGTCGAGACATCCGAGGGCGGTCCGTTCCGGCTGTCGGTCCATCCCGGCCCCGGGCCCGTCCCGATCTGGGTGTCCGCGTTGAATCCCCGGGCCATGCGGCTCGGTGGAGAGATCGCCGACGGCGTGCTGCTGAACTGGTGCCCGCCCGAGCGGGTCGCGTTCGCGCGGGAGCGGATCCGCGAGGGCGCGGAGGCCGCAGGGCGGGACCCGGCCACGGTGACCCTCGCCGTGTACGTCCGGGCGTGTGTGGGCCAGGAGCCCGGGGCCGCCATGGCCGCGCTCGCGGCCATGGCTGCCCAGTACGCCTCGTACCCGGCCTATCGCCGCCAGTTCGACGCGGTCGGCCTGCGGGAAGAGGCCCGCGCGGCGGCGGAAGCCCTCGACGCCGGAAGGCCCGACCGCGTGCCCGATGAGCTTGTGCGCCGCGTGTGCCTCATGGGTGACGCACCAGAGGCCCGGGCCAGACTCAGGGCCTACGAGGATGCCGGCGCCGACCTCCCGGTGGTATACCCCGTGGCCACGCGAGACGCCCTGTCGTCGATCCTGGGGACGCTGTTCGCGCTCGCGCCGCACACGGAGGTGGGGTGACGGCCCCATGGCAGTGCTCGGCCGGGGGCATGCCACCGCGCCGAGGGGGTATATTTAGACGGTCCGCACCGTGGTAAAGGGGAAAACCGATGACCTACACGATCTGTGAGCCCTGCATCGACATCAAGGACAAGGGGTGCGTGGACGAGTGCCCTGTGGACTGCATCTACGAGGGGCCGCGGATGCTGTACATCCACCCCGACGAGTGCGTCGACTGCGGCGCCTGCGAGCCGGTGTGCCCGGTCACGGCGATCTTCTACGAGGACGACGTGCCGGCCGAGTGGAAGCAGTTCACGCCGATCAACGCTGAGTGGTTCGCCGACTCGGTCACTGGCCTCGGCTCACCGGGCGGCGCGGCGCAGGTCGGTCCGAAGGATGTCGATCACCCGGTCGTGGCGGCCTGGCCCGCAGCCGGCTGACCGGTCAAGATCCACTCAGGTCTCCGCGGCCACCTCTCCGTTCCCCGATGGCAGCACGCCGGGCAACCGGTCCGTCTCCGGGAGCTGCTCTGCCGGCCACCGTTCTCTGGACTTCGCCGCGAGCTTGGCCATGAGCTCGATGGCCCCGGGGTCCTCGGATCCCGGTCGCCACGTGACGATTCCCTCAGCGACGGCCCGGTTCCAGATGTCCTGACCCTTCTCGGTGCGGATGACGGTCAGGGTCCACCCGTCGCTCTGGCCCAGGCCGCCGAAGGAGATGTCCGCGTGCTCTGCGGCGAAGTCCGGGCAGAGCAGGCACCCCGGCCGAGTGAACCGGTGCGACTTCTTGAGGGAGTACGTGATCTCCTGGCCATCCTTCGTGTAGAAGAGCAGCTTGCCTTTGACGTTCACCCGGACGATGTCCTTCAGCTTCAGGCCCAGCTCCTCCTGCGCGATCTCGACCATCAGGCCCTCGTACGTGAAGCTCTTCGAGCACAGAAGCCCGAACGTCCAGTTGATCTTCTTCGCCCACTTGTTCACGCGACGCGCTGCCATGGCTCCCGTCACGCTGGCCTGGCACGACATGCCCACCAGGGCCACCTTGGAAAGGCCCATCTGGGCCGCCTTCAGCATGGCGAGTGGGTTCGCGGAGTAGGTGTAGCGCGACCCCGCCGTGGCCAGCACGCCTTCCCGATCGGTGACCACGGTGGGTTCGACGTCCCATTCGCGCTCGTCGGACAGCTTCGAGGTGCAGACACCGTCGATCTCGCCGTTCTCCAGGCCCCAGACAAGCAGGGCCGAGACCACACCGCCGTCCTGACCGTGCATCAGGGCCTCGGGGTCGCTCGCCCTGGCCAGCACGATGTCGCGGTACTGGCCGATGACCTCCTCAGGCTTCCGCGTCTGCCCGAACAGCAGCTGGTCGATGTCCGATTCCCAATCGCGGAACCGGGGGCAGGCCAAGGTGCAGAGGGAGCAGCCCCGGTCGCCGTGTGCGCACTGGTCGAGACCGTCCTCCTGGAGCTGGACGGGCTGGTAGTCCTCGTAGCCCAGGACGTGGAAGGGGCAGGCCACGATGCAGGCTGTGCATCCGGTACACAGCCCGGTCAGGACGACCTCGTGATACAGGTCGTACCACTGGGTCCGGTCCGCGGCGGGCACGACCCGAAGCATAGCGCGAGCATCTGCGTTGGCCGGAAAGCCCTTCGGCCCCCTCGCCCGTAGTACGTGGGTTGGCCCTTCGACCAGGAGGGGAATGCGAACGCGTACCGCGGGACGGCGAATCGTTAGGCTAGCCGGGCGCGTCCACGATCGGGAGGTCTGGGGATGAGGAGGACGATCAGCAGCCGGCGGCGTGCCGGGTTTGCCCTGTCGCTCGTTCTCCTTCTGGCCGCGTGCGGGAGCTCCTCCGACGGTGGTGGCGGAGGGGGCGCCGGTGGTGGTGGAGCGGGCACCGGCGATGGAGGAGCTGGCCCGACCCTCACCATCAAGGACTTCGCCTTCCATCCGGACACGCTCTCGGCGCCGGGCGGACAGCAGGCCACGGTGACGATCACGAACGAGGACTCGGTCACCCACAGCTTCACGCTGGACGACGGCGGTGTCTCCAGGGACGTGCCGGCCGGCCAGACCGTGGAGGTCACCGTGCCCTTCCCAGCGTCGGCCACGGCTGGGTTCCATTGCAGGTTCCACTCGTCGATGACCGGGACGCTCCGTGCCGCCTGACCGGATCTAGATGGCGAAGGACTGACCGCAGGCGCACTCGTGCGTGGCTCGAGGGTTCAGCATCTTCAGGCCACCGCCGAGCATGGCGTCGTCGAACTCCAGGGTGGAACCCTCGACGATCGACGCGCTCTTCTGATCCACCAGGACCTGCACCCCGTCCACGTCGATGACGTGGTCGTCCTGGGCTGGGGCCTCGGCGAAGGACAGCTCGTATGAGAAACCGGAGCACCCCCCGGCCACCACTCGGACCCGGAGGATGGGGGCCGCCCTGCCCTCACGGTTCGCGAGGGCCCGGATCTTCCCGGCGGCCTTGGCCGTGACGGTGAGGACGGTCGCGGTGTCGCTGTCCATGGCGCCTTCAGGATACCCGTCAACGCTGGTCAGTTGACCGCCAGCTTCTGGAAGGCCGCCTTGAGCATCTCAGGGAAGGTGGGATAGGCATGGATGGCATCTCCCACGACCTGGGCCGGGGTCCGCGCGGCCATCGCCGCCACCACCTCGTGGATCATTGCCCCGGCCTCCTCCCCGACCACGTGGCCCCCCAAGAGCTCACCGGTCCGCGCATCCGCCACTAGCTTGACCAGGCCGTGGGTCCGGCCATCGATCGTCGCCCGCTCGCTGTCCTCCATGCGCACCTTGGCGATCCGAACATCGTTCCCGGCCTCCCGGGCCTGCCGCTCGGTGAGCCCCACGCTCGCCACCTCGGGATCGCAGAACGTCACCCGGGGCACGACCCGATAGTCGCGGGGCCGTGGATTGCCCAGGATGTCGTCGACGACAAGGTCGGCCTCGTACGTTGCAACGTGGGTGAACAGGAGCTCGCCGGTGGCGTCGCCGGCCGACCAGATGTGGTCGTTCGTGGTGCGCATGGTGTCGGTGAGCACGGGCTTGCCGCCGTCGTCGAGCTGGATGCCGGCCGCGTCGAGGTCGTGTGGCTCGAACCTCGCGCGCCGGCCGGCGGCCACGAGCAGCTCGGCGCTCTCGAGGGCCTCCCCGTTCGACAGATGCAGCCGCCATCTCCGTCCGTGGTACTCGGCGCGGACACACGTCGTCCCCGGCACCAACCGGATGCCTTCCTCCTCCAGCGCGGGGACCAGGTCCGCGGCAGCATCTTCGTCCTCGTTGGGCAGGATCCTGGGAAGGACCTCGATGGCGGTGACGCTCGAGCCGAACCGGGCGTAGATCTGGGCGAACTCGATCCCGATGGCCCCCGTCCCAAGGATGGCGATCGACCGCGGGACCGACTCGGGCTTCCAGATGGCCTCCTTGTTGGTCCAGTACTGGCCGCCCTCGATCCCTTCGATGGGCGGCGTGACCGATTCGCTCCCGGTTGCCAGGACGATCCGGTCCGCCTCGATCTCGGTACCGTCCGCCAGCTCGATCCGATGCGGTCCGACCACGCGAGCCTCCTCCATGAGGACCCGGACGCCGAGCCGCTCGAAGGGTTTGGCTCCGCCTCCCGACTGCGCCTCGATGATCCGCCGAGCCCGGTCCCGAATGGCCAGGAAGTCCACGTCCACGGCCGGGATGCGCACCCCGAAGCGGTCCGCGTCTCGGGCAAGTGCCGCGATCTTGGCGCTACGGAGCATGACCTTGGTGGGGACGCAGCCGTAGAGGTTGCACTCGCCGCCGAGCTTGTCCCGCTCGGCCAGCCCCACGGTGAAGCCGCCGCGTCGTCCAAGCCGGAAGGCAATCTCCGAGCCCGTGGCGCCACCGCCGATCACGAAGACATCGAAGCGCTCCATCCCGATGATTCAATCACCGGCAGGCGGTCGAGTTGCGTCACTCGCGGTAAACACCGATCCTCGCTAGGGTACGGCCGGAGGCATCGATGGACAGGTCGGTCAACGGGAATGCGCTCCAAGACGCATCGGCTGGCCGCATCCTTCTCGTCGACGACGAGCCCAGGATCCTCGACTTCGTCCGCCGCGGGCTGCAGGCCGAGGGGTTCTCGGTCGATGTGGCTTCCCTCGGGGAGGAGGGCCTCCGAAAGGCCGTCTCCCAGTCCTATGACCTCGTCATCCTCGACCTTGTCATGCCTGGGCTCGACGGCGCGGGGATCCTTCGAAAGCTGCTCACCCGCAAGCCTTCCCAAGCGGTCCTCATCCTCTCGGCACTTTCCGACACGGGCACCAAGGTGGCGCTCCTGGAGCTGGGCGCCGAGGACTACCTGGCCAAGCCGTTCTCCCTCGAGGAGTTGTTGGCTAGGGTGCGAGCCCGCATCCGTGGCGTGGCCCGCCACGGCCCGACGACCATCCGGACGGGCGACGTAGTCCTCGACCTGGTCCGCAGAGAGGTGGACATGGGCTCGGGCCCCGTCTCGCTGGCAGATCGAGAGTTCCTGGTGCTTCGGGAACTCCTTCGAAACGCCGGGCGCACGGTCTCGAAAGAGCGCCTGCTCTCCTCCGTGTGGGGGTACCAGTTCGATCCCCGGTCAAACGTGGTGGACGTCTACGTCGGGCGGCTTCGGGCCAAGCTCGGAGCCGAACTCATCACGACCGTCCGGGGGGAGGGATATCGGATCGATGCGGCCTGATCGGTTTGAGTGGCCGAAACGCGAGAACTGGGTGGACATCGCATGGGTCGGGTTCGCCCTTGCCAACCTGGCCGCCATGGCACTCATCCCCACGTGGGAGACGGTCCCGTTCCATTTCATCTGGGTCAGCCTCACGCTGCTGTACGGGTTCCGCGTGTGGCGGACGCGCCCGACGATGTGGGTGCTCGCCGCGGTGATGGCGTCGACGGCCACGCTCATCTGGATCGACGTCACGCGAGGGGCCCAGCCCGCGGACGAGCTCACCGAGGTCCCCCTGATGGCGGCGATGTTCCTCGCCATGGTGTGGCACGCTCGCCGTCGCCTGGCAGCGATGGAGGAGATCGAGCGCGTGTCGGGCGAGAACCTGCGGCTCCTGGAGCGTGAACGCCGGTTCGTCCAGGACGCCTCGCACGAGCTCCGCACGCCGATCACGGTCGCGCTGGGCCACGCCGAGCTCATCCAACGCGCCGCCAGAGACTCGACGGTCGAGGACGATGCCCGTGTCATCGCCGACGAGCTGGCGCGGCTCCGGCGGCTGGCAGACCGCCTGCTCCTGTTGGCGGGGCAAGAGGATCCTGACTTTCTCCGCAGGCAATCCGTCGATGTCGGTGCGATCGTGCTGGACGCATACCATCGATGGGCGGCGACGCCGCGGCGATGGCTCCTGGGTGAGATCGCTGAGGTTCAAGCGGATGCCGACCCGGACCGCCTGGCGGTGGCGCTCGACGCCCTCATCGAGAACGCCGTGAACCACACGCGCTCCGAGGATTCCATCGAGTTGGACGTACGGCGAAGCGGCGCAACCGCGGTGATCTCCGTTCGCGATTCGGGAACGGGGATCTCCCGAGCGGACCTCGACCGAATCTTCCACCGCTTCGCCCGGGCGGATCCGGGGCGAAGCAGGAACACCGGCGGCTTCGGCTTGGGCCTCTCGATCGTCCGGGCCATCGTGGAGGCGCACGGTGGGTCGGTCGCCGTTCACAGCACGCCGGGCGAGGGAAGCGTGTTCGAAATCCTGCTGTCGGCGACGCCATCCGAGCAGCCCTCCCGCGAGCCGCTCTCGCACGAGCGGGAGCCCGCTGCCTCCGGCGAGCTCGGCCGAGGAGGGTGACGGGAGCCTTGGTGGACGCGTGGATGACCAGCTGGCGACTCGATCCGCCGGTCGTCGTGGGGCTCTTCGGGATCGGGCTGGTCTACGTGAACGCCACCCGCCGGATGAAGCGGATCGGCGCCGGATTCCCCCGCTCCCGGGAACGGTGCTTCCTGGCTGGTCTCGTCGTGGTCCTCCTCGCACTGGATGGCCCCATCGATGCCGGGGCGAGCGCGTTGCTGTCCGTGCACATGTTCCAGCACATGGTGCTGACGATGGTCGCGGCACCGCTCATCGTGCTGGGTGCCCCTGTGACCCTCGCCCTTCGCGCGTCCTCGCCCGGGACCCGGCGCAGGATCCTGGCTCCCATCCTGAACAGCCGGACGGCCCGGATCGTGGCCAATCCGCTGGTGGGGTGGTCGCTGCTCTTCGTCGTCCTGTGGGCCACACATCTGACGAGCCTGTACGAGGCAGCCATGCTGAACCGGGGCCTCCATGCCCTGGAGCACGTGGCCTACCTGGGGTCGGCGATCCTGTTCTGGTGGCCAGTGGTCGGCCTGGACCCCATCCCTTCCCGAATCTCCCACCCCGCGCGCATCCTGTACCTGTTCCTGGCGATGCCGCCGATGGCGTTCCTCGGCCTCGCCATCTACAGCTCTGGCCACCTCCTGTACCCGTACTACGCGATCGTCCCCGGCGCCACCATCGCGTCGGCGCTGGCCGATCAGCACTTGGCGGGGGCGCTCATGTGGGAGGGGGGCATGTTCGTGGTAGTCCCGGCACTCGCGCTCGTGTTGCTCGACTGGATGCGCCGGGACGAGCGTGAGGCCGAACGAACCGAGGAGCGGGCCGCTCGGGTCGGGAGGCGGCGCGAGCCCGGAACGACGGTCAACGTGTGAGGATGGATGGGGAGGCGGGCATGAGACCGAGGGATGGGAGGCGGACGGGGTGACCGGGCTGTACGACCGGTGCGTGCGGTGCGGCGTCCGCGTGCCCTGGGGCCGCTCGGTGTGCCGGCAGTGCAATCCGGCCGACCTGCCGAGCCCCAGCCCCACCCAGTATCACGCCACGGTGTTCCTGTCGGTGCTGCTGACGCTGGCCGTGGTGGCCGTCATCCTGCTGATCCGGGGCTGAACCCGGTCGACGACCCCTCGCTCAGGAGCCGTCGGCGTGCTGGTGCTGGCGGGCCACATCCCGGAACCAGCCGACCGCGGCGAGCAGGAAGAGCACCCCCCCAACGGCGAGGAGCCACCGGCTGACCACCAGCCCCAGGGCGAGCATGACGGCCGCGATGGAGAACCCGAAGGGCCAGATGGTCGGGGCCACGTGGGCCTCGGCCTCCGAGGCCTCGCCCGGCGCGTGTCCCTCCCCCTCCGGTCGGGACGCTTCCCGGACTCGCCCCCTTGCCACCATCCCCAGGTAGAAGAACGCCACCGACCCCACGAGGAGCAGTGGCGCACCGGCCAACTCGTGGCTGGTGATGCCGTAGATGGTTCCCGTCACGACCAGGAAGGCGGCGAGCCCGAACCACACCCGCGCCGCCGTGATCACGCCTCGACCTCTACCTGCGAGTCCAAGCCGCTCATCGAACCCACCGCTCCTCGGTCACCTCGGGGTAAGGAGATAGAAGACCGTGTAAAGACCCACCCAGACGACATCGACGAAGTGCCAGTAGATGGCTCCCGCTTCGAGGGACTCATGCCGGGACGGGGAGAGCTGACCCGTTCGGGCCTGCGTGAACACCAATCCCAGGAAGACGACCCCGCCGAAGACGTGGGCCATGTGGAGGCTGGTCATGACGTAGAAGAGCGTGCCGAAGATGCCGTCCTTCAGGCCGAACCCGAGCTGCGAGTAGTCGTACAGCTGGAGCGCCAGGAACGAGGCGCCGAGCGCCAGCGTGGCCGCCAGCCAGGCCTGGAGGCGCCTCGCTTGGCCCTTTTGGATGGCCCGGACGCCCTGTTGCAGGACGAAGCTGCTGCTCACCAGGATGACGGTGAGAACCGTCGCGATCCTGATCTCGAGGTGGGGGATCCCCTTGGGAGGCCACGTCGGGCTCGCCGCCCGGATCGTGAAGTAGGCGCCGAAGAACGTGGCGAAGAACATGGCCTCGGACGCGACGAACAGGACCATCCCCAGGATGGGCCCGCTGGTGCCTCGGGCCACCCGCTCGTCGGTGATCTCGGCCGCGCTCATCCCGACCCCCGGTCCGTGAGCCGCGCTTCGGCCAGCCGCGCGTCGTACACCGGCCGGTTGGAGTGGATCGGAGGAAGGACGTCGAAGTTGTGCGGCGGGGGCGGCGACGAGGTCGCCCATTCGAGCGTGTTGGCCTGCCACGGGTCGGGCGGGGCGGTCCTGGGCTTGCGAAGCGTAGTGATCACGTTCGCCAGGAAGATCAACAGCGAGGTGGCGATGAGGAAGGCGCCGATCGTGGCCACCAGGTTCAAGAAGCTCCAGCCCCGATCGGGGGAGTAGTCGGCGATCCTCCGGGGCATCCCCCGAAGGCCCAGGATGTGCATAGGGAAGAACGTCACGTTGAACCCGATGAACTGCAACCAGAAGTGCCACTGGCCGAGCTTCCGGGAGAGCATCCTGCCGGACATCTTGGGGAACCAGTAGTACATGCCCGCCATGATCCCGAAGAGCGTGCCCCCGAACAGGACGTAATGGAGATGCGCCACGACCCAGTAGGTGTCGTGGATGGCGAAGTCCATCGCGGGGGAGGCCGCCCATACCCCGTCGATCCCCCCGATCAGGAACAACGCGATGAACCCCAGCGCGAAGAGCATGGGCACCTCGAAGCGAAGCTTCCCCTTCCACAGGGTCCCCAGCCAGACGAAGAACAAGACGCCGGTGGGGATCGAGATCAGCTCCGTGGTGACGCTGAAGAATGGTAGCTCGACCGCCCCGGTTGCGAACATGTGGTGCGCCCAGACCGTGAACGAGAGCGCCGTGATCATCAGGAACGACAGGACCACTCCTCGGTAGCTGAAGATCGGTTTGCCGGAGAACACCGAGAGGATCTCGGTGACGACGCCCCACGCTCCTAGGATCAGCATGTAGACCTCGGGGTGGCCGAAGAACCAGAAGACGTTCTGCCACAGGAGCGCCACGCCGCCGTGCGCGGGGTCGAAGAACGAGGTGCCCAGCCGTCGGTCGGCGAAGAGCATGATCAGCCCGGCGGTGAGCACCGGAGCGGCCAGGATGACCAGGAGCGAGGTGGCCAGGATGCTCCATACGAAGACCGGCACCCGCATCATGGTCATTCCCGGGGCCCGCATCCGAAGGATGGTGACGATGAAGTTGATGGCTCCCAGGATGGATGCTGTCCCCACCAGGATCAGGCCCGCGAGCCAGAGGTCCACGCCCGTGCCGAGCTGCTCGTTGAGCGGCGCGTAACACGTCCAGCCGCAGGCGGCGGCCCCGCCCTTGGCCACGAACCCGGACAGGATCGTCAGCCCGCCGACCGGGAGCAGCCAGAAGGACAGCGCGTTGATCCGAGGGAACGCCATGTCGAGCGCCCCGATCTGGAGCGGCACGAAGTAGTTCCCCAGGCCGGCCAGGATGGGAAAGATGACCAGGAAGATCATCAGCGTGCCGTGGATCGTGAACAGCTCGTTGTACCCGTGCGCGCCGATGAGCTGCTGCCCGGGGCGGGCCAGCTCGGTCCGCATCAGCAGCGCGAAGATCCCACCCACGGCGAAGAACGAGAAGGAGTTGACCAGGTAGAGGATCCCGATCTTCTTGTGATCGGTGGTGGTCAACCAGTCCAGGAGCCGCCCCTTCGGCTCGGGCGCCAGCTCCCTGACGGGAGCCTCGGTTACCGCCATCACGCTCCTCCCGCGGTCATCACTTCTTGACGATGAACGCCCCGGACATGGCGGGGCCGTGGACGTCGCACTGGAAGTAATAGTGACCCGGCGGCAGCGGGGTCGCGTTCAGCGTCTCGCTGTCCGGTCCCGTGATCCTCGGGGATGTGAAGTATTTCTTCTTCTCGAAGAAGCTATCGTAGATCGAGAAGTTGTGCTGGATCCCGACATCCTGGTTCGTGATGTCGACGGTGAAGGGGGCGTTCGCCGGGACGGCAAGGCAGAACTGGTTCCACGAGATGTTGTGGGCGATGAGCGACAGCGTCGTTCCGTGCGGTTCGCACGTGATGCCCTGGGCCTTCTTCCGCTGCTGCTTGATCCAGGCCTGGTAGTCGAGCGGCGCGACGACTTTCACGTCGAACGTCATCCTCGAGTGCCACAGGCCACAGAACTCCGCGCACTGCCCGTGGAACGTGCCGAGCTGAGTGGGGGTGAAGGTGAACGTGGTCGTCCGCCCGGGGATCGCATCGCGCTTGAACAGCAGATCCGGCACGAAGAACGAGTGGATGACGTCCCTCGACACCAGCTGGATCTGCACCGGCTCGTCGACGGGAAGGACCATGACGGCCGGACGCACCAGCGTCTTGCCGGCCACGAACAACCCCTCATTCAGGTACAGGAAGGTCCACTCCCACTGAAACCCCTCGACCTTGATCTGGACCTGGGGAGTCTCGGGCTGCTCGATGTTCATGAGCGTCGCCTCGCCGAACGGGAAGAGGACCGCGACGATTACCGCCGGGATGGCGAAGAAGACTCCCAGGGATCTGCCCCCGCCGACGATCTGCGGTGCGGGCTGGTCGTCGCGCCTGCGGTACCGGAAGATGCACCAGATCAACGCGGCCTCGACGCCGAGGAAGACCGGGGCCGCGAGGATCATGATGATGACGTAGAGTCGGTGGACCTCCTGGCCCTGAGGCGAGATCCCCTGTTTGGCGCAGCCCGTGAGGAGCAGGAGGGCAGACGCAGCCGCCAATCGAGCGATCCGCGTCCGTGTCACCGGCAGCGGGCTCGATCCCATCGTCGCGGTCAGCTGACGGTGAACTGGAAGAACATGCCCTTCGCCAAATGCGGGGGTCCGTTCGTTCCTCCGCTCACGGTGCCGGTCTCCCAGCAGGCGAAGAAGTACTTCCCCGGGGACAGGTCGAACACGTTCGAGAGGGTCGCCCCCGTGTCCACTCCGGCGATCTCACCGAAGGCAAGGTACTGGGTCTCGCACGGGCCACCGCCCTCGCATCCCGGAACCTTCGCGCTGCTGATGATGTCCTGCGCCGTCTTCCCCTCAGGCAGGGCCTTCAGGATCATCTCGTGCGTGATCGGGAACGACTCCTTGTTCGAGAAGTTGATCTGCAAGTTGCCCGACGGGATCGTCGCAGGCATACCGTGGAACCGGAACTTCTGAGCGAACACGTTGTAGATCGGACTGCTGGGCGTGTTCGAGGAGTTCGAGCATGCCGACCCCAAGAGCACCAGGGTGGCGATCAGGGCGCCGATGGTGAACAGGCGACCCCGTCCACGGACGGATACGGGTGATGCGTCCATCTCCCCCTCCTCTTTCGCGCGCGGCCGCTGGCCCGACGGATCGGACCCAGCACGGGCTACGTAATGCCGCCTCGGCGACCGAATCAAGCGGATGACAGAACTGTCACGGAGCGGCGCGGCCCACGTGTGTGGTGACGAGGGCATCCGCACGGGCGCATGACAGGAGTGTCACGTCCTCCGATGGGTGGGGGTCTGCCGGCGGCGTTCGCTACGGCCTCCTCTACGATGGGGATGAGATGCGGACGGATCACCTGCGGTCGTTCCTCGCGGACACCCTCGAGCCCGATCCGCGGTCCCACCCCCGCCCTGAGGAGCACCTCGCGGCGGTGCTCGTGCCGATCGTCGAGGACCAGGACCCCTGGGTGGTGTTCACCCGCCGGACCGATGAGCTTCCCCGGCACGCGGGCGAGATTTCCTTCCCCGGAGGGCTCAGCCATGCGGTCGATGCCGCTCTCCGCGACACCGCGCTTCGGGAGACCGAGGAGGAGTTGGGACTGTCCCCGTCGGAGGTCGACGTGCTCGGCGCGCTTCCCGCGGTTCACACGTTCGTCTCGAGCATCCTGATCGTCCCGTTCGTCGGCATGCTTCGCCCTGGCCCCACCTTCGCGCCGAACGCCGGCGAGATCGCGGAGGTGCTTCAGTACCCGCTCGTCCGGTTGGCCGACGCCGAACGGGAGGTGGAGCTTCCCCGGGGCGACCACGTGTACCGGGGGTTCGCTTACGAGATGCAGGACAACACGATCTGGGGGGCGACCGCCTTCATCCTCCACAGCCTGATCGAGATCGTTCGGAAGGAGCAGTCGTGAGTGACGACGAGACCTCACCGTACGCTCCGAGCGACGCGACGCTGTGGTCGATCCTGACCCAGACCAGGACCATCGCCGTGGTGGGGCTCTCCTCGAAGCCGCACCGAGACTCCTACGGGGTCGCGCGATACCTCCAGCATCGGGGGTACGAGGTCGTCCCGGTGAACCCGAACGAGACCGAGGTGCTCGGGGAGACGGCGTATCCGTCGCTCCTCGACGTGCCCACCGACGTGGCGATCGACATCGTGGACGTCTTCCGCAAAGGCGAGGAGACGCCGCCGGTCGCCGAACAAGCCGTGAGCATTGGGGCCCGCGTCCTGTGGCTCCAGGAGGGGATCGTGAACGACGAGGCACGCCGGATCGCCGAGGAGGGCGGCCTCACGGTCGTCATGGATCTGTGCATCCGAACGACCAGGGCCCGGTTGGAGGGGGAATGACCGTGCAGAAGTGGGAGTACTTCGTGGCGCCGCTGCTCGAGCACAATCCCGGCGAGATCCTGAACACGTTCGGGGAGGACGGCTGGGAGCTGGTCTCGGTGACCCAGGTCACGACGCCGGCGGGCGGCCAGTCCCTGATCGCCTACCTGAAGCGGCCGGCCGGCTAGCGAGCGGTCAGCGGCGGAGGATCCGCCGTCGAAGGAGGATCAGGCCGCCGATCAGGACGGCGGCGATGACCAGCCCGACACCGGTCGTGGCCCCGCCGCCGAAACCGGGCGTTGTCGGGCTCCCCGCCGGCACGGGGGAGCCGGTCGGGGTTCCGACCAGACGAAGGATGGAGTCCGTCGTCGCAAGGTAGATGGTCCCGTCCGGCCCTCGGGCGACGTCGATCACGGAGGCCTCGATTCCGGGGATCCGGCCGGGAGTGCCCGCGATTCGCCCGTCGGGCGACAGCTCGGCCTCGTACAGCCCACCTCGGTAGCTCCCGAAGTACAGTCGCCGCCCGTCGGCCGAGACGGCGCAACCGGTCGGCACGATCTCTTCC
>DATDKZ010000006.1:0-4323 GCA_036519575.1 Actinomycetota bacterium | reverse complement strand
GGCCCGAACGGTGCGGGAAAGACGACCGCCATCCGGATCCTGACCACGATCCTCACGCCCGACCACGGCCGCGCCGAGATCCTGGGTCACGACGTCGTTCGGGAAGCGGAGGCGGTCAGGTACCGGATCGGCCTCGCCGGCCAGTTCGCCGCGGTCGACCCCAACCTCACCGGGCAGGAGAACCTCCGGCTGGTCGGCAAGCTGGCCCAGATGCCACGGCAGGCCATCGGGGCCAGGGCCGACGAGCTCCTTCAGCTCTTCGACCTCTCCGATGCGGCCGACCGTCCCGTCCGCACGTATTCGGGAGGGATGCGCCGGCGACTCGACGTCGCGGCCGCGCTGGTCCAACGGCCGCCGGTCCTCTTCCTCGACGAGCCGACCACCGGGCTGGACCTGCAAAGCCGAAACGCGCTCTGGGACACCATCCGGGAGCTCGTGTCTGAGGGCACCACGGTCCTGCTCACGACGCAGTACCTGGAGGAGGCCGATCGACTGGCCAACCGGGTAGCCGTCGTCGACGTCGGCAAGGTCATCGCCGAGGGCACGCCCGCGGAGCTGAAGTCGAACCTGGGCGACACGGTCATCGAGATCGGGATGCCGGGCGAGGTGGAGGCCCTCCGGGCCCAGGCAGCGCTGGCAGCGCTGAACGGCGAGCCCGAGCTCGAGGGCACCACGCTTCGGTTGTCCTCCGAGAGCCCGAGGGTCCTGATGGACATGCTGCGAATGCTCGACGGTCAGGGGCTCTCGCCGTCCTCGCTCACGGTTCGCGATCCGAGCCTCGACGACGTGTTCCTCGCCCTCACCGGACACCACGCCGAACCCACGACCGAGACGCCGGGAGAGCCGGCTCAGATCGGAGCCGCACGATGAGCCAGACATCCATCACCGTTCCGTTGCCCGTTGAGCGGCACGGTTTGAGCCGTCTCAGCGGCGCGGTGTCCGACACGCTTGCCATGGCCGAACGGAACCTCATCACCTACAGGCGGGTCCCCCAGCTCCTCGTGTTCTCCACGATCCAGCCGGTCATCTTCGTCCTGCTGTTCACCTACGTGTTCGGCGGCGCGGTCAGCCTTCCCGGGTTCCCCTACCCCTACGTGGACTACCTGATGCCCGGGGTCTTCGTGCAGCTGACGGTGTTCGGGGCGATCGCGGCCGCCGTGGGGATGGCTTCGGACCTGAAGAGCGGCCTGTTAGAGCGACTCCACTCCCTCCCAATGGCGCAGTCCGCGGTCCTGGCCGGCCGGACGATCG
Source organism: Actinomycetota bacterium (assembly GCA_036519575.1). GTDB lineage: Bacteria > Actinomycetota > UBA4738 > UBA4738 > HRBIN12 > AC-69. Next base: position 3,072 of record DATDKZ010000006.1, on the reverse strand, counting down.
GCGACTTCTCCCGCAACGTCTTCGTCATGGTGCTCGTGACCCTGGTGGGCTTCGCGGTCGGGTTCCGGGTGCACACGAACGCAGTGCTGTTCCTGGCCGGCATCGGGCTCGTGCTCCTGTTCGCTTACTCGCTATCGTGGGTCTTCGCATTCGTCGGGCTGGCCGTGGGCGACCCGGAGACCGCGCAAGCCGCGGCGTTCCCCATCCTCGCTCCCCTGGTGTTCGCCTCCTCGGCGTTCGTCTCGACGGAGACGATGCCCGGGTGGCTCCAGGCATTCGCCGAACACCAGCCCGTCTCGGTGACGGCCAGTGCCGTTCGGGCCCTGTCGAATGGAGGGCCGACGGCGAGTTACGTGCTCCAGTCGCTCGCATGGGTCGTGGTCATCATCGCGGTGGCCGCGCCGCTCGCGGTCCGGCGCTACCGCAGGGCCGTGTAGCGGCGAGCATCACCCGTTCCCGAACTGGAGGGTCTCGGGGCGCTCCAGCAGGAGAACGATCGCGCGGGTCGGCGTCACCGGACGATGCTCGATGCCACGCGGGACCGTGAAGAGGTCACCCGGGTGCATCTCGACCGGGGGGAGGCCCCCGAGCTCGATCCGGAGCTCGCCCTCCCAGCACAGGAACAGCTCGTCCTCATCGTGGTGGTGCCACGGAAACTCGCCCTCAATGGCGGCGATGCGCACCACCGCGTCGTTCGCCACGACGAGGTCCCGCGGCTCGAACGGCCGCTCGATGCCGGCAGCCACAGACGGGATCGAGACCGGGCCGTCCATGGCGCCCATGCTAGGGGAGCCCACGCGGACTCGTCGGGTGGGGGGCGGTCTTCGAACGGCCTCCCCGCTATCCTCAATCGATGAGCCTGCACCGGCTCTCGGAGCCCGACCAGCTCGTCGCCCCCGCCATCGTCGCGGCGTTCGACGGGTGGATCGACGCCGCGGGCGCATCGACCGCGGCGACCGTGCTGGTCGGTGGCGACGGCGAGGCCGTGGCCACCTTCGACCCCGACGCCCTGTACGACTATCGCTCGCGCCGGCCCGTCCTCGACGTCCTCGACGGGAAGCTGACCGAGCTGGTGTGGCCCGACCTCACACTGAAGCGAGCCCGGCACGGACCGCGTGATCTCCTCGTCTTGACCGGCCCCGAGCCCGACTTCCGGTGGCGCGAGCTGTCGCAGGACGTGCTGGAGATCGCGCTCAAGCTCGGGGTGGTGGAGTGGGTCAGCCTGGGCGCCATCCCGGCAGCCGTGCCCCACACCAGGCCCGTTCCTATCCTGGCGACGGCGTCGAAGCAGGGGCTCCTGGCTGAGGAGGAGCAGCAGGGGCCGGAGGGCCTGCTCCGCGTCCCCTCCGCCGCGCTGAGCACGATCGAGCTGGCGGTCTCGAGTGCCGGCCTGCCCGCTGTCGGTTTCTACGCACAGGTCCCGCACTATGTCGGCGGTCCGTTCGCCTCGGCCACCATCGGGCTCCTGGAGCACGCCGGCCGGCACCTGGGGGTCGAGCTGCCACTCGGCGCGCTCCCCGACGAGGCCATGGCACAACGCCAGCGCCTCGACCAGGCAGTGGCGGACAGCGAGGAGTCCAGGGAGTACGTCCAGCGGCTGGAGCAGATGGCCGACGAGCAGGGGCAGCCCTCGGGCGAGGACCTGGTCTCGGAGATCGAGCGGTTCCTCCAGCAGGGTGGCGCCGAGGGCGGCCCCGGGCCACGCGGCGAGCGCTGAAGGGAGGCATGATGGAAGGGCCCACGCAGATCAAGCCGAAGGGATTGGCCGACTACCTCGACGTGCTGTCGAAGGCTGTGTTCCAGGCGGGCATCAGCTGGCGGGTGGTCGAGGCGAAGTGGGACGGGACGCGGGAGGCTTTTCGCGGCTTCGACCCGCACAAGGTGGCGAACCTGACGCCGAAGCAGATCGACACGTTGGCGGAGGACACGCGGCTCATCCGCAACCGTCGCAAGATCGAGGCCACGGTGGAGAACGCCGAGACCATGCTCGCACTGGAGGACGAGTTCGGCGGGTTCAAGAAATACCTTCGATCGCACGAGGACTTCGAGACCCTCTCGGCCGACCTGGTCAAGCGGTTCAAGTTCCTTGGGGACACCGGCTCGTACTATTTCCTTCACGTCGTCGGGGAGCCCGTGCCGCCCCACGACCAGTGGATGAAGTCGCACCGGCCCCATGGCTTCGTTCCCCGAACATCGAAGGCGAGGACATCGAAGGCCCAGACGTCGAAGGCAAGGACGTCGAAGCCTCGAACGCGCGGCTAGCATGTCGGCATGCCGGAGACGCCGCCGAGCGAGCGGACGAGGGTCAAGCGCCATCCCGAGCGCGGGGCCTACGATCGCGCAACGATCGATGACATCCTCGACGAGGCACTGTTCTGCCACATCGGGTACGTGGCCGATGGCCACCCCCGGGTGATCCCAACCATCCACGCCCGGGTCGGCGACACCCTCTACGTCCACGGTTCGAACGCCAGCCGGACCCTTCGCACGATCAAGGGCGGGGACGAGGTGTGCATCGTCACCACGCTGCTCGACGGCCTGGTCCTGGCCCGCTCGGCGTTCATGCACTCGATGAACTACCGATCGGTCGTCGTCTATGGACGCACCCGGGAGGTCTCCGACCGGGAGGAGAAGTGGATGGCTCAGAAGGCGTTGGTGGATCATGTCTGCGCCGGCCGCTCGGATCAGGTCCGGATGCCGACCGATGACGAGCTCCGCCAGACCACGATCCTGGCCGTGCCGCTCGAGGAGGCCTCGGCCAAGCTCCGGACCGGACCGCCCAAGGACGACGAGGCCGACTACGACCTCCCGCTGTGGGCCGGCGTCCTGCCGATGTCCACCGTTCCCCAGACGCCCCTGGACGACCCCCGCCTCGGCCACGGACTGGACCCCCCTCCGAACGTGACCGGCTACCGCCGCCCGCCACCGCGTGCCTGAGCCCTTCCCTGCCCGGACTTGACGTCCCGCCCCTCATAGTGGTTCGATATATCGGTCCGATATAGATAACCGATATATCGAAGCGCAACCCACGGAAGGGACCGGATGCTCGAGCTCGCGATCCTGGGCCTGCTG
>DATDKZ010000005.1:0-3747 GCA_036519575.1 Actinomycetota bacterium | reverse complement strand
CGTCACCCCGGTTGGCTGTGCGACGCCTTCAGGGGTGTCAACGACGATGCGGTTGTGGTTCAGTCGGAGTTGAGCCCCCGTAGCTCAGTGGAGAAGAGCATCGGTTTCCTAAACCGTGTGTCGGAGGTTCGATTCCTCCCGGGGGCACGACGAGGCTGTTTGGTTCCGCCTTAGGCGTGACGTTTCGGCTTCGCTTGACGGGAGACACGGCTTCACCTGATGGGTGACGCTGGCTCCGCCTGATCCGCGACACCGTCGTGGATCGCTAGCCGGAGCGTTCTGATCCAGCGCTCGGCTCGGCGTCCTCGTCGTTCCCATCGTGGATGCCCTTCCTGAACTCACCCTGGGCTCGTCCCACCGAGCGCGCGAGCTCGGGCAGTCGTTTGGCGCCGAACAGCACCGCGACCGCGATAACCGCGACCACCGCGCCGTCGAGTCCGAAGATCTCCGCCAGCATCGCTTCACCCTCCTTGGATCGGACGGCCCGATCCGACAGCTTTTCGTAGGTCCGAGGTCGTGACACACCCGCCCACGAGCTGGATCGTCCCGCTTCGCCGGGCGCCAGGGAGCTCGACCACGTACGACCCTGCTTCGATGGCCACGAACACGGCCGCGTAGACGTCGCCTCCGGCGCCCGACCGCCGTCGATGTACCTGGGCGTGGGCATGACCGCGCACGCCGAGCACCTCGATCTCTGATCCATCGAGGGGCTCGTCGACGAGGACCACCAACGCGCCGGTGTCACCTCCGATGTCGAGCATCAGCCCGATGAGGGCTCCCGGGCCGTCGAGCGGGCCCAAGCCCTTCGGGCTTGGGCACGCTCGCGCCACGGTCACCACCGCCCGACTCACGCGACGCCGGGAGGGATGCTGTCGTACCCGTCCACGGGCGAGCCGAGGTAGGGGAACGAGCTCGTGAACGGAGAGGAATTGTCGCTCTCCGAGGTCCCATCCGTGAGGAGCGAGGCCGCCGCGTCGGGTGTGAAGCTGGGATCCACGAGGGGGATCGTCGCCCCGGCGATCGCTCGCAGCTCGATCGCGACCACGTCGTCCTGCGGACGTCGCCCGTTGGGGAACCCGGCCAGATCACCACCGAGGATCCCGAAGGGGTTCGGCGAGTTGACGGGTGGGATCGCCATGTTGAGGCGGAGCATGTCGGCGGGCGCGGTGCCGGTGAAGTTCTGGAAGCCCGCGATCACGCCACTCGGGATCCCTGTCAGCAGGATCGCTTCGAGGTCGGCTCGTTCCTTCGTGTACGCGGCGAGGTTGGGGAACACCCCCGGGTACAGGACGGGTAGCAGCCCGGCGAGCTCCGGGTGGGCGACGTACTTCGCGAACGCCGTGTCGCGTGACGGTGGAACGTGGTTCCACCTGTCCTTGTCCGCCATCGGAACGATCACCTCGTTGAACAACGGGTTCCCGAGGCGCGATACCTGGCGCCACGGCCCGGTTTCGACGACGTCGCCGCCCTCCTCGAGCATCGTTGCGGAGCGGCGGCTCGCTGATGCCCACACACCGATCACGGCCTTCCGGCTCGCAGGGTCGGTCGGCATCGTCCCGTCCTTCGTGAGGAGACGCTTCCGGACCTGGAGCGCGATCGTGTGGACGTTGAAACCGCGCGTCCCGTCGACGCCTGCGGCAGCGGCCGAGGGGATCAGGTGGAGGTTCTCGAACGGACGCAAGGTTCCGAGGTCGAAGATCGAACCGAGGTCTACGAAGAACCCTTCGTTCCGCTGTCCCGCGAACACGACCTCACCCGACTTCAACGTGTGGATCGCGGCCGAGGCGAGGACGTCGTAGTTGGGGGTCGACCGCGGACCGATGTTGACCGGGGGGCACGCCAGGCCGTTCGCCAGCACGGTCTCGGTGCCGCCCTCGACCCGGGAGACCGAGTAGAACTGCCGGCGGTTCCAGTTGGGGTCGTTGAGGGATGAGATCGGGCCCGTGTTGTACAGGAACGTGTCGTCGTTGCGGAGGACCGTCTCGAACCGGAACCGATACGTGATGTCGGTGTCCCGGCTCCGGTCGTTCGAGATGTTGATGTCGTAGGTGACGTCGTCCCCGAACTCGAAGAAGTTGGGGCCGCCCGCGGGGAACTCGAGCGGGATGAAGTTCGCCAAGATCGTGACCCACCCTGACTTGTCCGGGCTCACGAACGCGTAAAGGTCGGTGTTGTCGGCGACGGGGTCCTTCGAGATGCCCGGCGCCTCTCGGTGCGACGACATGGTGGCTCCTTCCGAGGTGCGGGCGTCAGGACGTCTTCGATGCGCGGATGATGCGACGAGCGAGGTCGGCGTCCCGATGGACGATCTCCCGGGAGCCGACCATCAGCCGGACCTCGCCGCGCGCTCCCTGCTTCACGTAGGCGACGATCGGCTCGTCGGCCGTGGCCTCCGAGCGATCGATCGGCGCGTTCCGCTCGCCCCCCGTCGCCGCCTCGGCGATCGCTCCTTGCGGGCCGAGGGTGAGCGCGGCCACGCCGGCCGCGACACCGATCGATCCCTTCCCGATGAACTGACGACGCGAGAGGTCTGCCATCCCTCACCGCTCCCCTCGATCGGCCGCATCGGGTTGGGGCCGCCGCACCCGCGTGGGGGGGTCGGGCCCGCCCTCCCGCGGCGGTTTCCCCCGATACCAGGTCCTGACCCGGGACCGGGGGTCGGGCTCACCGCCCGATGATCGCCTTTCGTCGCCGATGGCGCGGCGGATCACTCGGCCGGGGAGCGCCCCCGGCGCCTCACTGTGGCGCACGGAGAGCGACGGGGGCTACGCTGTTTCGATGCGACGATCCGGAGCGGAGGACACGACTCGATGAGCCTTCGTGAAGGGCCGCTGCTGAAAGCTCTGGGAGGTCAACCGAAGCACATAAGCAGGTCGACGCTCCTTCGATATGCGGGCAAGGTCGTCCTGGTCGGTGGCGCCTATTACGTGGCTGCTGTCCTCGGATTGCGGCTCGCGTTGATCGAGCGGAACGTAACGCCGCTTTGGCCACCGACGGGCATCGCGGTCGTGGCGCTCCTCATCTTCGGGTGGCGCGTGTGGCCGGGCGTTGCGCTGGCGGCTCTCGCGGTGAACCTGCCCATCAGTACGAACGGGCTGGCCGCCGCCGCGACGGCAGCGGGCAATACGCTGGCTCCGATCGTTGCGGCGCTCCTCCTCGTCAGGGTGGGCTTCCGAAGGGAGATCGACCGACTGCAGGACGCCTTGGCCATCGTCTTCCTTGCAGCCCTCCTGAGCATGCTGATCAGCGCTTCGATCGGGGCGGGCACGTTGGTGCTTTCCGGAGCCATACCGGCAAGCAAGTTCCCGGCCGGATGGGCGGTCTGGTGGACCGGCGACGCCATGGGCGTTCTGGTCGTCGCCCCCTTCCTCCTCGGCTTGTTCCAGAGGCCTTGGAGCGGATCGCTCCGAGAACGCATCGAGCTCGGGGCGCTCCTCCTCCTCGTCGCCACCGTGTCCGTCCTCGTGATGAACACCGATCTTCAGCTGATGTTCCTGGTGATCCCATTCCTGGGATGGACCGCATGGCGCTTCCAGCAGCGTGGGGCGGCCCCGGCGGCATTGCTCGCTGCCGTGATCGCTTCGTGGGCCGCAGCCCACGGCATGGGCCCCTTCCAACAGGGCACGCTGTTCGAGAAGATGATCACCCTCCAATCATTCAACGCGACGGTCGCCTTCTCATCTTTGTTCTTCGCCGCTCTGGTGACCGAACGAATGCGCGCTCGTGAAGACCTGGAGCGCGCTGCCG
>DATDKZ010000004.1:0-18651 GCA_036519575.1 Actinomycetota bacterium | reverse complement strand
GTCGGTCGCCCTCGTCGGGAGCTTCCTCCTGTGGGTCCCGGCGCTGGGCTTGGGGGTGCCGGTGGCGGCGTTCCTGTTCGCGTCCACTTGGGTTGGGCTGTTCTACGGGTCGGAGGTCATGCCGAACCTGTGGGCCGCCGTGCTGGCCGTGGCCGCCGCCGGAGCGTTCGTCCGCCGGGCGGAGGACGGCGCTCGGTGGGGCCCGATCGCCGCCGCGGTCCTCGTCGGCCTCATGGCACTGATCCGGCCGGCTGACGCCCTGGTGCTGAGCGGGGCGCTGGCGTTGTACGTCCTGCTGTTCCGCCGGTCGTCGAGACGCCAGTTGGTGTCGGTGGGTGCGGGGCTGGCCATCGGCTGGGGAGCCTGGCTCTTCGAGATGTCGGTGCGTTTCGGCGGTCCGGCGCGAGCGATACGCGAGGCCGCCGCTCTCGGCCATCTGACCGCCCTCGGAGTGGGGGAGCGGGTGCTCCAGAACCTCGCCCTGACGAACGGGCCGATCATCGGCCCGGAAGCGCACGTCGACGTGCCACTCGCCGGCGTGCTGTGGTGGGGGACCACGGCGGCCGTCGCCGGAGTGGCCGTGGTGCGAACCCGCCCTCCCATGCGGGGGACGGTCCTGTGCGCCGTGTTTGGGGGCTCGGCCCTGGCTGCCGAGTATCTCGTGCTCGTGTCCGGCCTCGCGCCCCGGTTCCTGCTCCCGGCCTACGCCCTGCTCTCGCTCCCCGCGGCGACCGGCCTGCTCTCGCTCCTGAGCGGGGGCCCCGCCCGTCGGATCGGTGGCGCCGCCGCCGTGGCCGTCCTCACCGGATTGACAGCGTGGCAGGTGGGGACGGCGCGCACGATCGGGACCAACGCGGCGGCCGCCCGCGACGTGGTCGCCTCCGTCGGGGACGAGATGCGCGGGCTCGCGGCCGGCAATCCATGCGTGGTCGCCAGCCCAAGCGCCTTCCCTCAGCTGGCGTTCGCGTCCCGATGCGCCGGCCGGGGCCTGGCGGGGACCGATGCAGCGTCGCTTGCGGCGCTTCGCGGCTCCGTTTCGCCGGGCGAGCGGCTGTTCGTCGCCCTTCCGACGTCGCCCCCGGCCGGGTCGCCGCTCGCGTCGATGCCCGCCGCCTCCGCGGAAGGGTGGTTCGTGTTCGAACTCCCGCCGGAAGCCTGACGGCCCGACCCGGTTTCCGCCGACGCTGTGGCAGGATACGCGGAACCTTTGGGTCGGATCACGAGGGGGGAGAGGTGACGGACCGCTCGACGACGTGGATGGATCGATCGTTCTCCCGCCGGCAGCTGCTTCGAGGCGCCGGGCGGGGAGGGATGGGGATGACCGCGGCCGCGTTCCTCGCGGCGTGTGCCAGCGCAGAGACCCCGGCCGCCCCGCCCAGCGCGCTCCCGCCCCTCGCACACCAGCTCACGGTGGCCCAGTGGCCGCTGTACATCGACCGGGCGAAGGGAGGTCATCGGCCGACGCTCGAGGCTTTCCAATCCAAGTACGACATCGACGTGACGTACCGCGAGATCATCAACGACAACCAGGAGTTCTTCGCCAAGCTCGTCCCCCTGTTCCAGGCCGACCAACCCACGGGGTGGGACCTCATCACGCTCTCCGACTGGGTGGTCACGCGGATGAACCGGGGCGGGTGGCTGGAGGAGCTCCACCACGACCGGCTGCCGAACGTCGAAGCGAACCTGCTACCGGCGTTCAGGGATCCCGTGTATGACCCCGACAACGCCCACAGCGTGCCCTGGCAGGGCGGGATCACCGGCATCGCCTACAACCCCAAGCTGACCGGCTTCGAGCTGAAGAGGTTCGCCGACCTGTGGGACGAGCGGCTGGCCGGCCATGTCGGCATGCTCACCGAGATGGTGGACACGATGACACTGACCCTGCTGATGCTGGGAGTGGATCCGCAGGAGGCAACGATCGACGACGCTACCCGAGCGCAGGAGAAGCTCATCGAGCAGCGCGACTCGGGCGTCGTGCGAAAGTACTACGGGCAGGACTACACCGACGCCATGGTGGGCGGGGACACGTGGGCCACGATGGCCTGGTCCGGCGACGTCTTCTACTACAAGTACCTCGGCGGGGCGCCCGACCTCGAGTTCGTGGTGCCCGAGGAAGGAGGCGTCATCTGGGTGACGCCGATGGAGATCCCCCAGCACGCCGAGCACCCCACCGATGCGCACCTGTTCCTCGACTGGTTCTACCGTCCCGAGATCGCGGTGCAGGTGACCGACTGGGTCCTGTACATGACCCCGGTGAAGGGCGTCCAGGAGCTCATGGCGCAGAAGGCCCGAGAGTCCAAGGGTGGGAACCGCCGGTATTACGAGACCCTTTCCCAGAGCCCGTTGCTGTTCCCTCCGGGCGATCCGTCGGAGGCGAACTTGCACGAGTACAAGGCCCTGTCCGAGGAGGAGTTCCAGCAGTACTTCGACCTGTTCAACCAGGTCACGGAGGCCTGAGCCGGGTCAGACCGGCTGAAGCTCGCGCCGTCCCTTGCGGACGAACTCCCGCCAGTACTCCTGTCCCTCCTCGGGCAGTGTGTAGACGGGGTCGTAGTACGGATATTCGCGAGAGAGCGCGTCGGGGTCGTCGAACTCGATCCCGGTGCGGTAGTTCTTCGTCCAGGAGGAGATGCCGAGGGCCCGGTCGTAGTTCTTGGCCATGTGGACCCACCGCTTGCCCACGAACGGCACGTCGCAGACCACCCGTGGGGTGGCGAACCCCGGCAGGTAACCGAGCAACGCGTACTGAAGGTCCTGGGCCTCCCCCAAGGAGGTCCGCCAGTGCTCCGAGTTGGGGATCATGTCGCACATGTAGAAGTAGTACGGCATGACCTTGCCGTGGTCGAGCAGGGTGAAGCACAGCTCCAGGAGCGCCTCGGGTGTGGTGTTCACCCCGCGGAGGAGGACCCCCTGGTTCCGAACGTCTCGATACCCCATATCAAGCAGCTTGCCCACGGCCCTGGCCACGAGCGGCGTGACCTGCTGGGCCGCGTTGATGTGCGTGTGGATGGCGATGTCCACGTCGCGCTCGCGGGCTCGCCTGGCCATCGCCTCGTAGCCCTTCAGCACGTCATCCTGGAGGAAGTGCTGCGGGAGACCCATCAACCCTTTCGTGGCTAGCCGGATGTCACGGATGTTCGGGACGTCGAGCAGGGCGAGGACGAACTCTTCGAGGCGCTTGACCGGGATGTTCGCCACGTCGCCGCCGGAGACCACCACGTCCCGCACGGACGGGGTCCGCCGCAGGTACTCGAGCATGGCGTCCCATCGCTCCTGCTGCTTCGCCTCGAACTTGTACTTGAGGATCTGTGCCGTGTCGTTCCCCACGAGGTCCATCCGGGTGCAGTGGCCGCAGTACTGCGGGCACGTCGAGATCATCTCGGCCAGCACCTTCGTGGGGTACCGGTGGGTGAGGCCCTCCACGGCCCACATCTCGGCCTCGTGGAGGCTGTCGCGCGCCGCCATGGGGTGGGAAGTCCACTCGGGATGCCGGTCGGAGTAGGTGGGCGCCATGTACCTGCGCACGGGGTCGCCCCGCAGGTCGCGCTCGTCGATCGTGTTGATCATCTGGGGCGGGATGAGCATCGACATCGTGGCCCGCTCCTGCTGATCGCGCTCGATGTCGGCGAGCAGTTCCTCGTCCAGGTGATCGCCCAGCGCCCGCTTGAACTCGGCCAGGTTCTTCACCGTGTGAGCGCGCTGCCACTGGGCGCTCTCCCACTCCTCGCTGGTGACGCCGGCATAGGCTGGGAAACGGGCCCAGTCGGGCTCGACGAACTCCCGCTTAAGCGGATAGGGGAACGGCTGCTCGGCGGCGTGGGCCTTGCCCGGCTCGTGCCTGGGCCGCTCCACCTTGCCGTGGACGGCGTGCTCCTCGCTCACCCGACCTCCCTTCATCCCTACTCGGCCGCCCGTAGGAAAACCTGAAGCGGCGAACGGAACGATACTCAATCCTAACCCAGGGAGGGTCTGTCCGGCTTCTGAGGGAAATGGCCGAAGGATCTTCGGCTGAAAGGCTACTTCTGGGTCTCGGGCGGTGGAGCGGACGAGGGCGGGGCGCTTCCAGGCTGGGGGCCCGCGGGTGCCGGGGCGACACCGGGCTGGGGGCCCGCGGGTGCCGGGGCGCCGCCGGGCTGGGGGCCCGCGGGGGTCTGGGGGCCGCGTCCTCCGGCTCCACGCCCGGCGCTCGGACCACCTCGCCCACCTGGACCGCCGCCTCCTCCCCGAGGCCCGCCGCGACCGCCGCCACGTCCGCCGAAGCCCCGGCCGCCCCCGCCGAACTGGCCGCGTGGACGCCGATCCATCCGTGGGACCTCGGCCTCGCCCTTGGGCAGGCGGGACTTGAGGGGAGTGTGGCCCGTCCGCTCGTAGCGGATCCTCACGTGATCGAACTCCAGCTTCCGCTCCAGCTCCCGCCATCCGCTCGCCAACAGATGGCGATGCCGGCCTGCGGCCGTCTTGCGCAGCTTGTCGGTGTTCGGGACCTTCAGGAACAGGCGCTCGACCCGAACTTCCTTGTACTCGGCCATGGCGCACAGGGTAACAGGCGCCTGGACCCAGGCCGATGGACTCACGAGCTCAAGATGTCCTCGAGGTCGAACCGGATCGGCTCCTGGAGTTGGGCGAATGTGCAGGATCGAGGGTCGCGGTCGGTGCGCCACCGGACGAACTGGGTGGTGTGCCTGAAGCGCGGCCCCTCCATGTGGTCGTAGCGGACCTCGACGACGCGTTCGGGTCGAAGCGGCACGAACGAGAGGTCCTTTCCGGCGCTCCACCGACTGGTTTCGGCGCTGCGGGGGGTTCGTGCGCCGGTCTCGAACTTTGCCCAGTCCCAGGGATGCTGATCGAACGTCGTCACGAGCGGCTGAAGCTCCTGGAACAACCTCCGGCGTTGTTCCATGGGGAACGCGCCGACGACGCCCACGTTGGCAAGCTCACCCCGCTCGTCGTAGAGGCCGAGGAGCAGCGAGCCGATCGCCCGTTCTTCGTTCTTGTAGACCCGGTACCCCGCGACCACGCAATCAGCCGTCCGAACGTGCTTGATCTTGAACATCACCCGTTTGCCCGGTTGATACGTCCCGTCGAGCGGTTTGGCGATCAAGCCGTCGAGTCCCGCACCTTCGAACGTGCGGAACCAGCGGTCGGCCACGTCTCTGTCGGTGGTGGCGGGGGTGACGTGGATGGGGGACGCGGCGCCGGCGAGAGCCTCGACGAGCGTGCGACGACGCACGGCGAACGGTTCCCCGGTCTGGTCCCCGTTTCCCAGGGCGAGGAGGTCGAACGCCACGAAGTGCGCGGGGGTCCGTCCGGCGAGCAGCCTGACTCGGCTGTCGGCCGGGTGGATCCGTTGCTGCAGAGCCTCGAAGTCGAGACGGCGACCCGACGGATCCGGGACGACGACCTCACCGTCCACGACGCATCGCTCCGGGAGGTTCGCCTTGATCGCGTCGACGACCTCCGGGAAGTACCGGGTCATCGGCCGCTCGTTGCGGCTGCCGATCTCGACCTCGGCTCCATCACGGAAGACGATCGAGCGGAATCCGTCCCACTTCGGCTCGAAGCTGAACGGGCCCGTCGGGATGTGCTCGATCGGCTTGGCGAGCATGGGGGCGACGGGTGGCATGACCGGCAAGCGCATGGAGCTATCTTCCCTGGCCGGGGATGTGACGGCGACATCCCTGGTCGGCGACGGGGAGGCAAACCTTCATACGCCCGGTCGATAAGCTGAACGTCGAGGCCCACGAACCGAACGACGGGTCGAAGGAGGGCGGGATGGACAAGGTGCAGGAGTGGAACGAGCTCGCGGCGCAGCTCGCGGTGGACAGCATCCGCGCGTCCACTGAGGCTGGGTCGGGTCACCCCACCTCGTCCATGTCGGCGGCTCACCTGCTCGCGGTGCTGTACGCCGAGCATCTTCGCTACGACGTGTCCGATCCGAAGAATCCGGCCAACGACCGCTTCGTCCTGTCCAAGGGCCACGCCTCGCCTCTCATGTACTCGGTCCTGAAAGCCGTCGGCGCCATCACCGACGAGCAGCTCCTCACGTTCCGGGCGTTCGGCAGCCCGCTCGAGGGACACCCGGCGCCCCTGCCGGAAATGCCGTGGATCGACGTTGCCACCGGGTCGCTCGGCCAGGGGCTTCCCATCGGCCTGGGCATGGCTCTGGCCTTGAAGATCGATGGGAGCCCGGCCCGGGTGTGGGTCCTGATGGGCGACTCGGAGGCCGCGGAGGGATCGATCTGGGAGGCGATGGCGAACGCCTGGTTCCACCGCACCGCCAACCTGGTGGCCCTCCTCGACATGAACCGGCTGGGGCAGCGCGGCCCGACCATGCTCGAGTGGGATGGGGACGTGTATGCCGAGCGCGCCAGGGCATTCGGGTGGCACGCCATCCAGGTCGACGGCCACGACGTGTCGGCCATCGACGCGGCCTATCGGGAAGCCGAGGAAGCCGGGAGGCCCGTGCTCGTGGTGGCCCGGACCGAAAAGGGGCACGGTGTCTCCTTCCTGGCCAACAAGGAGGGCTGGCACGGCAAGGCCCTGTCGAAGGACGAGGCGGAGAGAGCCATCGCCGAGCTCGGCGGGCCGAGGAGCATCGCGATCACGCCGCCGAAGCCCGAGCTGCGGATCCCGCCACCACCGACCCCTTTCACGTATGAGCTGCCCAGCTTCGACGACGCCGTCGCCACGCGGAAGGCGTTCGGGGAGACCCTCGCGGCGATGGCCGCCAACCCCAACGTGGTCGTCCTGGACGGCGAGGTGAGCAACTCCACCCACACCGAGGACTTCCAGAGGGTCGCACCGGATCGGTTCCTCGAGATGTACATCGCGGAGCAGTGCATGGTGGGCACGGCCGTCGGCCTCCAAGCCATGGGCAAGACGCCGTTCGCGGCGACCTTCGGCGCGTTCATGACCCGCGCCTACGACTTCGTGCGGATGGCCGCGGTCAGCCGGGCGGACCTCCGCCTCTCCGGGTCACACGGCGGTGTGTCGATCGGCGAGGACGGCCCGTCGCAGATGGCCCTGGAGGACCTGGCCATGATGCGGGCCGTTCACGGCTCGACCGTGGTGTATCCGGCGGATGGCAACGCAGCGGCGAAGCTGACGTCGGCCATGGCCGATCTGCCGGGCATCTCGTACATCCGCACGACCCGGGAGGGGACGCCGAAGCTCTACGAGGTCGACGAGCCGTTCCCCATCGGAGGGAGCAAGGTCCTTCGCTCGAGCGACGGAGACCGGGCGAGCATCGTCGGAGCGGGCGTGACGGTCTACGAGGCCCTGAAGGCCGCCGACGAGCTCTCGGCTGATGGCATCGCGGTCCGGGTGATCGACGCGTACTCGGTGAAGCCGATCGACGCGGCGACCCTGGCCCGCGCCCTCCGCGAGACGGGGCTCGTGGTCGTGGTGGAGGATCATTGGATCGACGGTGGGCTCGGCGATGCCGTCCTCCAGGCGCTGGCCGGCGAGGGGGAGCTCTCCGGCCGCGTCCTCAAGCTGGCGGTGACCGAGATGCCGGGCTCGGGGAAGCCCACGGAGCTCCGGGACTGGGCCGGCATCTCGGGGCCCAAGATCGCGGCAGCGGTCCGGCGCGCCCTGGCCTGAACCGCCCTACACCTGGAGTGGCACCAGCTCGAAGCGGTCGACGTCGACCAGGCCTCGATCGGTGAGCTTCAGCTCGGGCACTACCGAAAGCGCCAGGAACGACATGGCCATGAAGGGCGACGCGAGGGTCACACCCATCTCCTCAGCGGCCTCGCCCATGGCACGCGCGAGGGCGGCCACCTCCTCGGCCGGGCGATCGGAGAGCAGGCCGCCGAACGGACAGCAGACCTCACCCAGGACGGCGCCTGCGGCCACGGCGACCTGGCCGCCGCCGGTCTCAGCCAGCCGGTTCACCGCGGCGGCCATGTCCCCGTCGTCCACGCCCACGACGACCACGTTGTGGGCGTCGTGGGCGTGCGTCGACGCCATGGCCCCGCGTTTCAGGCCGAAGCCGCGGACGAACCCAAGGCCGATCCGCCCGGTTCCCCTGTGCCGCTCGACCACCGCGATCTTCGCCAGATCACGCGACGGGTCGGCCATCGCCTGACCATCGACATGGGTCACGTTCTCCACCAGGGCTCGGGTCACGATCTGGCCCGGCTCCACCCCGATCACGCGGACCCGGCCAGTGGTCTGGATCCGGAAGCTCCCGGCGTCGAGGTGGGGAACCCGGACGCTCCCGCGCATCCAGTCCGGCATCGGCGATCGCGGCACGTCGACCGATCTTCCTTCCTCGGCCACGAGGCGGCCTCGTTTCCACACCCGGACAGGTCGGAACCGTTCCAGGTTCTCGACCGCCACGACGTCGGCCACGTATCCGGGCGCGACCGCCCCGTGCTCGTACAGGCGGTGGTAGCGCGCCGCATTGAGGGTTCCCATCGTCACCGCGTCGGCCGGCGAACAACCCAGGGCAACCGCTCGTCGGATCACGTCGTTGATGTGGCCCTCCTCCAGCAATTGATCGGGCTCCCGGTCGTCCGTACACAGGAGGCAGTTCGCGGGACCGTGTTCCAGGACCAGGGGGAGCAGCGCCTCGAGGTTCCGTGCCGCGGAACCTTCCCGGATCATCACGGTCATCCCCAGGCGCCGCTTCTCCAGCGCTTCCTGGAGCGTCGTGCACTCGTGATCGCTGCGCACGCCGGCCGCGAGGTAGGCGTTCAGCGGGGCGCCGGACAGCCCAGGGGCGTGGCCGTCGATGTGCCGCCCACCGGAGGCGGCGATCTTGGCCAGCGTTGCCTCCTCGCCGGCGACCACCGCGGAGACGTCCATCATCTCGGCCAACCCCAACGCGTTGGGCTCCTCGGCCAGGAACCGGGCGATGTCGTCGGCGTCCACCGTCGCACCACTGGACTCGAACGGGCTTGCCGGCACGCACGACGAGACCATCACGAAGAAGTCCAGGGGGATCCCGCGCGAGGCCTCCAGCAAAGCTCGGACGCCTTCGAGCCCGAACACGTTGGCGATCTCGTGTGGATCAAGGACGACCGTCGTGGTCCCCCAGGGGAGCGCCGCCCGAGCGAACTCGTCCGGGGGGAGCTTGGTGGATTCGATATGCATGTGCCCGTCGATGAATCCGGGGACCAGGATGAGCCCGGAGGCATCAACCGTTCGGTGGCCCTCGTACCGTCCCACACCGGCAACGTGCTCCCCGGCCATGGCGACATCGGCGTCGAGGAGCTCGCCCGTGAACACCGACAGAACGCGCCCACCCGCCAGCACGGTGTCGGCGGGCTCGTCGCCTCGGGCGACGGCCAGGCGGTGGGCCAGATCGCCGGTGGGGCCGCGCATCCGGGCAAGGGTACCGTCCTCCCGGCTCGGGAGGGTATGCCTGGTACGCTTGGACCCAACGGACGGCCATCGCCGTCCCGTGAGGTTTCGCTTCCTCGTCCCTCCTCGTGGCGGTCTCGGGTGTCGCAAACCTCCCCGGACCGAACCGCGACCTCGAGTCGCGGCACAAGGAGTGGAACATGACAACCGCATCAACCTTCATCGACCTGGGTGCGTCCCCGGTCGTCGTTCGAGCGCTTGCCCATCTGGGCATCACGGCGCCCTTCCCCATCCAGACGCTCGTGATTCGCGACGCCATCGCCGGCCGCGACGTCCTGGCGAAGTCGCAGACCGGCTCGGGTAAGACCCTCGCGTTCGCCATCCCCCTGGTGGAGCGGGTCGATCCTGCCGGCCCGACGCCGTCGGCCCTCGTGCTCACGCCCACGCGCGAGCTCGCGGCGCAGGTGGCCGACGATTTCGCCGGCGTCGCGAAAGCCAAGGGGCTCCGGGTCGCCGTGGCCTATGGCGGCATCTCCATCCGGGAGCAGGGCAAAGGCGTCGGCCGGGCAAACATCCTCATCGCCACGCCCGGCCGTCTGACCGACCTGGTGGAACGGCGGTTGGTGAAGCTCGACAAAGTGAGGATCCTCGTGCTCGACGAGGCCGACCGGATGCTCGACATGGGCTTCCAACCGCAGGTCGATCGGATCGTCCGCAACCTCCCCGCGGATCGTCAGACCATGCTGTTCTCGGCGACCCTGGATGGGGCCGTTGGCCACCTCGCGGCGTCCTACACGCACGATCCCCGGCGGCACGAGATCGAGTCCGAGGGCAAGACGGTCGAGGAGGTCGGCCACCGGTTCGTCCCGGTTTCGGCCCATGGCAAGGTGGAGGCGCTCATCGAACTGCTGGAGCGGGACCGAGACCTCACGCTCGTCTTCGTTCGGACCAAGCGGGGGGCCGACCGCCTCGTGCAGAAGCTGAAGGCGAAGGGCGTACGAGCCGAGGCCCTCCACGGCGACATGACCCAGCCGGCCCGACAGCGTTCGCTCAAGCGCTTCGAATCGGGGAACGTCGACGTGCTCGTGGCCACCGACGTGGCCGCCCGGGGCCTGGACCTCGAGCGCATCAGTCACGTGATCAACTTCGATCCCCCCGCCGACGACAAGGGTTACGTTCACCGAGTGGGGCGCACGGCCCGGGCCGGGCGGACCGGCATGGGCATCACCCTGGTCACCGCGGAGCAGCAGGGCGACATCAGCCGGATGGCCGCGCGCCTGGACCTCCATCGAGAGTTCGAGGAGGAGGGCATGACCGTCGCACCGCCTCGCGTGGTGTTCTCGGGCTCCTCGGGCGGGCGGCGCTCCTCGCTCCGCGCACGTCGGCGCCGCTGACGGGATCGCGACCTAGCCGACCGATCCGATCAGCGAGAACCCTGAGCGAAGGTACCGGGCCAGGATGTCCTCGGCTGGGGCCGGGCGGCAGAAGTAGAAGCCCTGGCCCAACCGGCACCCCTGCTCCACCAGGAACCGCCATTCCTCCTCGGTCTCGATGCCCTCGGCCAGCGGAGTCATCCCCAAACCGTGCGCGAGCTGGATGATGGCACGAACCATGTCGCCCGCCTGGGTGTCCTTGGCGACGTCCCGAATGAACAGACGGTCGATCTTCAGCAGGTCGACGGGCATGTACCGAAGCCGAGCGAACGACGAGTACCCGGTCCCGAAATCGTCCAGGGCCAGGCGCAGGCCGCGGCTGTTCAGGTCCCGGAGGATCCGCAGGGTCCGTTCCGGGTCGGCCATGGCGGTCGACTCCGTCACCTCGACGATGATGGTGCCCGGATCGAGCTCCGCCGCGCCGAGGCGCTCCAGGATCTTCCCGGTCAGGTCGGGCTGCCACAGCTGCCGGGGCGAGAGGTTGAAGGACACCTCGAGCTCGAGCCCTTCCGCCCGCCATGCGGCGGCCTGCCGGCTCAGCTCCTCGACCACCCAGTCCCCGATGGCCTCGATCAGCCCCATCTCCTCGGCCAGGGGGATGAAGTCACCCGGAGGAACCAGGCCCCCGTTCGGGTCGGCCCACCGGATCAGGGCCTCCACGCCGACCATCTTCCCCTCCGCCAGCTCGACCACCGGCTGGTAGTGAAGCTGCCAGTTCCGGTTCTCCACGGCCTTTCGAAGGCGAGTGGTGAGGGAGAGCTTGCCCAGCGCTTCCTCGCTCTGCCTCCAGTGGAGGACGTAGCTGCCGGGGACCGTCTTCCTGCTCTGGTACATGGCGGCATCGGCGTTCTTCAAGAGGGCCGAGGCGTCGTCGGCGTCGTGGGGGAACATGCTGATGCCGATGCTCGCCGAGACGTACAGCTCGGTGCCGGCGACGTTGAACGGCGTGCGAAGCGACTCGTGGACACGGGCAGCGACCGACTCGACCACCAGGATCGCGCCGTCCGTGCCCTCGAACCCGGGGACCTCGCCCCCTTCGATGTCGGCGAGCAGCAACAGGAACTCGTCCCCGCCCTGGCGGGCCACGAGGTCGGTCTCGCGCGTGGCCTCACGGAGGCGCTCCGCGACCGCCCGGAGGAGGGCGTCGCCGGCCTCGTAGCCAAGGCTCTCGTTGACCAGCTTGAAGTCATCCACGTCGATGCACAGGACGGCCACCGAGAGGTCATGACGGCGGGCTCGGGCCATGCCGAGCTCCAGGAGTTCCTCGAACATCGTCCGGTTGGGAAGACCGGTCAGGTTGTCGTGATAGGCCAGGAAGGCCACCTGTTCCTCGGCCTTCTTCCGCTCGGTGATGTCGAACATCACGCCGTGGACGAACGCCGGCGAGCCCGCCCGATCGTTCCCGACCACCGCGCTGTCGCGGAACCACACGACCCGACCGTCCCTGGCCAGCAGGCGGTATTCGAAGCTGAAAGGCTCTTCCGATGCCCGCCCCTCGAGGTAGCTCTGGAGCGCGTGCTCCTTGTCGTCGGGATGTAGTTGCTTGGCCCACAGGTCCGGATCGGCGATGTACTCCTCCGGCAGGATCCCGAGCAGCTCTTCGATCTGAGGGCTCACGTAGACCGTGGACATGGTGTCGTCCACGACGTCGGTATAGACGATGGCCGGAATCCGCTCCACAACGGCCCGGTAGCGCGCGTCGGCGTCGCTCAGCTCTTCGGTGGCTCGACGCAGCTCGCCCGAGAGGGCCTGGATCGCCTGGAGGGCGCCCGGAGGGAGATCCTCTTGACGTGCCAAGAGATCGCGCACAGCGTCGAGCGACGCGAAGCGCGGCGAAATGGAGGGCATCCTCGATTCGGCCGTCACCAGGAGATGGCCTTTCTCTCGGGTCAGAACTACCTATCGGCGCAGTCCCGGCGCGGGCTTGAGCGGCATACGGTCATCCCCCGTTCGGCAATGGATCGGACGAGTGGAGGGTGTCCGAATGCACGGAGCTGTGGTCAGCAGCCGTGCTCGTCGGGGAGCAGGGGGCGGAAGATCAACGAGAAGTCGGCCCCGCCGCTTCGCCACGGGGTGAGCTCGTTCGCCCGTTGCGCGTCGGGCAACAGCTTCGCCAGGTCGGCTCCGCCCACGACGCCGCAGCGGAAGTCGCCGTAGGTCGCGTCGGCGTCCCCGAAGGAGGGCAACGGGTCCGAAAGAGGCCAATCGACGGCGACCTGGTGAAGGCCCGGTTCAGGCGATCCCGTGTAGGGCTGGACGTACACCCGCATCTCCGAGAACTCGAACTGGTCCTGCTGGCCGAGAGAGCCGGTGGGCAGCCAGCCGGCGAGGTCGCTCAACCTGGCGGAGAAGCCCGCGAGCTTGGCCCGGGCCTTGGAGTCCTCCCCCGGGCACGAACCGGGAACCATACCCAACGCGTACGCGCTGACGACGTGTTCGGTCCCGTCGGCATACACGGTGAAGGTGGTGGTGGGGGCATCGGCCACGCAGTCCTGCCCGTAGGTGCGGTTCGGTCCCAGCAGCCCGGCGGCTTCCGCCGCCTCCAGGATGGCCTGGATGCCCTCCTCGGTGACGGTCTGGACCTGGACGCTCGGGAGCGCTGGCCCCGGGTAGATCTCGATCTGCGGTCCCTCGGTGATGATCCGGCCGTCGCCGAACAGGGACCAGGTGGGGATCCGTCGCAGCTCGTATGTCGGCGCCACGAATCCCCCGCCGACGTCCATCCGCAGGACGAGGTCGGCGGCGCCGGTCGGATGGTCGATCCCTCCGCTTCCTGCCTTGGTCAGCCGGCCGCACCCTGCGACGAGCAGGGAGAGCGCAACGAGCGAAACGGCCAGGGCACGGATCCTCATCGTAAGAGCCTCCTGGAGATCATCGTCCGGCGTTCGACGCCACCGAAGGGCCACTTCGTTCCAGGCTGGGTTTGTGCCACAGGCACCTGGGGATGATTGCCCTCGCTCGGTGATCCGTTCGCCGTGCTCGAGGAGGAGGGAGAAGCCCATGCCGGAGGGATCGATCATCGCCGTGACCACTTCGTGCTCGTCGGGGTGACCGCCTGTTCCTCGTGAGCTGGACGGCTCAGGCGATCGCCGAGTGGGGCAGCTTTCGCGCCGACCGGATGGAGCAGAAGATCGACGGCATCGCGAAGCGACTCGACGAGTTGGCGGGAGGCAAGGCCCCGGTCGTAAGACGCTGACCCATACGAGCCTGATTCCTGACTATCCGCGCTGGAGTACCCTCGAACGATGTCCGCAACGATGCGCGCGCTTCGCAAGGTCCGCCCGGGCCCCGGTGCCGAGCTGGTCGAGGTCCCCGTCCCCGAGCCGGAGGAAGGAGAGATCCTCGTTCGGGTCCACGCGGCTTCGGTATGCGGCACCGACCTCCATATCTACGACTGGAACGACTGGGCCGCCGCCCGGATCCGCACCCCCATGACCTTCGGGCACGAGGTGGCGGGCCACGTCGCCGCTGTCGGTCCCGAGGTGCACCACGTCCAGCCGGGCGCCTTCGTGGCCGCGGAGACCCATATCGCCTGCGGGCACTGCTCGACGTGCCGCACCGGCCGGGCCCACATCTGCGAGAACCTGCGCATCCTCGGCGTGGATACCGACGGAGCCTTCGCTAGCTACGTGGTGATCCCGGCCCAGAACGCGTGGATCGTCGGCGAGGGGATCGACCCGGACGCGGCCTCCATCATGGAACCGTTCGGAAATGCTGTGCACGCAACCTTCGGTACGGCCGGTGGCGAGGACCTGACCACCAATCCGGTCGCCGTGATCGGGTGCGGGCCGATCGGGTTGTTCTCCGTGGCCATCGCCCGAGCCGCCGGAGCGTGGAAGGTCATCGCCATCGAGCCGAACGACGAGCGGCGAGCGCTCGCCTCGAAGATGGGCGCCGACCTGCTGGTGGACCCGAAGGTGGAGGATCCGGTCCAGGCGGTGCTGGAGGCCACGAACCGGACCGGGGCCGAGGTCGTGTTGGAGATGTCCGGCAACGCGTCGGCGATCGACCAGGGCACCCGGATGCTCGCCCGAGGCGGACGGATGTCGCTCCTGGGTCTTCCCGACCGGCCGGTGACCCTGGACCTGAACGACCAGGTCATCTTCAAGGAGGCTCGCCTTCAGGGCATCACCGGACGCGAGATGTTCCGGACGTGGCAGCAGACAACGACGCTCCTGTCGACAGGCCGGGTCGATGTCACGCCGGTGATCACCCATCGGTTGCCGATGGAGCGGTTCGAGGAGGCCTTCGAGACCACGGCGTCGGGTCACTCGGCCAAGGTCATCATGTTCCCGGCCGACTGACCGTCAGAGGTAGCCGCCTCCACCCGTGACCTGCGGGCGCTGGGGTGCGAATTGCTCGACACGGAACGGAAGCGACTTCAGGTCGACGCCGTCTACCGAGATGACGAAGCGGAAGGTGCTCGGGCCCTCGAACGCCATGCCGTTCAGGTTGACGGCGATCGGCACGATCTGTTCCACGCCGCGCGCGACGGGCCCAGCCCCGAACTCCCCACCGATGCGAGTGATCTTGCCGCCCGGTGACTGCGTGCCAGGAGGCGCATCACCGAGCGGTAGCTCGTTCCCCTTCGAGTCCTCGAGTCGCAGCTCGAACCGATGGGGTTCACCCACCGCCTCCACCTCGAACCGGAAGAGCAGCCCGATCCCGATCCGATCGTGCAGGGCCGGAAACGACGCAGTGGAGATGCGATTCCACCCCGCGCCCTGGACATACAGCTTTCCCTCGGAGGTGACGACGGAGTCCGCCAGGAACCCGTCCACGTCCATAGAGGTCACGTTTTCTCCTCGTCTCCGACGTCCGCTCGCTCCAGCCTAATGCGATAGCGTCTCCGGCCGATGGGGGGCGCGCTCGACTACCTGGGAGAGCGGCTGGCGGAGCTCCGGGCGCAGGGGCTGCTGCTCCACGAACGGGTCCTGGAGGGCCCGACGGGAGCCAGAGCCCGGTTCGACGGCCGGGAGGTCATCAATCTGGCGTCGAACAACTATCTGGGCCTGGCCAACCACCCCCGGATGAACGAAGCAGCCGCGCGCGCGGCGTCGATCTACGGGGCCGGGACGGGAGCGGTGCGCACGATCGCGGGCACGATGGCGATGCATCGCGATCTGGAGCGTCGCTTCGCGGCGTTCAAGCGCGCGGAGGACGCGCTGATGTTCCAGTCGGGGTTCACGGCGAACGCGGGGACGGTGGCGGCCATCCTGGACAAGGAGGACGTGATCGTCTCCGACCAGCTGAATCACGCGTCGATCATCGACGGCGCTCGACTGTCACGGGCGGAGATCAAGGTGTTCCCGCACAAGGACGCCGGGGCGGCGGACGAGCTGCTCGGGCAGACGAAGGCGCCCGGGCGCCGGCAACTCTTGATCACCGATGGCGTCTTCTCCATGGACGGGGACATCGCGCCGCTCCCGGACCTCGTCGAGGTGGCCGAGCGGCAGGGGGCGATCATGATGGTCGACGACGCACATGCCTCCGGGGTGCTGGGTACTGACGGCGCGGGAACCGTCGATCACTTCGGCCTCCACGGTCGGGTGGACGTCCAGGTTGGGACGCTGTCGAAGGCCATCGGGGTGCTCGGCGGATTCATCGCTGGGCCGACCCATCTGATCGAGTGGTTGCAGAACCGGGGTCGGCCCTACCTGTTCTCGACGAGCGCCCCGCCCGCCGTGATCGCGGCGTGCATGGCTGCTCTCGACATCATTCGGGACGAACCCGACCGTCTGGAGCGGCTGTGGGCAAACACGCGTGTGTTCAAGGATGGCCTGGAGGCTCTCGGCTTCGACACCGGGGAGAGCGAGACGCCGATCACGCCGGTGATCACCGGCGACGAGGAGAAGACGCAGGAGTTCGCGCGACGGCTGTTCGATGACGGAGTGTTCACACCGGCCATCGTGTTCCCGACCGTAGCCAAGGGCCGGGCCCGGGTCCGCACGATCGTGACCGCGGACCACACGGAGGAGCATCTCAAGGAAGCCCTGGAGGCGTTCCGACGGGTGGGAGTCGGGCTCGGCCTGCTCTAGCGAACAGGCCGAGCCCCCTCGAAACCGATCAGCTCCCAGGGACCCTCAGCAGCGAGAGCTGCCCGCCCTCGCGCTTGAAGGTGGTAGGTGTTCCCGGGGTCGAGGCCACGAACACGTCGTGGGCCTGGACGTCCAGGAGCCACGCGCCTGACCCGAACCACGTCGATACGTCAACGATCCCGCTCGACTCCCAATCGGCGTCTTTCACCTGAGCGATGACGGTCCACGAGTTCGCTG
The DNA here is from genome assembly GCA_036519575.1 of Actinomycetota bacterium. Taxonomy (GTDB): domain Bacteria; phylum Actinomycetota; class UBA4738; order UBA4738; family HRBIN12; genus AC-69. The sequence continues at coordinate 1,634 of DATDKZ010000004.1, read as the reverse complement.
CGAAGTCGTAGCGCCAGACTCGCGAGAAGCCCTGGGCCGTGTCCTCCTGCACCATCAGGCTGTTCGCGCTCGTTCCCAGGTTGTCAGGCTGGTGGATGGCCGTGGCCTGGTCGCCGGTCGGGCCCAGCGTGTCCCCGTTCAGGAGGATCGAGAAGCTCGCCACCTTGCGAGGGTTGTCCGCCGAGAACTCCATCCGGTACACGCGCCCGTTCGGGAAGGCTCCGGCCGTCCCGCTGGGGCCCCGTGTGAGTCTCCCGGTGGCGGCTTGCGGCGGGGTCAAGCTTTCCGGATACACCATTCGACGGTCTCCGGTGTCCGCGATGTAGACCACGCGCGGGTTGTTCCTGTCGTAGGCCGTGTCCTCCACCCGGATGAACTGGAAGACGTTGTTCTCGTTCGCCCAGTTCTCAAGAGCCTTCTGCGGGGTGGGACCTCCTTGCCCCCGGGCGATGGCCCTCGGCACGCGGATGAACCGCCCCTGCCACACGTCACCGGTCTGGATCTCGCCGTAGTCGTTGGCGCCGTTGAACGGGTCAGCCTCGTCCACCTTGCCCTCGTCGGTCCCGGTCACCCGGAATGCCCATAGGCTCCCCTGGTCCGCGACGATCGCGTCCTCGCTGTCGGCCAGATACAGGTAGAGCTGCGACCAGTCCGGGAATGGTGGCGTGAAGAATGTGTCGTCGCCGGACAGGACCGCGATCTGCTCCCATCCGCCCGGGATCACCATGTCGTTCTCGTGATTGTGCCGTCCCATCCCCGGGACCTGCGTGAACGCCCCGGTCGCCGGGTCCAGGACGACGGCGTAGCCCGCCTGGCGGTTCGGCGCGAGGGAAGCGTCCGGCCCGTACGGCGCGCCCGCCGGGACGGCGACGATGTCGTTCGATTCCTCGTTGGTGAAATAGAGGTAGCGGTCCAGGCCTTCGGCCGGCCCCGCCATCGTGCTCGAGCAGAACCGGATGAACCCGGCGCTCGAAGGGAGGGCAACTGAGGCGGCGAGCACGCCGCCATCCGTGGCGTCCAACGTGAGCTTGGAGACCGATGAGTCGACGAAGTCAGCCAAGCCCGCGAACGGCACGCGCGACTGCTCGTGGTTCACGAAGGCATCCACGGTTCCGGCCGCAGATCCCGGCATGACCCCGATGCCGTCGGGGATCCCCTCGAACATGAAGGTGCCCAGGGTTTCGCCGCTATTGATGATCGGCGTGACCGTCGATCCCGCAGGGGCAGAGGCGCTCAGGGTCAGCATCGAGGCTTGCGCCGTGTGATAGCCGGCCGCCCCGGCGCTCGTCGCAAATGTCGCGACGACGGCGCAGGCCGCGACCAGGGAGAGAGAAGCACGTCGCCACGCGGGGGGGATCGCCACGCTCGACCTCCTTCGAGGGGGAGACGCTATTTGACCCCGTCGCGGGGGGGCGCTGTCAAACCGACCGCTTGGGCTCCAGCGATTGGATCAGGCGTCGGTGGCCGGTGAAGCGTCGACCTTGGCTCGGAGGCCGGCGATCAGCAGGTCCAGGCCGAACTCGAAGTCGACCTCCGCGTCGCACTCGGCCATGAGGGGGAGGAGCCGCACCAGGTTCGGGAACTCGGTCGGAGGGAGCGCGCCGGCAAGCTGCTCATGCTCGGCTCTGTGGTCC
>DATDKZ010000003.1:0-5224 GCA_036519575.1 Actinomycetota bacterium | reverse complement strand
CAGGGCCGATCGGTCCGCTGCTCGGCTCGTGGAGCCGCACCTTCCCGTTCGTGTACGGGCTCGACTTTGGATCCATCACCGCGCCGGGGACCTACTCCATCACAGTGCCCGGGCCGGTCCCCGCGTCCTCTCCGGCCTTCGGCATCGACAGCGGGCAGAACGTCTACGACGAAGCTCTCGCGAACGCTCTCTCCTTCTTCCAGACCGAGCGTGACGGCCCAGACTTCATCCCCGGCCCTCTCCGCTCCGCCCCAGCGCATCTGAACGATCAGAACGCGATGACGTACCTCGCGCCTCACGTGAACCCGAGCGGGCGCTTCTCGGGCGATCTCGATCCGCTCGGCGTCCAGATCGACGCTTCCGGTGGATGGTGGGACGCCGGCGACTACATCAAGGGTGTGCAGACCCTGAGCTACACGACGGACATGCTGCTCACTGGGGTTCGCGACTTCCCGGCGCAGATGGGAGCCGGCTCGACGATGTCGGACTTCACCGCGGAGGCGAAGTTCGGGACGGACTGGCTCCTTCGGATGTGGGACGACCAGACGAACACCTTCTACTTCCAGGTGGGGATCGGAACGGGGAACGCCAGTGCGGTCGGAGACCACGACATCTGGCGCCTCGCCCAGGAGGACGACACCTACGGCGGGACCGATCCCCTCTACCGATACATCCGCAACCGCCCGGTGTTCCGCGCCGGCCCGGCCGGGTCGCTCATCAGCCCGAACCTGGCTGGGCGCATGGCTGCGGCGTTCGGCCTGTGCTTTCAGATCTACAAGCTGAGCGATCCGGCATTCGCCAACAGGTGCCTCCTCGCGGGTCAGCACGTCTTCGATCTTGCCGACACGACCCCGAAGGGCAACCTGCTCACGTATCTCCCCTTCAGCTTCTACCCGGAAACCGAGTGGCGGAGCGACCTCGAGCTCGGCGCGGTGGAGCTCTACCGGGCGGTGGCGAGCGGTGGCCTGCCTCCCGGACTTCCGCATACCGATGCAAGCTTCTATCTGCAGCAGGCGGCCCACTGGGCCAAGGCCTACATCACCGGGCCGGACGACGCCGAGGACACCCTCAACCTCTACGACGTCAGTGGTCTGGCGCACTACGAGCTCCACAAGGCGATCGACCAGGCCGGCAATCCGCCCGGACTGGAGGTCACGCAGGCCGAACTCGTCGCCGACCTGGGGAAGGCTCTCGACAACGCGATCGCGCAGGCCGCGACCGATCCGTTCGAGTTCGGTTTCCCATGGGCGATGTGGGACACGGCCACCCATGGCACCGGGCTCTCCGTCATGGCGAGTGAGTACGCGCAACTCACGGGATCCAGCGCGCACGCGGAGTGGAGCGGCCGCTGGCTGGGGAACATCCTCGGCGCCAACGCCTGGGGGTCGTCGTTCATCGTCGGCGATGGGACGACGTTCCCACACTGCATCCACCATCAGGTGGCGAACCTGCTGGGTTCCCTCGACGGCTCGCCGCCCGTCCTCGAAGGCGCGGTGGTCGAAGGTCCCAACGGTACGCTCTTCACCGGGCTCCAGACGGGAATGAGGAACTGTCCGCCCGACGACAGCGACCCGTTCGCGGTGTTCAACTCGGGGAAGGCCAGGTTCAAGGACGACATCGAGTCGTTCTCGACCGTGGAGCCGGCCGTCGACCTGTCGGCCACGTCCCCCCTCGCCTTCGCGTGGCAGACGGTGCCGCCCCCGCCGCCCCCTCCTCCTCCTCCGCTCCCCCAGACCGTCGTCACGATCCAGTTCGACGACGGCGTGGCCGATCAGTTCGGCGCCCTGGCGACCCTGAACGAGCACGGGATGCAGGCGTCCTTCTTCGTGAACACCGGCGTCGTCGGAGACCCAGCGCACATGACCTGGGAGCAGCTCGTGGATCTCGCGGCCGCCGGGAACGAGATCGCAGGGCACACGCTCCACCACGTCAACCTCAAGCCGTTGAAGACCACCGACGCGAGGGTCGAAGTCTGCCAGGACCGAAACAACCTGATCGACCACGGGTTCCAGCCGACCTCGTTCGCGTACCCGTTCGGGACGTTCGACGACGGCACCAAGCAGGTCGTCATGGACTGCGGATACAACAGCGGTCGCGGGGTCTCGGGCGTGGACGGGACGTCGGTCTTCGCCGAGACGATCCCTCCGGCCGACGCCTACGCCACCCGCACGCCGCCCAACCCGAAGCAGGGCACGACCCTCGAGACAATCGAGGGTTACGTGACGGGGGCGGTGACACATGGCGGGGGCTGGGTGCAGCTGGTGTTCCACCACCTGTGCGACGGTTGCGACGCCTACTCGATCACCCCGGCCAACTTCGACGCGCTCCTCGACTGGCTCCAGGGCCAGGCGGCGAACAACGTGGTCGTCCGAACGACGCACGAGGTGGTCGGAGGCTCCGTGCAACCGCGCGTAGAGCCATAGTCACGCAGGGTCGGAGGTCGCCATCTCGATCCGATTCCGCCCGTTGCGCTTCGCCGTGTACATCGCAGCGTCCGCCTGGCGGATCAGCAGCTCCGGTCGGATGCGATGGTCGGTTGCGAGTGAGATGCCAGCGCTTGCCGTCACACACACCTCTCGCGCGCCCAAGGGAAACGGCGGAGGGAGGGCCTCCATGAGCCGTTCGGCAATGCGGCGCGCATCGTCCTCCGCAGCGACGTCCTCGAGCATGGCGACGAACTCGTCCCCGCCGATGCGTGCGAGCGTGTCCGACGGTCGCAGCGCGCGGAGGAGCCGCTGTCCGACAGCCTCGAGGAGTTCATCGCCCCCCTGGTGGCCGAGCGTATCGTTCACCTCTTTGAACCCGTCGAGGTCGAGGAAGACGATGGCCACGCCGCTGTTCCGCCTCCTTGCCAAGCGGGCGAGGGCGTTCGCCAGTCGGTCCTCAAGCAGCCGACGGTTCGGCAGGCCGGTGAGTGGGTCGTGGACCGCACGCTGCATCAGCTCCTCTTCCACGTACTTGCGGTTGGTGATGTCCTCCAGCATGCAGATCCCATAGTTCGGGTCGCCTTCCCCGTCACGCACGAGCGCCATGACGGTCCGGCACCAAAGGAGGGAATCGTCCTTGCGTCGCAATTGATGCTCCACGGCGCACCGGTCCACAGCGCCCTCGATCACCTCGCCGAGCTTGAACAGTTCGTCGTGCTCGCCACGGTCGACAAGCGCCGCCAGGGGAACCCCGGCCAGCTCACCCGGTTCATACCCGGCCATGAGCTCGAGCGTCGGATTCGCCTCGATGATCCGAGCTCGGATATCAACAGTCACGACACCGAACGCGGCTGCATCGAAGATCGTGCGGAACCGCATCTCGCTCGCTCGCAGAGCCTCTTCGGCCCGTTTGCGCTCAGTGATGTCCACCATCACGCCCTGCCAATAGAGTCCTCCCGTGGCAACATCGCGAACGACGGCGGCCTTCTCGCTCACCCAGGCAAGGCGACCCCCCCGCGTGATCAGCCGATACTCGGCGCTCATCGGCGAAAGTGCTCGCCGCGCTTCCGCATCTGCGGCGACCATGCGGTCGCGGTCGTCGGGGTGCAGGATCTGGAGCCACAGCTCGCCTTCCCCGAGCCATTCGGCGACCGGGTAGCCGAACATGTCCTCGATCTGTGGGCTGATGTACAGCGGCTCGGAATGCGCCGGGTCGTCCAGGACGCGATCGAGGTAGGTGGCGACTCCGGGGATGTGCTCGACCAGCGTACGGAACCGCTCCTCGAGCCGGGGCCCGACCGACCCTTCGGTCTCTGATGCCCTCATCTCGGTCTCGTGATCGTCGACGGTCATTCTGGGTCTCCCCGAGCACCCCTGGTCAGGCCCGCGGCACTCAGGTTTCATCATCGGCTGAGCCCCGAACCAGCCTTATAGCCCTTGGGAGGCGTCGACCCGGGCCCGCGGGCGACGAAAACCACCGTCGGGGAGTCCTCCGTATCTTTCTGCGGGATGCGAGGGTGGATCGCGCTGGCAGCTTCGCTCATGCTCGCCACGGCCTGTGGCTCGGGGAGCGAAGCCCCGTTGACCGGCACGCAGCCCTCGCCCACTCCCGCTCCCTCATCCACGTCGCGGTTCCCCGATATCGGGGAGTCCGAGGCGCTTGCCATGTCCGAGCCGGTGCGCTTCCGGGCTGCCGACGGGGTCCCGCTGGAGGGCAGGATGTTCGGCTCAGGGGAAGTGGGGGTCGTCCTGTCCCACATGCGTCCGGGAGATCAGTCGCAATGGCTGGAGTTCGCCGCGTTGCTCGCGACCGAGGGGTACCGGGTCCTCACCTACAACCGCCGGGGTGAGTGTCCGGGCGGTGAGCTCGGGTGCTCCGGTGGTACGGGCACCGGTGACGACTGGAAGGACCTGGAGCCGGCCGTCGGGCTCGTTCGCGGGGAGGGGTCACGCCGGGTCGTCGTCGGCGGCGCCAGTCTCGGGGCGATGGAGTCGCTCTTCGCGCTGAGCCGAGGGCTCGAGGCCGACGGTCTCATCTGGGTGTCCGGATACGACTTCTACGGACTCGTTCCCGTCCAACGACAGGTCCGCGACGTGCTCGTCCCGAAGCTCTTCGTGGCCGGCGAGTCCGACCGGGACGCCGCCGCCCTTCTTTCGGTGTTCGACCGGGTGGCACCCTCGCCGAAGGAGATCGTGCTGCTCCCTACCGGGGAGCATGGGACCGAGATCCTCGATTACGCCGATCCCTCGGTCGCCGACGAACTCCGTCAGACCGTGCTCGACTTCCTCGGTACCATCTGAGGTAGGCCTGACCGAGGCTCATGACGCTCGTGACACTCACCCGCGCAGAGTTTCACGGCCGACGTGGAAGTGCTCTCCTGCACCGGCTGACATGCACGCTCTGCCTGGTGCGGGCCCGAAGCCCGCTGCGGCCGGCCCGCCTGCTCCCCATCCTCCTCGCGCTCGCCCTGGCGTCTTCGTCGTGACGTCGAGCCCTAGCCTGGTTACTGGTTCGAGCAGAGGGTTAACCTCCGATCGGCTAGGTTCGGCGGTGGATGCGAACGATCGGGTTGCTCGGTGTGCCGACGAACTCGGCGGGAACGAATGGCGGCGTTGCTCGTGCGCCCACGACGCTTCGTGAGGTCGGGCTCGTCGAAGCGCTCCGGCAGCGTGCGGACGTGCACGACTACGGGGACGTCATGCTCCCGGATCCCTCGCCGGAACGCGACCCCATCACGCACCTCATCGATCATCACGGATTGATCGCGATGGTGACTCGGGTTCGGGATGCAGTCACC
>DATDKZ010000002.1:0-3995 GCA_036519575.1 Actinomycetota bacterium | reverse complement strand
CTCGCTCCGCTGGTTCGCAGGGTCCGGCCCGACCGGGAAGCGTTCGCCGTCGCCATCATCGGGCTGAACCCTGTAGTGCTGTTCCAGTCCGTGGCGAGCGGTCACAATGACATGCTCGTCGCGCTTGCGATCGCCGGGGCCCTGGCCCTGGTGTTCGCGGGGAAGGAGCTCCCTGCCACCGCGGTCCTTTCCCTGGGGGCGATGGTGAAGGCGACCGCGGTGGTCCCGCTGCTGCTGCTCGTGGTAGCCGTCGCGGCTCGGACCGAACCCGGCAGGCGTGCCCGCGCGGCCGCCGCCCACCTGGGGGTGGCGGCGGGGATCGCGCTCCTGTTCGCGCTCCCGTTCCTGCAGGCGAATGACCCAACCCTGGGGATGGCGGAGCTCGCCCGACATCAGGGGTGGCTCGCCCCGTCGCGATTCTTCGGCCGCGTGCTGGACGCGATGACCGGCGAATCGTTGGGCATTGTGGCCAGGGTGGCCTTTGCAATCGCATTCGTCCTTGCGCTCTTCCTGATCGCACGCGCCCTGGTCCGGCGGGCTCCCTCCATCTCGGCGGAGGCGCAGGGCGCCGCGTGGGGCTGGAGCCTTCTGTTCCTGATGCTGCTGGGACCGGTGCTCCTGCCCTGGTACCTGGCTTGGACGCTGCCGCTGGCGTGGCTCCTTCCGAAAGTGCCGCGCCTAGCCGTTGTGTGGATCGGAACGCTCCTCACGGTGTCCCAATGGGCCACGGAGCCCAGTCGCTACCCCCGGGCCTATGACGCGAACGTGCTCGTCGGGCACTATTTCCTCACGCCCGTGGCCGTGGCCGTCCTAGTGTGGCTCGTCCTGGACTTCGTTCGACGGCTTCGGTCCGGCACGCCGCTCGAGGAGGAAGCGAGCGAGGTAGCCGCCCCCGCCTCCCACCGCTAAGACGACGGTCGGGCCGACCGACCCCGTGAGGGGCATCCCCACGCGCTCCAGCGCGATGCCGGCGAGGATCAATGCGGCCGTCCCGCACAGCGGCGCGAGCGCCAGGCGAGCGACGGCGTCCCGGGCAAACGCACCTGCCCATCCGGAGCCCGCCACGAACATGAGGGCGAGCACGGCGAACGCGGCGAGCAGGATCTCCCCCGGCGAGGACGGTTCCAGGGGATCGACGGGACGAGACATCCCGGGCGGGACCCCGGTCCCGGTCGATGCCGTCTCGATGAACACGCCGTCGGCCACCCTGGCCATGGAGGGCGATGGGCGGTCCACCCGGTTGAACAGCGTGAGCAGGAACGAGAGAGGGGGCACGCCTGCCGCGCGGGTGGCCTCTTCGGCGTCCCTCGACGTGACGCGGGCCAGCGCGATTCGCTCACTCGTGGCCGACCGGCCCGCCCTCGGGTACGGCACCACCACGGAGGCGTCGCGGATGCGATCGGGGGGAAGCGCCGCCCGGATGACGTTCGCCGCCTGTGTGGCCAGGAACGTTGCGGTGGCGTCACGGTCGTTCACGACGAAGAGCAACGGAGCCCCCGGCGGTGCCGCCGACGCGTACCGGCCGGCCGCGGTCACCGCCTGGACCTCTGCGGTCGAAAGGAAGGGCTTTTGACGAGCCCAGGGGATGAACGCCCCCGCCGTCATGGCGATGACCAGTCCTCCCGCCACGGCCACGGCGACGACTCGCCGAGTGACCACGGCACGCCACAGCCGGACCAAGCCGTATGCCGCCAGGATGGGAACGACGAAGCCGAAAGTGATGAACCGATCCGGGGGGAACAGCCCGGTGACCAGTCCGATGCCCATCCCGCCGACGCTCACCACTCCCCAGGCGATCAGGAAGCGCCGGACGAAGCCGCGTGTCTCATGAAGTCCGTAGACGGCGAGGGGGATCGACGCCCATTGGACGTATCGGGTCCATCGATGGACCAGCCGGTCAAGGTAGGCGCTTCGAAGGACGTCGGTCAGCCCCGCCGTGCGGAGCAAGCCATCGCGCGACGTGATCACCGACAGCTGACTGGGCCCAGCGAGGAGGGCCAGGGCCTCCGCGGCGAACACGGCGCAGCCCGCGACCGACGCGGCGACGACCCGACGGACCTCCGCCCGGTCCGTACGCCACGCCTGCGCCGCGGCCACGACGAGGATGGGAACCCCGAGGAAGAGGAAGAGCGGATGGGCCGACCCGGCCGCGCCGAGGAAGAGCCCTGCCGCGACCGTGGCTCGAGAGGTGGCCATGGCCAGGGCGGTCGCTGCCGCCAGGAACAAAGCGGCGAAGGCCAGGCTTGCCAGGTACCCAGCGGCCATGTGCACGGCGAAGGTCCCGGCCAGCACGCCAGCCACCACCCAGGTCGCTCGCGGCCCCCCATTGTCGATGTGAGTCGCGCCATCGGTCGGTGAGACCCCGTGCTGATGGACGAGCGCCGCCGCGCCCAGTCCCACGGCCGCTCCCAGCACGCACTCCAACGCCGAGAGAACGGCAGTCAAGGGGAGATGCAACGTGCCCTGCAGGACGAGGGCAATGGCGGGGATCCCTGGCCGCGGCACGGCCGAGAGCCCGTCGTGGCCTGCCAGCCGCGTCCACCACAGATACACGGGCCCGTCGGGCCCCACCGGGTACACGAATCCGCGCACCACGAACAGCCCCACGTACCAGATGAACAATCCACCGGCGACCGCTCCCAGGGCGAGCAGGTCGCTCCGCGGTTCGTGATCCCCGGGAGTGCCGGTTCCGTTCAACCGGAGGCCGAGAACCGGCCCGACGCGTCGACGGTTCTCGTGCCGTCGGCGCCGCCCGTCGGGGGCGCAGAGGCCGTCGGCCACACGAACAGCATGTTGGCCGTCCTGTGCATGGGATCCTCCGGCGATCGGGCTCGGACTGTATCAACTGGTCGCCGATACAATCCCGGCCCATGCTCGACCGCGAACTCGCCGGCCAGGTCCTCCGAGCGGCACGAGCCCGGGGCGGCTCTTTCGCCGAGCTGTTCGTCGAGGAGCGCTCCTCGCTCAGCATCCGGTTGGACGACGGGAAGATCGAGGAGCTGACCTCCGGCCTGGACCGGGGTGCGGGGGTGCGGGTCGGTCACGGGACCTCGTTCGGCTACGCCTTCTCCAACCGGCTGGACCCCGATGCACTGCTCGAGGCGGCGTCGGCCGCGGCTGCCGCCGTGGTGTCGGGGGCAGCCGGCCAGGTCATCGACCTTCGGGCTCAGGAGCCGCCGGTCGTCCACCGGGCCGAGCGGCCGATAGAGGCCGTGCCGCCGGCTCAGAAGGTGGCGTGGCTGCGCGAGGTCGACGACGTGGCCCGGGCGTTCAGCCCCCACGTCCGACAGGTCAGCGCGTCCTACGGCGATTCGACTCAGAGGGTCGTGATCGCCACGTCGGACGGGCGGTGGGTGGAGGAATCGCGGCCTCGGGTCCGACTGGGCGTGCAGGTGGTCGCGGGGCGCGACGGGAATATCCAGACGGGGTTCCACGCACCGGCCGGCCTGGCCGGGCTCGAGTTTTTCCAGGGGCACCCGCCGAGGACGACGGCCGAAGTCGCGGCGAAGCGCGCCGTCACGATGCTCGACGCTGGGCCCGCGCCTGCCGGCGAGATGCCTGTGGTCCTCGCGCCGGGCATGGGAGGCGTGCTGTTCCACGAGGCGTGCGGGCACCCGCTCGAGGCAGACATCGTGGACAAGGAGGCGTCGGTGTACCGCGGTCGCATCGGCCAAGTGCTGGCGTCGTCGCTCGTGACCGGGGTTGACGACGCGACCGTCCGAAACGCGTGGGGGTCGTTCTCCTTCGACGACGAGGGCGCGCCGGCGGAGCGCACGGTCCTGTTCCGGGACGGTGAGCTACAGGGCCTGATGTACGACCGGCTTCGCGCCGAGAAGGACGGCGTGGCCTCGACGGGGAACGGGCGGCGCCAGTCCTACGCTCATCCGCCCATCCCGCGGATGACGAATTCCTACATCCTCAACGGACCGTCGAAGGCCGACGACGTTCTGGCGTCGACCGAACGTGGGGTGTACGTGACGGCCCTGGGCGGCGGG
>DATDKZ010000001.1:0-11321 GCA_036519575.1 Actinomycetota bacterium | reverse complement strand
ATCAAACCGATGTTGCCCTCCTGGATCAGGTCGAGGAGCGGCAGCCCCTGGCCCTGGTACTTTCGGGCCACGGAGACCACCAACCGGAGGTTGGCCATGATGAACCGCTGGCGGGCGGCCTCGGCCTTCTTCACGGCCTGGCGCGCCTTCAGGATGCTCTTCTCCGAGCGCAGCCGGCCGGCTCGGAGCTTGTCCTCCGACTCCTTGCCGTGCTCGATGATGATGGCGAGCTCGACCTCCTCCTCCTTGGTGAGGAGCGGCTCTCGGGCCGCGGCCTCCAGGTACAGGCGGAGGTCATCGGCGTCGTCTGTGCCCAACGGGCGGGCAGGCTCTGGCATCTAGTCCTTCACTCTCCTCCTCCGAATCTCCCCAGGGCGTGTTTCCCCGCTCCGGGGAGGTCTCGGGGACCTTACATAGTACGTCGGCAGACGGGAACTCGAGACGAGAGCTGCCGGTGGCACGTCGCGAATTCTATGGTACGGGCGGTCCCACCCCTTGTAAAGGCCGCCAATTGTTAAGACATCGTGACGACCAGGTCTATTCCCGCAGCTAGCACCCACTTTCGGCCCGAAGGACTTACAACCGCTCGCCCATATGACCCATACCCTCCCGTTCGTCTCAAGGGTGGTCAGGGCTCGACCGAGTCATTCCTCGACGGCGGAGCAGCACCGATATCGTGCGTGGAGGGAGGCGGCAGGTCGTCGACGATCCGTTACGGCCCGAAGGTTCCTCCGGGATAACCCCCGTTCCCGACCGCGGTCATGCCCCTGCCCCCTTCGCGGGCGCGGCCAGGTGCTCCTGGATCCCCACCCGATACGCCTCCGCCAGCCACCCGCGGACCTCGTCGTCGAGGTCCTCCGGTGAGCGCACGTGGAAGGAGTGGACGAAGTTCTTTGGCGGAATGAGCTCGACATTCGCGAACCGCGGGCTGTCGATCCGGTGCTTCAGCCAGAAGCTCACACGCAAGCCGCCCTTCTGGAGCGCGACCCCGGCGAACCGGACCCGGACCATGAACCCGATCCCGGTCTTCACCGGCACCGCCTTACCCCCGGCCCCAGGTCGCGGACCATCCGAGCGAACAGGCGGTAGAGGTCCACGACCTCCTTCGGTCGACCCCGGACATGGTCTCGGACGGTCATCCGGACGCACGAGTGCCACATGTTGGGGGACACGAACCGCTGCCCGCACCTCGGGCAGGCCCACAGCGGCCGGAGCTTCGGCTTCTGCTTCGCTGGCATCAAGCCGACGAGGGGCGGACCGAGGTCACGGGGGCCAGGTGGGGAGCCACCGTCCTCCACGTCCGTCCGCCATCGGCGGAGCCGAACACCTCGCCCGATGTGGCGCCGAAGTACAGGCCGAGTGGATCGCCGCCATCGTGCCCGAACGCCTGGCGAAGGACCGTGAGATACGCCTGCTCATGGGGCAGGCCCTGGCCTCGCGCCGCCCACGTGCCGCCCGCATCCGTGGTCTCGTAGACGCGGACCTTGCCTTCGGGCGTGACCCGGTCTCGGTCGGCGACCAGGGGGATGACGAACGCGCGATCGGGGCGGTGCGGGTCCTGGACGAGGGGGAAGCCGAAAGCCGACGGGAGGCCCTCGGCGATGTCGAGCCAGGTCTCGCCGCAATCGTCGGAGCGATACACGCCGCCGTGGAACTGCATGAACAGCCGCTCCGGCACCACCGGCGACCGGTACATGTTGTGCACGCACAGGTCGAGGGTGGTCTCCCGGACCTCATCGGGTACGTACAGCGGGACCAGCCCCTTGTTCCCGTTGCGCCACGATCGGCCGCCGTCGTCCGAGAGCCAGACGCCCACCGCCGAGATGCCGATGGCTAGCCGGTCGGGATCGCCCGGCCACGGGCAGATGGAGTGGAGCGCGAGGCCGCCGGCTCCCGGTTGCCAATCCTTGCGACTCGGCTGATCCCACAGCGCGCGGTTCAGCGTCCAGGTTCGACCCCCATCCTCGCTCCGGAACAGCGCGGCCGGTGCAACCCCGGCCCACAGGACCCCATCCTCCTCGCCGGGATGCACGATCCAGATCCGCTCGACCGTCGCGTCCTCCCCGTCGGGGAGCCTCAGTCCGTCGGCCTGCGCCCACGTTTCGGCGAGTGGGTCGTCGGCGAAGTAGACGCGGGGTCCGTACTGACCGTGGGTGACGGAGGCGAAGTACCGCCCCGAGCGTGGATCGCGGACCGCGTATTCCACGGTCTGCCCGGAGAATCGCCGGGCGGCGACGTCCATCAGACCTCCGCGCTCCCCTCGGAGGACGAACAGTCCTTTCCTCGTCCCCACGAGGACCTCCGCGTCATTCGCGCCGCCGGAGATGGAGGGCAACACGTGGACCCGATCGCCTCCTCGCACCGGCGCGTCGGGGGTGGCCCGCTCCTCGTTCACGAATACGGCGATGTGTTGCCGGATCTTGCCCTGATCGTCGAGGACCCATCCGTTGAGCCGGGGATGCGAGCGCTCGAGCGCCTGGAGGAGCTCGGTGACTGTCGCGCCGTCGACCTCGATCTCGCGGCCCCCTGCCAGGTCGCGAAGCGGCGGACGAAGGGTGACGATGGCCATGCGGCCGAAAGTCTAGCCGGACTCGACCACCGCGGAGACCTCCACCTCGACCAGGATGGCGGGATCGATGAACTCGAAGCCGCCCATCGTCGTGTTGGCCGGACGGACGTCCCCGAAGATCTCGCCGTGGGCCCGCGCGGCATCCTCCCAGCGCGACGCGTCGGCCAGCAGGATGCGGGTCCGAACGACGTCGCGGAACGAGGCACCGAGCTCCTCGAGCGCTTCGCCGATCGTGGCCAGGGCCGCCCGGGTCTGGCCCTCGACGTCGCCCGGGGAAAGGACGGTGCCGTCGGGCCCGGCGGCCGCCGTCCCCGAGACCTCGACGACGCTTCCGACCCGCACGGCACGTGCGTAGCCCATCACCTTCGCCCAGGGCCGGTTCGCCTCCACCCTCCTCCTCATCGTTCTCTCCCTCCGCCATCGCCTATCGAGCGCTTCGATCGTAGGACGTCGCGTTCGAGGAGTTGCCGATGGGCGCCGACAGCTTCCTGTGGTGGCCTCGGCAGTACCCTTGGTCCGATGGACGAGCTGGATATCCCCGAGAGCCGGTTCGTGGACCTGGACGGGCCGGTCCACTACGTGGAGTGGGAAGGCCCGTCCGAGCGAAGCTTCGTCCTCCTTCATGGCCTTGGAGGCTCTTACCTCAGTTGGGTTCGTGTCGGACGGCGCCTGTCCGAGCACGGCCGAGTGCTGGCCCTCGACCTGGCCGGGTTCGGTCGCACCCCCCGTAACGGACGGAGCAGCAAGCTCAGCGCGAACCAGGTGTTGTTGGCACGGTTCATCGACGACGTGATCGGGGGGCCGGCGGTGCTGGTGGGCAACTCCATGGGGGGTGCCATCGCCATGCTCCAAGCCGCATACGAACCGGCCTCGGCCGAGGCGGTCGTGTTGAGCGCCTCGGTGTTCCCGTGGGCTCGGGGGGGCGTGCCGTCGGCCCTCGTCCTCACCGGCTTCGCCCTGTATCGGGCCCCGGGCATCGGTGAGTGGGTGGCCAGGAAGCGGCTCACCGCGATGTCGGCGGAGCGCATCGTGCGCCTGGGGTTCCGCATCTCGGCCATGAATCCCGCCACGGTCCCCGAGGAGCTCATCCGAGCGCACATCGACCTGCTGCTCGAGCGGCAGAAGGACCCGGACATCGGGCCGGCGCTCGTGGAGGCGGCGCGCTCCCTCCTTCGCCTTGGCGAACGTGGGGACCTCGCCCGAACGGTCCTGGACCGCGTGAAGTGCCCGGTCCTCGTGATCCACGGCTACGGCGACCGGCTCGTGCCGGTGGCGTTCGCCCAGGCGGCCATCGCCAGCCATCCGAACTGGCGGGTTCGCCTGCTCCCCAAGGTGGGGCACGTGCCGATGATCGAGGACCCCGACAGGTGGATGGCCGCCGTGACGGGGTGGCTCGAGGAGGTCGTGAGGCCGGGAGCGGCCTCCGCTTCCGATTCGACCCTTATCTAGACCCCAGCCGCTTTGCACATCTCGTTCAGCGAGTCGTCGATCGCGGTGGCGAGCAGCTGGATGTCGGGCATCCCGTCCCAGTCTCCGGTCAGGCCGAAGGCCATCACACCGCCCAGAGATGAGCACGCGATCGACAGCGCCGAGTTCTCCCCGAGTGGCATCGACGGGTAGCTCGCCACCAGCCGGGCACCGGCAAGGTACATGGGCTGACCAGGTCCAGGGATGTTCGAGACGACCAGGTTGAACCACGGTCCCCGTGATGCCGCTCGGGCCGCCGCCGCGAGCAACCCGCCCGGCGCGTAGGCGCCGAGGCCGATGATCGCGTCGGCCCCCAGCGCCATCATCGAGTCCTTCAGGAACTGCGTCCCCTTTCGAACCTCGGCCAGGCGGCGCTTCGCCGACATCGTCCCGATCGGGACGTCCACGAAGGCCGGCGCCACGCGGTTGCCCACGCCGTCGTCGGCGCCGGTCCTGACCGAGACGGGAACCATCACGCGGAGGGTGCGCCCGCGGGAGGGCTCTCGACGGTCCTTCAGCAGCTGATGCAGGGCTCCGGCCACCACCGTCAGCACGACGTCGTTCACCGTTCCGCCGAGCGCATCCTTCACGTCCTTGAACCGCTGCAGCGGCGCCTCGGTGATGGCGAACCTTCGGTTGGGGCCGATCGCGACGTCCAACGGGCTCCATGGCCGGGCGCCCATCCCGAAGATGCTGCGCACGCCCGAGGCGATCGCACCCAGGCCGAGGGCCGTCATCGCCGGGGCCTGCAGCACCTGGTCAGCGCCGTCGAGCACGCCCCGGACTGGGTGCGTGACCAGCCGGAGGACGGCCTCTCGCAGGAGATCTGCCCGAGCCGGCTCCGGCTCCGGGTTCCAGGGAGGAGGCGCCGGCGGTTCGCGGGGCGTTTGTTCCACGTCGTAGACCACCGCCGCGAGCTGCATCCCGGAGACCCCGTCGATCATCGCGTGGTGCACCTTGAGCAGGGTCGCCACGTGACCGTCCTCCAGCCCCTCGATCACGTAGAGCTCCCAGAGGGGCTTCGTCCGGTCAAGGGGCCGCGAGAGAACGCGTTGTACGGCGTCCGTCAGCTCCCGTCGTCCCCCGGGCACAGGGAGCGCCGAGCGCCGGATGTGGAATTCCAGGTCGAAGCGCGGATCATCCACCCACAGGGGAAGCCCCAGGTGGCCGGGGACCATCACGACCTTCCGGCGGAACCGCGGGGCGAGATGGATACGCGAGGCGATCACGCCGGCTACGTCGTCGTACCGGAGACGGCCGTCTGGCCGTGAGGACGGGTCGAACACCGAGAGCGCGGCCACGTGCATGTGCATCGCCGGCCGCTCCAGGTACAGGAACGACGCGTCGAGCGCGGTGAGCCTCTCCGGGGGCATGGCGGGTCTATCCACGTGGCCGGATGCCCACTTCGTCGAGGTGACGAAGGAGGTCGGCCGGGTCCTCGTACACGCGGTAGGCCCCGGCGCGCTCCAGCTCGTCCTGCCCGTAGCCGCCCGAGAGCAGGCCGACGCCCAGGGCTCGGGCCCGGCGTGCGGCCAGCAGGTCCCACACGCTGTCGCCGACGACGACCGACTCGGCGATGTCGACGCCGAGTCGTTCGGCCGCGGCCAGGAACAGGTCCGGGTCCGGCTTGGCATAGGACACCTGGTCGCGGGTCACGACGGGGACGCCGTCGGGAACCTCGAGGAGCGGCAGCACCCGGCCGGCGCTCTCCATGCCGCCGCTCGTGGCGATGGCCCATGGGACGTCGGCCTCGGAGAGATACGCGAGGAGCTCGCGCGAGCCTGGAAGCAGTCGCACCATGCCGGCCCGCAGCTCGTACGCCTCGGCGTGGAGCTTCTTCAGGCGCTCCCGCTCATCGGCGCTGACGTCGCGGCCCGTCTCGCGAAGGAGCGCGTTGGCGAACAGGCCGCCGCTCATCCCGACCTTGCGATGGATCCGCCACACGGAGAGCTCGATGCCAACATGGTCGAGCGCGTCCTGCCACGCCAGGACGTGCTGGTACACGCTGTCGACGAGGGTCCCGTCGAGGTCGAACAGGAACGCCATGGTCCGGTCCATCGGGGGCTCCTTTCGACCAGAGCGTACTCCAGCCCGCCCAAGGCCTCGCCGGCTACGGGACCTGTTGTTCCTGCACCGTCGCCACCCGGGCCAGGCTCGCGGCCACGGCACCCACCAGGATCAGAGCCCCACCGAGCGCGATTCCGCCGGTGACGGACTCGCCGAGAAACACGACCGCGAGCGCCGCGGCGGCGAGCGGCTCCATGGCGGAGACGATCGCCGTCCGGATTGCGCCGATCCGCCGGATCCCCTCCAGGAGACAGACGAACGCGGCCGCGGTGGCCAGGCCCATCCCGATCACCGGCCACCACTCGCCCCATCCATCTGGGAGTGAACCGTTCCCCGTGAGCGCGGCGAAGGCGAAGAGGCCGAGCGACGCGCCCGCGCTCACCCACATCGCGCTCGTGAGTGGGCTGGTGCGACGAAGCACGCGATCGGTGCCCACGAGGTAGGCGCTGTAGGTGGTCGCGGCACCGAGCGCTGCGACCACCCCGCGCGCCTGGATCGACAGTCCGGTCCCGGTCGCCACGACGACGGCCGCGCCGCTCACCGCACATACCAGCGCGAGGAGCGTGAGACGCCCAGGCCGGCCGCCCCCCACCGCCCAGGACATCAGCGTGACGACCACGGGATAGATGAAGAACAGCAACGTCACCGCGGCCGCCGTTCCGTGCTCCAGCGCGAGGAAGAACAGCGTGGCCTCCACCGCGTAGCCGCACACGGCGAGCACCGCGAGCCCGGCACGCTCGCCCTCCGCCGCCGCGAGCGAACGGCGGAAGGCCACAAGCAGCGCGATGAGCACCACCGCGGCCACCCCGAACCGGATGGCCAAGAGCGAGTACACGGTGATGCCGCCCTCGAGCTCGTGCTTGCCCAGAACGACGACGGTGCCGAAGCACAGAGCGGCCAGCGCCACCAGGGCACCGCCCACCGCATCGGGCCGCGTCGCGGCGACTTTCCCGCTACCGGTCGACAAGCTCGATCCGCATCCGCTTGAAGCCCTTGCCCTTGCTTTCGGTCTTCACCACGCGGACACGGCCCACCTCGGCCGTCGAGCGGACGTGGGTGCCGCCGTCGGCCTGCTTGTCGACCCCCTCGATGTCGATCACCCGGATGGGATCGACGTGCTCGGGGATCAGGTTCACCTTCGTCCGGATGAGGTCCGGGTCGACCAGGGCCTCCTCCCGCGGTACGAACGAGACGTGCACCGGGCGATCCTCCGCCAGGGCCTCGTTCAGCTTCCCCTCGACGGCCCGCCCGAACTCCGCCGACATGGTGGGGAGCTCGAAGTCCATGCGGGCGACGCCGAGGTCCATGGACCCTCCCGTCACCTTCGCGCCGTAGTCGCGCCATACGATCCCCGACAGCGCGTGGAGCGCGGTGTGGGTCCGCATGAGGATGTGCCGGCGGTCCCAGTCGATCTCGGCGGTCACGTGGGTGCCGATCGGCGGTGGAACGCCCTCGATCACGTGCTCCAGCGTGCCCCGGCTCTTGATCGTGTCGATCACGCGAGCCTTGCCACCGCCCCACATCAGCCACCCGGTGTCGCCGGGCTGCCCGCCGCTTCGCGCGTAGAACACGGTTCGGTCCAGCACCACGCCGTCGCTGCCGGCATCCATCACGTTCGCCTGGCACGTGCGCGCATACGCGTCGGTCGAGAAGAGCTCATCGGTCACGTGGCAGAGCCTATCGAAGGCCGGAATACCTTCTCGCCGGCCCGAGCGGCGACGGACAATTTCACTCGACCGGTCAGTTGCTTGAGCGGGGCGGAGGCGCGCGATGCGCGCCTCCGCCCTCGGACCGTTCCTCTAGGTCGACTCGTTCAGGCAGGGGTTGTCGTCCAGCACCTGCCGGAAGTCGTTCGTCCGGTGGATCGGCGTGAAGACCGGTCCCGGGTAGTCCAGGAAGAGCAGCGGTCCGAACTCGGCCGCTGAGTTCCCACCGAACGTGTTCGTCGTGCCCGGGATGTTCGCGCCGCCGAGCTGCCAGAAACACCCCACCGCTCCATCGTTCCTGGTGCTGTAGAAGGGGTAGAAGTTGGAGCCGGCTGGTGGGTTAACGCAGCCCGTCCCTGTGCTCCGGTCGCAGATCCCGCCGAAGTCGGCGGCCTCGATCCGCGGCAGGTCGGCCTCGAACCCGACGCGATCGAAGTTCTGTCCTCCGCCGAACGTCGGACTGGTGAACAGGATCGACGTTGGGTTGAGCGCGGCGTCTAACGCCGGGGTCGCCCCGGTTCCTGGCCAGTTCGGCTGGTAGGAAACCCCATCGAAGTCGTTGTCGGTGGCGATGCACCCGCCGATCTCGACAAGGAGGGATTCGTCGGCGTTGAAGCACGCCACGTCGTCACCGTCCTTCTTGTCCTCCCCGACACCTGGGTTGACGCACTTGCCGTGCACGTTCGCGCGGTCGCAGTATTCGAAGTGCCCGATCTCATCGGAGAAGGCCACGTTGTAGGAGTGCGCTGCCCATGGCACCCTCGTGTGCTCGCTCGAGGTCGAGTACATCGGGTGGAACGCGTACGGCGCCTGCGTGCAGGTCGCCGCGTTCGGCTCGAAGTTGACCTGCGCGAACCCGTTGTCGACGCTCGCCGTCATCGACCCCGACTCGCCGCTGGTTCGGTCGTCGATCTGGGTGACCAGCCCGTCAGGTGAGTCGTGGATCGAGATGGCGAGCTCGTCGCCTGCGTCCATGAATAGGTCGGTCGTCGGATCCGGCTCGAACGAGGCGCCGGTCAGGTCGAGCGGAGCGGGGGGCGAGTCCGGCTCGCCGCTCTTGGTGATGAACGCGAAGTTCGCCGGCTCGATCCCGACCGAGTTCAGGCAGGCGGCGTTGTTGTCGATGCCCCGGTTCTGATCCCGGTTGAAGCTGAAGATCGCCATTGCCGCGCACCACTGGGTGGCGTCACAGCTGATCGCTTCCTGGAACGGCACCCACCCCGGCGGGTAGAACTGAAGCTCGAGGAACGCCGTCCCCGGATGCCTGCCGATGTAGTCGACGGCGGTGGGGTCTCCGCTATCGAAGATGTTCGTATCGCTGTTCGGCACGCAGGCCGCGTGCGTGAACTCGGGTGCGGACTGGTTGTCGCACAGATCCATCCCGAACCAGAACGCGATCCGGTCCTGGAAGTTGAAGGTGCCACCGGTGCCGTCCTGCTCCGGCAGCGTCGGGGGATCCGTGGGCACGATCATCCGGTAGTTCGACTCGTTGCCCGAGCCCGGGGCATCCGAATAGAACAGCAGCGAGGGTTCGTCGTGACCCGTGTACCCGCCCTTGTAGCCGAGCGCGTCGTTCGCCTCGGCGCACAGCGGGCTCCCCTCTCCGCAGACGAGCCTGGATCCGTAGTTCTCGGCCCGGCCGGCCCGCGGTCTGACGCGAACCGTGGCCCTCGCCGACGCCATGGTGGCCAGCGAGGCCAACAGGACCGTGGTAGCGAGTATCGAGAGCGTTCTCCTCATGCCGACCCTCCTCAAGACGGGTTGTCGGGCCGCCGGGTTCACCGGCGGAACCTCGACCGCGCCGCGCCTGCGGGCGCGACTGTCCGGCCCCGACCTTTGAACGGAGGCGACCGATCCCTCACCTCCCTTCCGACGCGCAGCAGCGGTCCCAACGACCGCGAGAGGACCCGTGAATCGACCATGAGAGGAGTGGACCCAGCATCAGCCACGATCCTCCGTTTACGCAACCCAGTGCACCCTCGGCCAAGCGGCTTCTGTGATCGTTCGGGTCGAGCCCGCCTCACCAGGCTCGCTGGCCGAGTGAAGCTGGTGCGCCCCCAGTGACCCATGGAGACCGAGCCCGGCGACCGGCTATTGCTTCGTAGGGCATGCCAGATCCGCTGTGCAATCGAGTACCCAGTTACGGACGATGGGAATGTCCACGCGCTGGTAGCCGCCGAGATAGCGACAGTTGTTCGTGAAGCCGTAGCTCGTGTCAGCGACCAGGTAGCCATCCTTCAGGGCGGGACCTCCGGAATCACCGAAGCAGGTACCACCACCCGCACGGGGATCCATTTCGTTGCCGTTGGTCTGCAGGATCTGCGCGGTCAACTTCTGACCGATCTCTGTGGTGTATCGACGCACGATCGGTTCGCGCTCCGGTGTCGGCGGGTGCCCACGCACCTCGGTGCCGTAGCCGAGCACGAGGAACTCTGTAGCGTTCAGCAGCGGCTGCCGGAACTGATTGAGGTAGTTCTCGGGAGCCAACGACGTTGTCGGGAGTCCCGGAGACTCGTCGAGGAGAACGACGCCAGTGTCGTTCCAGTTCTTGAGATCGGTGAAGTCGCTGTAGTCCGGATGGGTACGAGGTGTTCCGAGGAACCACGTCTGTTCGCCCTCGTAGTCCGGAGGCGTGATATCGG
The DNA here is from genome assembly GCA_036519575.1 of Actinomycetota bacterium. Lineage (GTDB taxonomy): Bacteria > Actinomycetota > UBA4738 > UBA4738 > HRBIN12 > AC-69. The sequence goes on along the minus strand of DATDKZ010000001.1, from coordinate 870 downwards.
CTGCGGTGAATCCGATCGTCGAGATCGCATCGTCAGGCCCGCTATCGTCGGCGGCGCGAGGAATGTCGATCTCAGCCTCCTCCTCGGTACGGGAGATCAGCGGATCGAAGGTCACGACCACCTTTCCGATGTCCTGGAAGGTGCAGTGGGCGGCGGTGAGGAACACCTGCGGCGAGATCAGTGTCCCCGAGCACCGGAAACGGCCATCGGGCTGATAGAAGACGACCATTCCGACGTTGGAGTACTTGTTGGCGAGGTCCTCTGTGCCGCCCGTGATCGCCGCGGCGGGTGTGGTCGCCGCCAGCAGCGCCACGAGAGCAAGACTGAGGGCAAAGATGGAATGCAGCATTTTGCGCGTTGATCCGTGCAGAACGGTCATCGACGTCGAAGCCTCTCGATCTCGAAGCATTCCTTCCTCCTGTTCCTGAGCGACACTCGGCCCCCTAAGAGTTTGCAGACAGCCGCCCAAACTATCGAATCTCTCAATCGAGGTGCCATCACGCATCCACCGTAGATGAGCACTGCTCCACCGTTGGACCGCGTGAGTGGAGACCGGGGATCGTCTCGGAAGTACTCGTCCTTCGCCTTGCGGTACTCCTCGACCTCGCTCATGGCCTGTGAGCAAGCCCGCCATGGCGTCACTCATTCCCGGTCAGGAACGCCCCCACCCGCTGGACCAGGGATGGGATGGCCTGGAACAGCGCGATCTCGCTCTCGAACATCAGCAGCTCCGAGCTCGGCAGAAGGTCGTGCAGGATACGGCCGAGCTCGGCCGGATGGATGTCGTCGCCCTCGATGCAGATCAACAGCGTTGGCGCCGTCACCTTGCGCAGGAGCTCCCGGTCGGGAACCGGCCAGTCCTCGATGACC